>JBJOKY010000087.1:0-13286 GCA_046045865.1 Pseudomonadota bacterium | reverse complement strand
AAGGCCCAGTCCCAGACTCAGACTCAGACTCAGACTCAGACTCAGACTCAGACTCAGACTCAGACTCAGACTCAGCCCCACACCGGCGGTGAGCATCTGCGCGGCGCGGGACACGGCGCGCGGCACGGCGCCCCGGCGCGCACGGTCGGCGCGCCCGCCGCTCTTGCCGCGCCCGCGCGCGGTTTCGCAGGCGGGCACCAGACGGCGCGTGGCGTCGTTCCAGACCAGGCGGTAGCTGTGGTTCATGACAGGACTCCTTGAGGTGTTCTTGTGCCGGTCGGCCGCGTGCACGAGGCAGCGGCGGCGATCCGGCCAGGCCCGGTGGCCGGGCGCATCGGCAGGAAAGATGGTTCAGCCGGATCGGGCAGGCGCCGGCAGTGCACGACAGGCCGCCGGGCCGGGCGCCGCCGGCGTGTCAGAGCTTGATGGCCAGCAGCAGCCACAGGCGCGGGTTGCGGTCGACGTCCGGGCTGGCGCGGCCGGCCGTGCGCCAGGCGACGGCGGTCTGCAGCAGCACGCCAGCGGGCAGGTTCATGTCCAGCCCCAGGCCGGCGCCAGCCAGGGTGGCGCGCTGGATGCCGGCGCTGCCGTCGACCGGCGCGCGGTGGCTGGCCTGGCCGCGCGCGGCGTCGAAGAAGAGCTTGACCTGCGCATCGCCCCAGGCGCGCCGCAGCTCGGTGCCGAACAGCAGGGCGTCGTCGGACGAGCCCTCGCCGCTGGCATGGGCACGCACGGCCTGCGGGCCGCCCAGGCCCATCTTCTCGGACGAGTCGAGGTTGCGCCAGGCCGCGAACTGGCCGCCCAGGCGCACGCTGCTGACCAGCCCGGCCACGCCCCAGGGGATGCCGGCCTCGGCCTGGCCGGTCAGCTTGGCATACGTGCCGCGGGTGCGCAGGCTGAGGTTGTCGCTGGCGGCGCTGGTGTCGTCGAGCTGCAGGCGCCCCAGCGTCAGGCCGGCGGACAGCGCGCTGGTGGCGCCTGCCTCGTGCAGGCTCTGCGCCGACACGCCCAGGGTGAGCACCTGGGCGTGCTTGGTGGAGCGTGCGGTGTTGGCCACGTCGTCGAAGCGCTTGAGGTCCAGCGCCAGCTGGGCCTGCACCCGGCGCGCGCGGCTGCGCTGCAGCGTGCTCAGGCCGTAGAGCGTCAGGTCGATCGCGTGGCCGCGGGCGTCGAGGTTGGAAAACTCCTTGCCCAGCTCGTAGCCCATCAGCGAGCCGGCCACGCCGACCTGGTCGCCCGTGGTGCCGAACGGCTGCTGCCAGGCCAGGCGCGCGTAGTCGTAGCCCGAGAAGCCGTGGGTGACGACGGCGTCCAGGCTGTCGCCGAACTCGCGCACGCTGCCCAGGCTGGCATGGCCGGTCAGACGCCATTCGCCGGTGTAGCGGTTGCCGTGGTTGTCCAGCACCAGGTCGGCGTGCAGGCCGCGGGCGGCGCGCCCCTGCACGTCCAGGTCGGTGTAGCCCCCGCTGGCGCCCGGGCGCAGCACCGACTGCACCGTCACGCCGGGCAGATCGCCCAGCAGCAGCAGGTCACGCTCCAGCGTGTCGGCAAGCAGCGGCTCGCCAGTCTGCAGGCCGTAGAGCCAGGGCTGCACCACCCCGGGATCGACCGGTGCGGCGTCGACGCTGATGCGACCGAGCTGGCCTTCCTGCACGGTGATCTGCACGGCACCCTGCACGATCTTCTGCGCCGGCAGGAAGACCTGGGCGAGCAGATAGCCCTGGCTGCGGTAGTGGTCGCCGATGCGGTCGGCCAGGGCCTGGAGCTGGGCAAAGTCGAGGTCCTTGCCGATGGCGTCGGCCACCAGCGCCTGCAGCGTGGCTTCAGGGATGGTGCGCATGCCGGTGATGCGCAGCGACTGCAGGTGGATGGTCACGCCACCGGCCATCTGCCGCGCCTGCTCGGACGCCAGCGCGCGCGGCAGCACCTGGGCCTGCAGCTGCGGGGCACGCGCGGGCGGCGGTGCATCGCGCATCAGCTCGCCCGCACCGGGGGGCGCGGCGGCCATGGCAACAGCAGGCAGGGCCGCGCAGGCCAGTGCAACCTGGCAGGTACGTAAAAACATCGGAACTCCCTGAATATCGCTATGGAAAGCGGCGTTATTCTGGTGGTGGAGTTCCGGAAATGATCAAATCAAGTTGCTTGAAGCCAACAGATTCAGGCCTGCACAGACCTTGATCCAGGTGTCGGTCGTGACACAGGTCACGACTGACGATCAGACCGCGTGCGCCACCCCGGCGCTGGCGGCCTGCTGATCGGCGTGGTAGCTCGAGCGCACCAGCGCGCCGATGGCGGCGTGGGTGAAGCCCATGGCGGCGGCCTCGCGCTCGAACATCCTGAACGTGTCCGGGTGGACGTAGCGGCGCACCGGCAGGTGGTGGCCGCTGGGGGCCAGGTACTGGCCGATGGTGAGCATGTCGATGTCGTGGGCGCGCATGTCGCGCATCACGTCGAGGATCTCGTCGTCGGTCTCGCCCAGGCCCACCATCAGGCCGCTCTTGGTCGGCACGTCGGGGTGCAGGGCCTTGAACTTCCTGAGCAGATTCAGGCTGAAGGCGTAGTCGCTGCCCGGGCGCGCTTCCTTGTACAGGCGCGGCGCGGTCTCCAGGTTGTGGTTCATCACGTCGGGCGGCGCGGCCTTCAGGATCTCGAGCGCACGGTCGTCGCGGCCGCGGAAGTCGGGCACCAGGATCTCGATGCGCGTGCTGGGCGAGAGTTCGCGCACCTGGCGGATGCATTCGACGAAATGGCCGGCGCCGCCGTCGCGCAGGTCGTCGCGGTCGACGCTGGTGATCACCACGTACTTGAGCTTGAGGGCCGCGATGGTGCGCGCCAGGTTGGCCGGCTCGTTCACGTCCAGCGGATCGGGGCGGCCGTGGCCCACGTCGCAGAAGGGGCAGCGCCGGGTGCACTTGTCGCCCATGATCATGAAGGTGGCCGTGCCGTGGCCGAAGCATTCACCGATGTTGGGACAGCTCGCCTCCTCGCACACCGTGTGCAGCTTGTGCTCGCGCAGGATCTGCTTGATCTCGTAGAAGCGCGTGCTCGGGCTGCCGGCCTTGACGCGGATCCAGTCGGGCTTCTTCAGCGTCTCTGCCGCCACCACCTTGATCGGGATGCGCGAGGTCTTGGCCTGCGCCTTCTGCTTGGCGCTGGGGTCGTAGGCCGGCGGCGTGGCGGGCGTCTGGGGCGTCGGCTCGGTCGGGCTGGGAGTGGTGGTGTCTGACATGTCTTAGCGGCTCAGCAGGGCATCGAGATGGCCTGCCAGCCGATCGGCAACAGCACCCCAGGCGACAGGGGCGCCGAGTGTAGCCAAGTCGACCGTGGCCAGCCCGGCGTAGCCGCAGGGGTTGATGCGGGCGTAGGGCGCCAGGTCCATCGCCACGTTGAGCGCCACGCCGTGGTAGCTGCGGTGCCGGCTGATCTTGATGCCCAGCGCCGCCACCTTGCCCAGGCCGCGGAAGGGGTCGCGCGGATCGGCCGGGCCGGTGAGCGCGGCGTGGCTGGACGGGTCGTCCAGCCGCACATAGATGCCCGGCGCGCCGGCGACGCGGTGGCCGGTGATGCCGCACTCGCCCAGGGTGCGGATGACTGCCTCCTCCAGCCGGTAGACGTATTCCTTGACGTAGATGCCCAGGCGCTGCAGATCCACCAGCGGATAGGCCACCACCTGGCCGGGGCCGTGGTAGGTGACCTGGCCGCCGCGATTGGTCGCCACCACGGGCACGCCTTCGGGCGCCAGCACGTGTTCAGGCTTGCCCGCCAGGCCCTGGGTGTAGACGGGGTCGTGCTCGCACACCCACAGCTCGTCGGGCGTGTCGGCGGTGCGCGCCTCGGTGTGGGCGCGCATGGCGTCGAAAGTGGGCAGATAGGGCTGGCGGCCCAGGTGGCGGATCAGCATCGGGCAGAACCTCGGTGAGGGGGCACATTGTCGCGGCGCCAGCATGCACGGGCGCGAGCAGCCCCGGGCCGGCGCCGACCCGCACCGGGGGCTATCGTTGCGGCATGAGTTCCCATCAGCCTCCCGGCCTGGCCGGCACGACCGTCCACCCACCCGCAGGGCTGCGCCGCTGGCCAGCGCTGCTGCTCGCCACCTGGCTCGGCATGGCGGGCGCGGCTGCGGCCGATGCGCCGCCGGCCAGCCAGCCCGCGGGCCCGGCAGCCCGGACACCGCTGCAACCTTCAGCGGCGCTGCTGGCCGCGGTGCGCGACTATGACGCGCACCGGTTCGTCGCCGCCCGGCGGGCTTTCGAACGCCTGGCGCGTGCCGGTGATGCCGCGGCACGGCACAACCTGGCCGTCATGCACCTGCGCGGCGAGGTGCCGCAGCCCGACCTGCGCCTGGCGCTGAGCCTGCTCGAACAGTCGGCCGCGGGCGGCTTCGTCACGGCGCAATTCGCCCTGGGCCAGCTGCACGACAGCGGCCGGCTCGGCCGGCCCGAGCCGGGCCTGGCGCTGGGCTGGTACCTGCAGGCCGCCGAGGCCGGCAGCGTCGACGCGCAGGTCGAGGTCGCGACGGCCTACTACCTGGGCCGCGGTGTCGCCGCCGACGCCATGGCGGCGGCCGAGTGGTACCGCAAGGCCGCGACGGCCGGCGACGTGGGTGCGCAGTACCTGCTGGCGTCGATGTACGAAACCGGCCTGGGCGTGGCGGCCGACCTGCGCCTGGCGCGCTACTGGTACGACGTGGCCGGCCGCAATGGCGATCTGGCCGGTGCCTTGAAGGCCAGGGCGCTGGCCGACGGCGGGCACGCCGCGCCGCCTGGCGGTGGCACCCAGGCGCCAGCCCGCCCGGCCGGGCTCTGACCGGACAGGACAGGGGAACCGGCCGCCAGTCCGGCCGATCCAGGCCGGAAGCGCCGCGGCGATCCGGCCGCTGGCCGAGTCAGAGCGCGCCGGACACCACCGCTGCACGGGCGAAGCGCATGGCCGTGCGGCCATGCACGGCGTCGTCGGGCGCGCTGTCGGGCCGGGCCCAGCGCGGCCGGCACAGGGTGCGCAGGCCCAGGATGGCCTGGTCACGCATGGCCTGGGCGTCCGATGCGTCACCCAGTGTGTCGAGGAGGTGGGCCACGGACAGCAGCATGGCCATGCGGTGGCCGACGTCCACGACCTGGCCGAGCAGGCAGACCACTTCATAGCAGAGGTCACGCGCCAGACCGCCGACCCGACGCGCCAGGGCGACGTCGACGTTGGCCGCACGGTCCATGCAGCGGCGCAGACGCGTGGTCTGGCTGGCGAGGTGGAGCAGGTCGTCGAGATGGTCGGCCCCGGCCGGCTCGCGTAGCAACTGCTGTGCGTAGCGGTGCAGGTGCCAGCTCGACTCGTCCCACTGCAGATGCTCGGCGCAGCCCAGTGCGGCGTCGAGCAGGCCGACGCCACCGGTCGTCGTCGGCATGTCGCTCAGCGGCGCAGGCAGGGTCTCGTCCGCCAGGTCCTCGTCCGATGCATCACCCACCGGGCGCACGAGTTCGGGGCGTGGCTGAGGCCGGCCGATTTGTCGTGCCGGATAGAGGCTGGTGGAGGGCATGTGCAGGGTCACGGATAGGTGTTGATCGTCATGCTAGGGGTTGCCGCCCCCCTCGTATCGAGGAAAACAGGGGGCCTGACGATCAAAACCGGCTCGTGTGCAAGGTGCACGTCAGCCAGTAGTCAGAATGGCGCCCGGATCAGCAAAAGCACTCCAAACCGTTGCGGCCCGGCCGCATCAGATTTTCCACTCCGTGCGGGGTGCCGGCACCCCGCCGCAGCGGGACTCGACACCGGCGCCGCTCAGCCCGGCGTGCTGCCGCGCTGCGCCGCCGGCGCAGACCTGCGTGCCCGCCAGGCCTGCACGCGCACGACCAGCAGGGTGGTCAGGATGCCGCCGTGGATCAGCACGTCGCCGTAGCGGTGCTTGCTCGAACGCACCCACAGGAAGTGCAGCACTGCCAGCACCACGATGGCATAGACCAGCTTGTGCAGCGCCTGCCAGCGCGGCGCGCCGAGCCAGCGGATGGCGCGGTTGAACGAGGTCAGCGCCAGCGGCACGGTGGCCACGAAGGCCAGGAAGCCGACCAGGGCGAACGGCCGCTTGGGCAGGTCGCGCACGATGGCATCGAGGTCGAAACCCATGTCCAGCCAGGCATAGGCCAGGAAATGCAGGCTGGCGTAGAAGGCCATGAACAGGCCCAGCATGCGCCGCCAGCGCGCCAGCGCCACCCAGCCGGTGGCCTTGCGCAGCGGCGTGACCAGCAGCACCAGGCACAACATGCGCAGGCTCCACAGGCCGGTGCCGCGCAGCAGGGCCTCGGCGGGGTTGGCGCCCAGGGTGTTCATGACCGCGCCGACCACCATGAAGACCAGCGGCAGCAGGCACAGCAGGAAGACGACGGGCTTGGCCGCGCGGTGGCCGAGCCAGCGGCCGATGCGCTGCTGCAGCGGCCGGCGCGGCACGGCGGCAGCGGCGGCATGGGCGGTCGGATTGTGGGCCGGGTTGGCGGCAGCATGGACGGCAGACATCGCGCCGCCCCGTTCAGTAGTTCTTCTTCAGGTCCAGCCCGGCGTAGAGCTGGCCGACCTGGGCCTCGTAGCCGTTGAACATCTGCGTCGGGCGCTTCTTGGCGAACAGGCCGTCCTCGCCGATGCGCCGTTCGGTCGCCTGGCTCCAGCGCGGGTGGTCCACGTTCGGGTTGACGTTGGAATAGAAGCCGTATTCCTGCGCCGCGGCCTTGACCCAGGCCGTCGCCGGCTGCTTCTCGACCAGGCGGATCCTGACGATGGACTTGGCGCTCTTGAAGCCGTACTTCCAGGGCACGACCAGGCGCAGCGGTGCACCGTTCTGGTTGGGCAGCACCTCGCCGTACATGCCGAAGGCCATGAGGGTGAGCGGGTGCATGGCCTCGTCCAGGCGCAGGCCTTCGACATAGGGCCAGTCCAGCACGCGCGAGCCGACGAAGGGCATCTGCTTCGCATCCGCCAAGGTGACGAACTCGACGTACTTCGCGTTGCCGGTCGGCTCGACCTTCTTCAGCAGCTCGGCCACCGACCAGCCCGTCCAGGGGATGACCATGCTCCAGCCCTCGACGCAGCGCAGGCGGTAGATGCGCTCCTCCATGGGCGCAAGCCTGAGCAGTTCGTCCAGATCGAAGGTACGCGCCTTCTTCACCTCGCCCTCCACGCTCACCGTCCAGGGCCGGGTGACGAGCTTGCCGGCGTTGCGCGCCGGGTCGGACTTGTCGGTGCCGAACTCGTAGTAGTTGTTGTAGCTGCTGGCGTCGGCGTAGGCGGTGGGCTTGTCCATCACCAGGGCACCGGCCACGCTGCTGCGGGCGCCGGCCAGTGCAGCCAGCTTGCCGGGCCGGGCCGGCGCCGCTTGCGCCTGCGCCGCGGACATCAGCCCCGGTGCGCCGCCCGACATCAGCAGGCCGGCCCCCGCCAGGCCCGAACGCGCCAGCCAGGCGCGCCGCTCGGCGTACACCGCCTGCGGCGTGATCTCGCTGGCGTGGGGATGGACAAAGCCGCTGGCGCGGCGATCGGGACGGTTCAGGCTCATGGCATCGGGCTCCGGGTGGGTGAGGCAGCCGGTGCCAGCCACCGGCGCCTGTGCGCCAGACTGGGTCGCCCGGACCGGAGCGATTCTTACAGCCGCAATTGCCACCCGTGCAACAAGGGGCTGGGCGGGCGCGGCCCGGCCCCGGGGACGCTCAGAGCACGTCCTCGTCACCGCCCTTGAGACCCACCAGCCGGGTCAGGCTGGCGTGATCCATCAGCGGACTGGCCAGCGTGTCGGTCGGCACCACGCCCGCATCCATCTCGATGTCGAGCACCGCCGGCAGATCGGCGTAGAGCTGCAGCGCGTTGCGCTTCAAGCCCTCGCGCAAGCTCTTGCGCTCGAACAGCTTGTGCTGCGCATCACCCGGCAGGTCGGTGATGCGGATGATGTTGCGCGCCACCAGCACGTCCACCACGTCCTCGATGACACGGATGAACTCGGCATCCAGGGTGGCGAAGGCGGCGGCGCGTGCGACACCCGGCGGGTGTCCGACGAAGGCCTGCACCTCGGGATGCTCGGCCGGCAGGAAGACGGCCCCCGGCTGAGGATCACGGTGCAGGCTCACGATCTCGCCCTGGCGGTTGCGCTGGACATGGGGCATGGCGACTTCTCCGTGCAGGGCGATGAGCAGGTGCTGGCTAGGATATCGGCACACATCGACGCACCTGGCGTGACTTGTGACCGCTTGTACCAGGGTCGACCCGGATACCCCCGCTCCGGTGGTCGGCTCATGCACGGCCGGCCGCCGGCAATGAAAAAGCCGACCCTCGGGTCGGCTTCATCAGGCTGGCCGGCGGTGCAAGCACCTCAGCCTGCCGAGTGGTGCAGGCTCAGTTCAGGCCGGCCATGTAGTCGGCCACGGCCTTGATCTCGCGGTCGTTCATGCGTGCGGCCACGCCGGTCATCTGGGCGCTGTTCTTGCGCACGCCGTCGCGGAAGGCCTTGAGCTGGGCTTCGGTGTAGTCGGCATGCTGGCCGCCCACGCGCGGGTACTGGGCCGGGATGCCGGCGCCGGTCGGGCTGTGGCAGCCGGCACAGGCCGGCACGCTGCGCTCGGCGATGCCGCCGCGGTAGATCTTCTCGCCCAGCACGACCAGATCCTTGTTCTTGGCAGCGCCCGGCTTGGCCTGCTTGCCGGCGTAGAAGGCGGCGACGTTCTTCATGTCGTCGTCGCTCAGCGCGCTGGCGAAGCCCTTCATGATGGGGTTGTCGCGCTTGCCGGCCTTGAACTCGCCCAGTTGCTTGACGATGTATTCCGGGTGCTGGCCCTGCAGGATGGGGTTGGCCGGCACACCGCGGCTGCCGTCGCTGGTGTGGCAGGCGCCACACACGGCGGCGGAGATCTCGCCCCCCTTGGCCGGGTCGACCTTGGCCGCAGCCGGCTTGGCTTCATTGGCCGACGCGGTGGAGAGCAGCGCGGCAAGTCCCAGGGCCAGGATCGTCAGAGCGTAGGGCTTCATGGTGTCGGAAGTGGGCAAAACGTGGGGAGGGCGAAGGTCGGACCCCGGCCGGCGCAGGCTGCGCACAAGCACCGGATTCGGGCAAAACAAAGCGCCTCTCGGGCGCGAAACCGCGAGATTTTACAATGTCCTCCAATGCAGCCCGCTTACAAGACCGCCGCCCGCACACCGCAGGTGGACCCGGCCGCCCGCTCCGCCCTGGCCTGGGCCCACGGAGCGCGCTTTTTCACCACCGCCAGCAGGCTTGATCAGCTGCCCGCGCACGACCTTCCCGAGATCGCCTTCGTCGGCCGCTCCAACGCCGGCAAGTCCACCGCCATCAACACGGTGGCGCAGCAGCGCCAGCTGGCCTTCGCATCCAAGATGCCCGGGCGCACCCAGCACATCAACCTGTTCACCGTCGGCCCCAAGGACGTGCCCGACAGCCTGTGGGCCGACCTGCCCGGCTACGGCTACGCCGCGGTGGCGCGCGCCGCCAAGCTGCGCTGGCAGAAGGTGATGGCCGACTACCTGGCCCTGCGCCGCAACCTGGCCGGCGTGGTGCAGATGGTCGACTCGCGCCACGGCCTCACGCCGCTCGATCGCCAGCTGCTCGACTTCGTCGCGCCGCGCGTGGCCAACGGCGAGGTCAAGCTGCTCGTGGTGCTGACCAAGGCCGACAAGCTCGGCCGCAAGCAGGCCGCCGACATCCTGCGCCAGACCCAGCACGACCTGGGCGAGCTCGCCAGCGAGGCCTCGGACGTGGGCGTGCTGCTGTTCTCGGCCCTGTCGCGCCAGGGCGTGGACGACCTGGCCGTGTGCCTGCGCGAATGGAGCCCGCCGCTGCCCGAAGGCGCGCCCGTGCCGCGCCTGCCGGTGGCCGGCGGCACCCACGAACGGCTGGCCGCCGACGAAGAGGCCGACAACCCCGAGTTCGACACGCCCGACGACGACGAGGCGCCGGCCCGGGGCTGAGCCGCCCGGACGGGCGCTGCGCAGCCCGTCCACCACCCCGCGTCAGGGCCGGCCGAGCTGCAGGTACAGGCCGGTCGAGCCCTGCGGCGCCCAGGTCAGCCCCAGGTAGAACGGCCCCAGGCCGGTGTCCGCGCCCAGGAACAGGCTGTAACCCGACCGCAGCTCGCGCCAGCGCACCGAGCTGCGCCGCGCCCAGGCATTGCCCAGCTCGGCCGACGCGCCGGCGAAGAAGCCGCGCGTGAGCACCGGCTGCCTGGTCAGGCGCAGGTAGGCGGTGAGCCGGCCCAGCACGACCTGGTTGCCCGACAGCTGGTCGACCTCGTAGCCTGACAGGTTGTGGAAGCCGCCCAGCGTGTACTGGCCGATGCCCGCCGCACCGCCGGCCGTGCCGGCAGCCGAGAACGGCTCGATCAGGCTCTGGTCGGCGTAACGCAGGCGCAGGCTGGCATCCACCGCCAGCCTGCCCAGGCGCTGCACGTCGTTCAGATCCAACTCGACGCGGCGGAAGGTCTCGCTACCGGTGGACAGCAGCTCGGCCGCGCCGCTGCGCCGGCCCACCATGCCCGCCAGGCGCACGCGGTAGCCCTGGGTCGGGAAGCTGGCGTAGTCCAGCTGGTCGATCACCGCGGCCACGCGCCAGGCCAGCTCCTGGCTGCGCAGGTCGGTGCCGGCAGCGGCCAGCGTCACGTCGCCGGCCAGCAGTTCGGGCTGCAGGTTGATGCTCTCGAAGACCACGCCGCTGCGCAGCTCGCCCCACTGCCCCCAGGGCTGGCCCAGATCGACGCCGGCGCGCAGCTGGCTGCGCGCGTAACGCGCCAGCAGCCGGGCCTGCGCGCCGTTGGCGTCGGGTGCGACCGGGCGGTAGGCATTGCTGCGCCGACGCTCGCCGTCGGCGTGCAGCGAGGCGAACCAGGCGCCCGACGGATCGATCTGGCGCGTCAGCGGCTGGTACCACTCGGTCGACCAGCGCGGCACCGAGCCGACCTGCAGCCGGTTGCGCCACTCGCCGCCCGCGGCATTGAGCCAGTGGCGGTTGTGGCTGAGCTTGAGGTTGAACTCGCCGCGCCCGGCGAAGTCGCTGGCCAGTTCCAGCCCGGCACGGAAGTAGTTCGGGCCCCAGGATTTCTCGTCCAGGTGGAACACCAGCCCCGTGCCCGCCGGACCGTCGACCAGGCGGTAGTCGGTGTGCAGGTAGTCGTCGTTGGCAGCCAGGGCACGGCTGTCGGCCTCGGCACGGTCGACGTCGAAGGCCGCACCGGCGCGGCTGGCCAGGCGCCCGGCGTAGACCTCCGGGCGGCTGACCTGCTGGCCCTCGAAGCTCACGCCGGCCAGCCGGGGTGAGGCGTCGGCGCGCGGCCAGGCCGCCAGGCGCGCCTGCCGCCCGGCCCAGGCATCAGGCGCCAGGCCCAGGGCGGCGAGCTGCTCGAACTGCGCGCCGGCCTGCTGGCGGCCACGCGCGATGAACTCCCTCACCTGGGCGAAGTCGCTCGACGCCAGGCTGCCCAGCGGCGGCACAAGCAGGATGTCGCCGCGCGCCGCGTCCAGCCGGGCCAGCGAGCGCGCCACGTTCTGCTCGGTCAGGATGTTGATCATCTGCAGCGTCACGCCCGACACCGTGCCCAGCGTGGCGCGCGGCTGCAGCGGCGTGCCGATGTTGACCGCGATGACGATGTCCACGCCCATGGCGCGCACCACGTCGACCGGCAGGTTGTCGACCAGTCCGCCATCACCCAGGATGCGCCCACCCACCTCGATGGGCGCGAACACGCCGGGCACCGACATGCTGGCGCGCAGCGCGGTGGCCAGGTCGCCCTGGTCGAACACGACAGGTGCGCCGGTCTCCATGTCGGTCGCCACGGCGCGGAAGGCGATGGGCAGGTCGTCGAAGCTGCTCGCCCGGCGCGCCGGCAGGGCGTAGCGGCGCAGCAGCAGCTCCAGCCCGCGGCTGGACACGCCGCCCAGCGGCAGCATCAGCTCGCCGCTGTCGGGCTTGAGGCCCAGCTCCACGGCGGGCGAGACGTCGAAATCCTCCTCCCTGCGGCGCTGCGCCAGGGCGGCACGCGGCACGCGGCTGGCGAACAGGGCGTCCCAGTCGAGCGCGACGAGTTCGCGCTCCAGCTCGGCCGCGCTCACGCCGCTGGCATACAGCCCGCCGATGATGGCGCCCATGGACGTGCCGGCGATCGCGGCGATGGGCACGCGCGCCTGCTCCAGCACCGCCAGCACGCCGACGTGCGCCAGGCCGCGCGCCCCGCCGCCGGACAGCACCAGGCCGATGCGCGGCGCGGGCCCCAGGGGTGGCATGGGTGCCGCGGGCGGCGCCGGTGTCGGCGGATCGGCAGTAGCGGGCACCGCCAGCCCCGGCAGATGGATCAGCATGACCAGCAGCCCGAGGATCCGCGCGCAGACCCACCCTGGCCGGGCTCGCCACGGGCGCTGCACGCCGGGGTACTGCAACGATGAAGGCGGGCACAGGCTCATGAACTCATTCTTGCCCACGCCGGCACCTGGCCGCGGGAGCCACACGGCGCGCCGGCATGAGGGCATATCCGCCTTGCCGACACAGGCGCTGACGCCTGTGCACGCGGCCGCGGGCTACCATGGGGGCCAAGCTCAGGGGCGGTGCAGGTGCGCCGTCCGCCGTACAGAAAGACATCCCATGGCCAAGCCCAACTACCAGTTCGAGAAACGTCAGCGCGAGCTGGCCAAGAAGCAGAAGAAAGCCGAGAAGGAACAGCGCAAGGCGCATGGCCACCCTCAAGGTGGCGATGACCAGGGCGGCGGCGCAGACAACGCCGGCCCGGACAACGGCGGCGCCGGCGGCGACGCCACGTCGGCCCAGCCGCCCGCGGCGAGCTGACTTCTCAGGGCGCCGCCACGGCATCCTTGCGCATCGAGCCGGCCACCAGGTCGAAGCGGAACAGCCGGCACTCGATCGGCCCGTTCCACATCGGCACCCGGCGCGACTCCTTCAGCCGCATGGCCTGCGGCAGCCTGGCGTCGGGGCTGAGCACCCAGGCCGTCCAGCCCGCGTAGCCGCGTTTCCAGTGGCCGGCCAGGGCGCCGAAGAAGGCCTCGGGCGTGCCCCCCCCATCAAAATCCTCCCGGCTGCCGCGTGGCGGGCGCTCGGCGGGCTCACGCTCGTTGGCGCCAGCCTCGGTCGCGCCCGTGCCCTTGGCGCCGATGCGCTCACCGTAGGGCGGGTTGAGCATCAGCACGCCCGATGCGGCCGGCGCCGGGCGCTGCAGCGCGTCCATGGTGCGGAAGTCGATCACGTGGGCCACGCCCGCGCGTTCGGCGTTGCGGGTGGCGAAGTCGGTCATGCGGAAGGCGACGTC
>JBJOKY010000398.1:0-4221 GCA_046045865.1 Pseudomonadota bacterium | reverse complement strand
CTTCTATCACATCCAGACCAAGTTCCGCGACGAGCGCCGGCCGCGCTTCGGCATCATGCGCGGGCGCGAGTTCACGATGAAGGACGCCTACTCCTTCGACCGTGACGCCGCCGGCGCAGCGAAGAGCTACGAGGCCATGTTCACGGCCTACAAGCGCATCTTCGACCGCTTCGGCCTGCAGTACCGCGCCGTGGCAGCCGACACCGGCGCCATCGGCGGCGACCTGAGCCACGAGTTCCAGGTGATCGCCGAGACGGGCGAGGACGCCATCGTCTACTGCCCCACGAGCGAGTTCGCCGCCAACATCGAGCTGGCCGAGGCCGTGGCCCTGCTGCCTGCACGCGGCGCCGCCAGCCAGGCGCTGACGAAAACACCCACGCCCGGCAAGAGCACCTGTGCCGACGTGGCCACGCTGCTGGGCCTGCCGCTGGCGCAGACGGTGAAGTCGCTGGTGCTGGCCACCGACGAGCTGAACGAGGCTGGCGACATCGTCAAGTCCACCGTCTGGCTGCTGCTGGTGCGAGGCGACCACGACATGAACGAGGTCAAGGTCGGCAAGGTCGACGGGCTCAAGGGCGGCTTCCGCTTCGCCACCGTGGGCGAGATCGAGGACCACTTCGGCTGCAAGCCCGGCTACCTCGGCCCCATCGGCCTGAAGAAGCCGGTCAAGGTGGTGGCGGATCGCACCGTCGCGGCCATGGCCGATTTCGTCTGCGGCGCCAACGAGCCGGACTTCCACCTCACCGGCGTGAACTGGGGCCGCGACCTGCCCGAGCCCGACCTGGTGGCCGACATCCGCAACGTCGTGGCGGGCGACCCCTCGCCGGACGGCCAGGGTGTGCTCGCCATCCAGCGCGGCATCGAGGTCGGCCACGTGTTCTTCCTCGGCACCAAGTACAGCAAGGCGATGAACGCCACCTACCTGGACGAGACCGGCAAGCCCCAGCTCATGGAGATGGGTTGTTACGGCATCGGCGTGACGCGCATCCTGGGCGCGGCCATCGAGCAGAACCATGACGCCCGCGGCATCGTCTGGCCGGACGCCCTGGCGCCCTTCACCGTGGCGGTCTGCCCCATCGGCATGGACCGCTCCGAGGTGGTGAGATCGGCAGCCCAGGCGCTGCACGACGAACTGCAGGCCGCCGGCGTGGACGTCATCCTCGACGACCGCGGCGAACGCCCCGGAGCCATGTTCGCCGACTGGGAGCTGATCGGCGTGCCGCACCGTGTCGTCATCTCCGACCGTGGCCTGAAGGACGGCAAGGTCGAGTACCAGGGCCGGCGTGACGCTGCCGCCACGCCGGTGGCCGCGGCCGAGATCGCCGCCTTCGTTCGGGGCCGGCTGTCGGCGTGACGGCATGAGCGGGTGTGCGCTGCGGTCGTGGCTTGGCACGGCGGCCGTTGCGCTGATGCTGCTGCAGCCCGCGTGCGCGCTGGCCGGCCGGCAGATCGAGGAACCGCTGGCCGACACCGTGCGCACCGCGCTGGCTGCGGCGGTGTCCGACAGCGGCCCGCCGCGCATCGAGTTCGACCAGCTCGACGACCGGCTGGTCTACCTGCGCTGGCTGGGCGCGATGAGCGACAAGCTCAAGCAGCGCAAGCCTGACTTCACCGTACGGCGCGAGTTCCTCGAGACCGTGTGGTACGAGAGCCGGCGTGCCGGCCTCGAGCCGACGCTGGTGCTGGGGCTCATCGAGGTCGAGAGCGGTTTTCGCAAGTACGCCATCTCCAGTGCCGGCGCACGCGGCTACATGCAGGTCATGCCCTTCTGGCTGCGCTTGCTGGCAGCGCCACACGCCGACCTGGACGGCAAAGCCGCGCCGGCGGCATCGGTGCCCGCAGCCTGGTTGCCGCCTGGCAGCGCTCAGAGCACACGGTCGTCGGTGGAGCCCGATGTCAGTCGGCTCTTTCACCTGCAGACCAATCTGCGCTTCGGCTGTGCCATCCTGCGCCACTACCTCAAGCGCGAGCAGGGCAACCTCTTCCTGGCGCTGGGCAGCTACAACGGCAGCCGCGGCCAGGCAGCCTATCCGGACATGGTGCTCGGTGCACGCCGGCGCTGGGAGGCGGCTCTGTCACCGCAGCGCGTCGCACGGTAGCGGCACAGCCTTGGTCCGCGTATCAGCGCCGTCGCCGTCAGAGCCCCTGCCATTCACGCGGCGTGGCGGTCCCGATGCCGGCCAGTGCCAGCACGCGTTCGACGCCTTCGGCGATCAGCTCCTCGATGCTTGCCGGGCGCAGGTAGAAAGCCGGCAGCGGCGGGTAGACGATGGCGCCCATCTCGGTCGCTGCCGTCATGTTGCGCAGATGCGCCAGGTTGAAGGGTGTCTCGCGCACCATCAGCACCAGGCGGCGACGTTCCTTGAGCGTGACGTCGGCAGCGCGTGTAAGCAGGTTGTCGCCGTACCCGTGGGCCACGGCAGCCAATGTCTTCATCGAGCACGGCGCCACCACCATGGCCTGGGTGGTGTAGCTGCCGCTGGCGATGCAGGCACCCACGTCGCCGGGCGAATGGCTGTGGTCGGCCAGGGCGTCCAGCGCCTGGCGGTCCAGCCCGAGTTCATGATGCACGTTGAGCAGGCCGGCCGGCGTGGCGACCAGATGCGTCTGCACGCCCAGTTCGCGTGCCCGGCGCAGCAGGCCCACGCCATAGGCTGCGCCGGATGCACCGCTGATGCCGACGATGAGGCGCTGCGTCATGAGGACGACGCCTGCATCGGGTACCGCCGCCGCATCAGGTCGCGACGAGCTGCTGCAGTTCGCCGGACTGGTACATCTCCATCATGATGTCCGAGCCGCCGACGAATTCGCCGTTGATGTACAGCTGCGGGATGGTCGGCCAGTTGGCGTATTCCTTGATGCCCTGGCGGATGGCGTCGTTCTCGAGCACGTTCACGGTCTTGAGTTCGCTCACGCCCACGGCCTTGAGGATCTGCACGGCGCGGCCGGAGAAGCCGCACTGAGGGAACTGGGCGTTGCCCTTCATGAAGAGCACGACGCGGTTGTTCTTGACCAGGTCGTCGATCTGCTGCTGGATGGGGTTCATGTTGCTGGCGAGGTGAGTGCAGCCTCAGGGGCTGCAGGACTGGACACAGCCCGCTAGCTTAGCTGCACGCGCGGGGCAGTGCCGCAAACAGGGCAAGGCGTGCCGTCACGGCCCGCCCCTGGAGGCTCAAAAACGGTAGGACACACCCAGCTGCAGCAGCGGCGCCAGGTGCAGATCGCGCACGGTGTCGTCCAGCGCCTGCTGGCCCAGACGCACGGCAGAGCGCGGACTGGCTGCCATCAGACCCAGATCGGCGCTG
Source organism: Pseudomonadota bacterium (assembly GCA_046045865.1). Lineage (GTDB taxonomy): Bacteria > Pseudomonadota > Gammaproteobacteria > Burkholderiales > Burkholderiaceae_C > Sphaerotilus. The sequence goes on along the minus strand of JBJOKY010000398.1, from coordinate 916 downwards.
ATGCCCCACGAGGTCAGGCTGCTGCTCGGTCCGGCCAGCCAGCGGTTGCTGTAGCCCAGGCCCAGGTAGGGCAGGGCCAGCCCGCCTTCGGCTGTACCCAGGGTTCCCGGGCGGTCGATATAGGGGGTGGTGCCCGCGCTGCCGGCCGGCAGCAGCCGCAGGGCCGCCTGGCGCGACAGCCCGAGCACGCCGCCCGTGGCGCGCAGGCCATTGACGCTGCTGAAATAGACGCTGCTCAGCGCGGCACGCTGCACGGCGGGGTTGTCGCTCAGGCCGGCGTCGCGCAGCCCGTGCTGCAGTCCGCCGTGGCGGCTGGCGCCAGGGTGGTCGGTACGCACCGTCCAGCCGACGGTGGACCAGGCGTCCTGGCCGTCCGACCAGTAGCTCAGCACCCGGTCGCCCAGGGCTACACGACCGGCTTGCGCCGTGGAAGCGCCTGCGCGCAGACCGGGTTGCTCGATGTCGGCGCCGTGCGCCGGGGCGGACAAGGCCAGCAGGCCTGTGACCATGAGCAGGCCTGCCAGCGATCTACCCTGCCTCTGCGCCATCTTGACCTCCTCGACGGGACTGTGCGTGTCCGGGCAAATGCTACGCCGGAGCCTGCTGTCGCGCTTGTTCCTGTGCGTCAGTTGTGGCTATGGGCAACACATCGCGGGCTTGCATCCGGAGGGTGAGATCCGTCACGAAATGCATCGGCACTACCGTTTCAGCATCCTTGTGGCAGCCAGGTCGCCCCCGTGCAGCGCAGGTGGCCGGCCAGGTCTGCCCGGTGCTGAATGTCGACCCAGCGGCCGGTCGTGCCGGCCTGCCGCTGCATCAGCTCGGCCACGGCCCGGGCCTGGTCGTGGCCGTGTTCCAGCAGCAGCCACCCCCCGGCGTGCAGCCAGGCGCCAGCACCGGCGATCAGCACGCGCAG
>JBJOKY010000086.1:0-13374 GCA_046045865.1 Pseudomonadota bacterium | reverse complement strand
AGCGCGGCGCGCTCGAGCGGGCGGGGGTTGGGGTAGGGCGTGAGCACCGCCAGGTCGGCGACGCGGCCCAGGCCGTGTTCGGGCATGCCGATGGCGGCCAGCGTGACCGGCGCGCCGGCCTGGCGCGCCAGCGCCTGCAGCGCGATGGCGGCATCGAGCGGGCGCTCGCCGACACCCGGCACGCCCGCGGCGCGCAGCGCACGGGCGACGCGCGCCATGGCCGGCGCGGCGGCCGCGGCGTTGTACGCCAGCGCGTGCGGCAGCACGACGGTGTGCACCTCGGCGTGCGGCAGGTTGTAGCTGCCGCCCAGCGTGTGGCACAGCTTGTGGTGCAGGCCCATGGCGACCGCGCCGAGCACGCAGCCGGCCAGCCAGGCGCCGTACAGCGCGTCGCTGCGCGCGGCCAGGTCGTGCGGGTCGCGCACCAGGCCGGCCATCGCGGCGGCGCTGGCGCGCACGGCCTCCTCGGCCATCAGCGCGACGACCGGGTTGCCGTCGTGCGCGTACAGGCCTTCGGCGGCGTGGGCGATGGCGTTCATCGCGCTGGTCACGCTCAGGCCCAGGGGCAGCGTCAGCGTCAGCAGCGGGTCGTAGAGCACGGTGCGCGGCAGCACGCGCGCGTCGCGGCCGGTCTTCTTGACGCCGGCCTCGGTGAGGCCCCAGATCGAGGTCATCTCGCTGCCGGCGTAGGTGGTCGGGATGGCCAGGATGGGCAGGCCCGACTCCAGCGCGATGGCCTTGCCCAGCCCGGTGGTGGAGCCTCCGCCGATGGCCACGGCGCAGTCGGCGTCCAGCCGCGCGGCCTCGGCGCGGGCGGCGCGTGCGGTCTCGACCGGCACGTGCATCACCGCGTGCGGGTAGATGCCGGCGCAGCGATCACCCAGGCGCTGCGCCACCTGTCCGGCACTGGCGACCTGTTCGGGCGTGCACAGCACCAGCGCGCGCCGGGCGCCCAGGCGTTCGACTTCGGCGCCCACCTGATCCAGGCAGCCGGGGCCGAAGATCACGCGCTGGGGATGGCTGGTGTAGATGAAGGGATTCATGTCGGGTGTCAGCGGGGGTACCAGGGGGCGATCTGGGCGTCGACGTTGACCCATACGCTCTTGACCTGGGTGTATTCGCGCATGGCCTCGAAACCCATCTCGCGACCATAACCGCTCTGCCCCACGCCGCCGAAGGGCGAGCCCGGGTTGACACGCTTGTAGCTGTTGATCCAGACCATGCCGGCGTGCATCTCGCGGGCGAAGCGGTGGGCGCGCTGCAGCTGGCCGGTCCACAGGCCGCTGCCCAGGCCGTAGTCGGTGCTGTTGGCGATCTGCAGCGCCTGGGCGTCGTCCTTGAATGTGAGCACGGTGACGAAGGGGCCGAAGACCTCCTCCTGCGCCACGCGGTCGGTGTGGCTGCGCGCGCGCACGATGGTGGGCTCGACGTAGCAGCCCGCCGCCAGCTCGCCACCCGGTGCCCGGCCGCCCAGCAGCAGCTCGCCGCCTTCGCCGCGCGCCACGTCCACGTAGCCCAGCACGCGGTCGCGGTGCTGCCGGCTGGTGAGCGGGCCCATCTCGGTGGCCGGGTCCATCGGGTTGCCCAGGCGGATGCTGGCGGCGAGTGTCGTGAAACGGTCGAGGAACTCGTCGGCGATGCGCTCGTGCAGCATCAGCCGGCTGCCGGCGATGCAGGCCTGGCCCTGGTTGTGGAAGATGGCCCAGGCGCTGCCGTTCACCGCGGCGGCGAGGTTGGCGTCGTCGAAGACGATGTTGGCCCCCTTGCCGCCCAGTTCCAGCTGCACCTTCTTCAGGTTGCCGGCGCTGGCCTGCACGATGCGCCGGCCGGTGGCGGTGCTGCCGGTGAAGGCGATCTTGCCGATGCCCGGGTGTTCGGCGATCGCCTGGCCGGCCACCGTGCCCAGGCCGGGCAGGATGTTGACCACGCCGTCGGGCATGCCCGCCTGGCTCATCAGCTCGGCGAGCTTCAGGCTGCTCAGCGGCGTGAGCTCGGACGGCTTCATGACGATGCAGTTGCCCGCGGCCAGGGCGGGCGCCATCTTCCAGCTCGTGAACATGAGCGGGAAGTTCCAGGGCACGACCTGGCCGATCACGCCGACCGGCTCGCGCTGCACGTAGTTCAGGAAGCCGGCCTCGACAGGGATCACGTCGCCCTGGAACTTGTCGGCCATGCCGCCGAAGTAGCGGTAGCAGGCGGCGGTGCGCGGCACGTCCAGCGCGCGACTGTCCTTGAGCGGGTGCCCGGTGTCGAGCGACTCCAGTCGCGCCAGCTCCTCCGCGTGGGCCTCGATCAGGTCGGCCAGCCTGAGCAGGATGCGGCCGCGGTCGGCCGCGGCCAGTCGGCTCCAGGCCGGGAAGGCCCGCCCGGCCGCGGCCACCGCGCGGTCGACGTCGGCCGCGCCGCCCAGCGCCACCTCGGCGATGACCGAGTTGTCGTGCGGGTTCAGCGTGGCCAGGGTCTGGCCGTCGAGCGCATCGACGAACTGCCCGTCGATGAAGAGCTGGTGGCGGATGGGCGTGCGCAGGCCCGCCGCGGCCGCGATGTCCGCGAGATTCATGGTGGCATCCTGTGGAGCGCGACCCGCGGTCGCACCGGAGGGGTCAGAAGCTGACGGGCACCTCGGGGCTCTCGCCCTTCTGGATCTCGTGGACCAGGCTGGGCGAGCCGTTCTCCCACACCAGCAGCATCGAGCGCTTGGGGCTGTAGCCCTGGTGGCGGCAGTAGGCCGGCATCGCGGCCATGTCGCCCGCCTTCATGATGACGCGCGCCAGCGGCTTGCCGGTGGTCTTGTCGGCGCAGTCCCAGTGGATCTCGTCGGTCATCTGGAAGAACCACTCGACCCGGTCGTTGGCGTGGATGATGGGCAGGATGTGCTCTTCGGTGGTCGGGCACATGTAGCTGTACTTGACCACGCTGGTGAAGCTCGGGTTCCAGGTCACCTGGCTGCGCGCCAGGAAGCCGAACAGGTTGAAGGCGTGCACCTCGGCCTCGAAGCCGGGCTCGGGGTGCAGCTCGGGCTGGTCCTGCGCCACGTCGGTGAAGGCGCGGTTGACGGGTGCGCCACGCTCGTCGCTGCGCAGGTTCAGGTCGCCCTGCAGGCCGACGCAGCGGGTGGCCAGTTCGCGCGCGCGGGTGAGTGCCTGCGTGTTGTGGCCCAGCTTGCGGCCGTAGGCGGTGCCCGTCTCCTGCGGCGCGGCGAAGGGGTCGAAGCCCGCGTTCGTCCAGTCGTCCAGCATGGCGAAGAAGGTCGCGGCGATCTGCTCGGTCGGGAAGTTCTCCAGCCGGTCCACCTCCGCGGCCTTCATGGTCGCGTTGTAGGTGCCGCAGTACAGGTCGACCGTCTTGTAGTGGTTGGTCGTGCCCAGCACATGGTCGAAGTTGACGCCGCCATAGAAGAAGCCCCAGGCCACGTCGCGCATCAGCGCGCGCAGGAAGCTGCCGATGTCCATGGTGTGCGACAGCGGACGGCCGTCGCGCGTGGTCCAGGTGATGTGGGCGAAGTACTCGTCGCGGCGGAAGCTGAAGCCGCCCAGTTCGAAGGCCTGGTAGCCCAGGGTGGCGTCGGCCGGGCGGGTGATCACGCGGGCGAGGTCGGCGGCTGCGTTCATGAGGGTCTCCGGGGTCGTCGTGCGGGCTCAGGCGGTCTGGCAGATCTCGGCCCAGCGCTCGATCGAGAGCTCGCCCTTGCAGGTCTGCAGCACCAGCACGCCGGGCCGGGCCGAGCGGAACTGGTAGGCGGTGTTCCTGGGCAGCATGCCCTGGTGGCCGCGCTGCAGACGCATCCAGCCCATGCGTGCGCCCTGGGGCGGGCCCTGCACGAGCACGGCGCCGTTCCGGTCTGCGTCGGCCACGCATTGCGCGGCGTCGAGCCTGACCAGATGCACCTCGACATCGCCGTCCATGCACAGCGCGAACTCGTCGTGCGCGCAGGTGTACCAGGGCGACTGCCCCTGGGCCCGCAGGGCCTCGAGCACGTAGATCTGGTTCTGGCCGAACACGACCTTCTCGTAGGGCTGCGATCTGTTCGCGATATCGAAGCAGTTCGAGAAGGCGTAGTGCCTGACGTTGTCGTCGATGGCCTGCACGCCGCCTTTCTCGTAGGACGCGAGCGAACCGAACTTCGTGACGTAGCTGAGCTCTTGCATCGTGTGTCTCCTGGGTCTGGCGCCGGGCGATCCGGACAGGACCGGTCGCGATGCCACCGAGTCTAGGAGTCGCGCGGGCGGCCCGGTAGGCGGCAGACGTCGACTGCTTTGTTCGGACCTGCCGAACAATGACGCGGGAAAACCCCTGGCCTGGCCCGCGCTGCCAAGCAGCCTCACTCGACCAGTGGTGCGGCGATCAGGCCTGCCTCCAGCAGCGCCCGGTCCCAGGGTGGCTCGCCGCCGTGGAAGCTCTCGTTGAGCATCTCCAGGAAGAAGCGCAGCTTGAGCGAGCTGCGCATCAGGGCCGGATAGAACACGCTCAGCCAGAACGAGCTCAGCTGCCACTCGGGCAGCACCATGGCCAGCCGGCCGTCGAGCACCGGCTCGCCCGCCACCAGGGTGGGCAGGCAGACGATGCCGGCATGCTCCTCGGCATATTCGCGCAGCAGGTGCACGCTGTTGGTCAGCATCACCGGCGCCAGTTCGGTGGCGTAGGGCCCGCCCGGCCCGTGGAACACCGCCTTCTCGCGCGTCGGGTAGCCTGAATACCAGCCGATGCGGTGCGACTGCAGCTCGCGCGGATGCAGGGGGCGGCCATGCTGCTCGAGGTAGGCCGGGGTGGCGCAGAACACCCGCCGCACCGGGAACAGCCGGCGCGAGACCAGCTCCTCGGAACGCGGCGGAAAGATCTGCAGCGCGCAGTCGAAGCCTTCCTTGACCGGGTCGATCGCGGCATCGTTGACGACCATCTCGAGCGCCACCTGCGGGTAGCGCGACTGGAACTCCCGCAGCACGCTGGCCAGATGCCCCAGCACGAAGCCCGGCAGCGCGTGCACGCGCAGCTTGCCGACCGGCGTGGTGCCGGCGCCGCGCATCTGGTCGACCACCTCGTTGGTGCGCCCGACCAGGTCGATGCATTCGCGCAGGAAGGCCTGGCCCAGGTCGGACAGCCGCACGCTGCGCGTGTTGCGATGGAAGAGCGGTGCGCCGATGCAGGTCTCGAGCTGCTGGATGCGCTCGGTGATGACCGACCGCGACACGCGCATCTGCCGCGCGGCGCCCGCGAAGCTCTGGGCCTCGGCGACCCGCACGAAGGCGTCGATGGCTTGAAAGCGGTCCATGCGCGCAGTCTAGGGGGCGGGTGTGGAGGGCGGGTGGCGCATGCCACGGCACGGCAGGGCATGGCAGCCACCTCGCGTCACCACGCCTGCCCCAGCTCGCCCAGGTCCACCTGCAGCTTGACGAAGCCCTCGGTGGTGCGGCTGGCGTCGCTGGCGGCGGCGCGTGTGGCGCCGACGTAGAGCACGGTGCCGGTGGAGCGGCGCCAGGTGTAGGTGAGCGAGTCGGTGCGCGAGCGCGCCTGCTCTGCGGTCACCGTGGTGCCCTCGGCGCGGCGGTCCAGGCGGGTGCGCTGGACGATGGCGCGCAGGCTGTGGCTGGCGTCCAGGTGCCACACCGCCAGCAACTGCGGTGCGGCCTCGCGGTAGGTCAGGCCGGCGCCGTCCTCGCGGCGCAGCCAGGCCACCGACATGCCGGGCTCGATCTCGAGCGGGCGCAGCGGCCTGAACTTGCTGCCGAAGGTCCACCGCGCGCCCGGGCGCACGCGGTTGGCAGCCGCGTCGGCCAGGCGGCCCCAGGTCAGCTCGGTGTTGAGCAGCGGCCACCAGCTGGCCGGCGAGTACACCAGCCCGGTGAGCAGGTAGCGCTCGACCAGGGGCTCCACGGCCGCGGCCGAGCTGCGCGAGGCCACGTGCGGGTGCAGCTCGAACCACCACTCCAGGTTGCTCGCGCCGGTGGCATACAGGCCCGGGCGCAGGTCGCGCCTGACGAGTGCGCCGCTGTCGCGCTCGCGTGTGTCCACGGCCTCGAGGTTGAGGGTGAACTCGTTGAACGGGCCGACCGGGCGCCAGCTGAAGCCCTGCCACAGCCTGGCCGTGGTCACGCCCACCTGGTTGACGAAGCCGGTGTCGTGGCGAAAGCCCGCGCCGCTGGTGTCCAGGCTCAGCCGGGTCTCGGCCGAGGCGCTCTGGCGCACCAGCTGGGCAAAGGCGCGCTGGCCGTCCACCGCCGCGCCGCGCACCAGGCGGCCCCGGGCGTCGGGCAATGCCGAGGTGCGCGAGGCGAGCAGCTGGCCCTCGAGCCGCCAGTCGTCGTCGATGTGCCAGCCGAAGTCGGGGCCGAGCACGGTGTTCTCGCCGCGATCGTCGTCGTAGCGCCGCGCCGCCAGCAGGCCGCCCCAGTGCAGCGCACCGTCGTCGCGGCGCGCCCGTGCCGCCACCAGGCCGGAGCCGGGCTGCCCGGCCACGTCGGTGCCGTAGGCGCCGGGCCGCAGCACGTAGCCGCCGCCGCGGTCCTGCACCGTGATGGCCGTGCCGGCCCACTGCAGCGAGCGCCAGGTGCCGCGCAGGCCCCAGCGCGGCTGGGTCAGGCTGCGCGTGTACAGCGCCACCGTGGGGCTGCGCCACAGGTCGGCCGACTCGAAGAAGAAGGGCCGCTTCTCGCTCAGCGACAGGGCGAAGCGTGTGTTGCCCGCCAGCTGCGGCACGTCCAGGTCGACCTGCGAGAAGTCGGGGTTGAGCGTGCCGTCCACCACCAGCTCGGCGCGCGGGCGCCACTTCATGTCCAGGCTGGCCTCGACGTTCCGGGTGGTGCTGTTGCCGGCGGGAATGCCGCTGCCGCTGCCGCCGGCCGGCTGCTCGCGTGTCTGGCGCAGGGTGAGGCTGGGCCGCAGGGTGAGGAAGGACGGACGGGCCGGCAGCGCCACGCCGGCCAGGGGCTGCAGGCGGTCGATGAAGCTGGGCGAGCCTGGCGGCAGGTCGACCGACATGAGCAGGTGGAACTGCTCGCGCGGCAGCCGGCGCGCCAGCATGAAGCGCCAGGGCTGGGGGCCGGCGCTGCCGTCGGCCGCGGCGTCGGGCTGGTCGAAGCGCAGGGTGGCGAAGGGCAGGCGCAGCACGGCGCTCCAGCCGTCGGGGCGGCGGGCGGCGGCGGCGTCCCAGTCGAAGTCGGGGGCGAAGTCCTCGCTGTCGTCGGCCGCGGTGTGCAGGCCGTCGGCCTTGCTGCCGGCGGCGTTGACGCGGAACCACTGCGCCGAGCGCCTGCTGCCGATGGCATCGACATACGCGACGACGAAGTCCTGGGTGCGGATCACGCCGTCATGGCGCACGGGGGTGTCGACGATGCGGGCCGGCGCGTCGTCATGGGCGATCACGCCGATGTAGAGCGCCTGCTCGTCGAACAGCACCTGCACCGAGGTGCGCTGCGGCGGCGCGGCACCGTTGGCCGGGAAGAACTGGAAGAAGCGGTCGAACACCGGCGCACGCTGCCAGGCCGGATGGTCGAGCCTGCCGTCCAGCACGATGCGTTCGCCCGGCAGCAGGCGCACGGCGCGCACCGCGCTGTCAGTGCCTTCGGGGCCCTCGGCGCGCGGGCCGCCCTGGGCCAGGGCATCCTGCAAGAGCAGCAATCCGAGCAGGCAGGTCAGGAACAGGCGGCGCAGGCACGGCAGGATCATGGGGCGAGGATCAGGTCAAAAGTGGGGCCAGGGCCGGGTCGGTGGATGGCGCCGGGGCATTACAGGGCGTATGCCGCGAGGCCGACGTCGGCCCGTGCGCGACACCCGCGCCCGCAGTGCACGTGGCCATGATGGCCGGCCGGTGCAGGCCCTGGCCTCAGGTAAAACCCCGGACATCGCGGCGTGCCGGCGGCCGGTTGAAGATCGTGCCTTCCTGCCCCATGAAACTCGGACTGGTGCCTGACGACGTCGCGGCCGCACATGCACATGCACATGCACGTGCGCTGGCCGCAGGCGAGCAGGAGCTGAGTGCGCCCGCGACCAAGCCCTGGGGCCAGGTGGTGTCCTGGGTGCGTGCGCCTGATGGGGGCCTGATCGAGTTGTGTACGCCGGTGGGTGGGTGAGGCGCTGACCGCGCTGTCGCCAGCAATTCAGCCCTTGCCCCCACCCGGCCAGGTCGCCAGCACCACACCCACCAGCGCCAGCGCGAACGCCGCAATCTGCGGCGCGGCGATCTGCTCGCCCAGCAGCGTCACGCCCACCACGGCGGCCGTGACCGGCAGCAGCACGGTGAACACGCCGGCCTGCGCGGCGGGCACGTGCTTCAGGCCGGTCATCCACAGCCACACGGTGGCCATGCTGGCGGCCAGGGCGTAGAACACCAGCAGCGCCCAGATGTCGGCCGGCACGCTGGCGAAGTCGAAGCTCAGGGCCTGCCACAGCCCCAGCGGCGTGACCAGTGCCAGGCCCCACAGGTTGACGATGGCGCTGATGCGCCTGGCGCCCAGACGGGCGGCCAGGCGCTTGCCGATGACGACGTAGCTGGCCTCGCAGAACACTGCGCCCACCAGCAGCAGGTTGCCCAGCAGCACCTGGTGGCTGGCGGCGGCCTGGGCGGCCGTCTCAGTGCCCGTGCTGGCGGTGGCCGGCCGCAGCAGCGAGACCAGCGCGATGCCCGCCACCGCGCAGGCGATGCCGGCCAGCACGCGCGGCGTGAGCCGCTCCCTGAGCCACCAGCGCGACAGCAGCGCCACCACGCCGGGCAGGGCGGCCATGATCACGCCGGCCGCCAGGGCGGTGCTGAGCTTGATGCCGTACAGCATGCAGATGCTGAACAGGAAGTTGCCCAGGAAGCTCTCGACGAAGAGCAGCAGGCGCTGGTGCGTGTCCAGCCGCGGCTCGTCGGCCGGGCGTTTCACCCAGCCGGCCATGGCGACGGCGGCGATGCAAAAGCGCAGCCAGGCCAGCAGGAAGACGGGCAGCACGGCCACCAGCCACTTCGACAGGCCGACGTAGGAGCCGACCAGGCTCATGCTTGCCGCCAGGCTGAGGTAGGCCAGCCAGGGGCGGTGGTGCGCCGGGTGAGGGTGGGCGTGGTGGGCAGCGTTGTCGGTCATGCGCGGGGGAGGGGGCGGTGGGCGGGGGGGCGAGGGCAGGCCATGCCATGCCATGCCATGCCATGCCATGCCATGAACAGCGCGGCCGGTTCAATCCTGTGGCACAGGCTTGCCTGGGCATTGTTCGGCGTACGCAAGGTCGGCCGAGACGACCTCGCGCCACTCGGTGTGGCCGAGGTTGCGCGGCACGGCTGCGCACAGCGTGTCGGCCCACATGCCTGCAATCGGCTGAAGGCGCAACTCATAGGCGCTGCTGACTGCCAGATGCCGGCCGTCCGGGGCGAAGGCCACTGTTATGTAGCCCCCGCCTCGCATCTTCATCGCCTGACCGACCGGCGCGCCAGTGCGACCGTCCCACAGGCGCGCGCTTTCGCTATCGTGCGTGGCGAACAGCGTCCCATCCGGGCTGAATGCGGCTCGCAGCCCGAAGATCGGGCCATGCGTCCTGGGCTTGCCGATGTACGCGCCGGTCGCCCGGTCCAGCAGTGCCAGCTGGTCGCCGCCAGCCACGACAAGACGTCTTCCATCGGGGCTGAGCGCGATGCTGTCGATCCCGCCGTCCGTGCAGTGACGACATTCGATGGCCTCGCCGATCTGCCTGCCCAGGACAGCGTCCCAAGCTGTCACGCGACCGTCCTGGCCGCCCACGATGACCAGGTTGCCGTCGCCGCCGAAGGCCGCGCTCGTCACGCCCCCCGGAGCCACCGTCAGCGTGCCTGCCAACGGCTGCTGGCTGCCCGCGTCCCACAGGCGCAGCGTGCCGTCTGCGCTGGCTGACATCAGGCGCCTGCCCTGCTTGTCGTACGCAAGCACGGTGGTGCGCTTCGAGTGCGCCTTGACGGGGGCGCCTATCGGTCGCCGGGACCTGGCATCCCAGCGCTGAAACGATCCGTCGACTCCGGCCACGACGAACTGGTCGCCCGCGGGGCTGAACGCGATTGCACCCATGTCCCCACCCGAGCCTTTGGACTTCAGGTTGTAAGCCTCCCGCGTCCCGATGTCCCACAGCTGCAACGAACCGCCCTGGCCCCCGGAGACCATCTGCTTCCCGTCGGGACTGAATGCCAGACCTCTGGCCTGTCCTGCATACCGGTTCAACGGCGAGCCCGGCAGCGGGCCCGTGCGGGCATCCCACAGCAGCACGCTGCCATCCCACCTTCGGGAGAGCAAGCGTGTGCCATCCGGACTGAACCGGATCATCCGGATCGCGCCATGGTGCCCTTTCAACGGCGCACCGATCATCTCTCCGCTTGCCATGTCCCACAGGATCAGCGTGCCGTCACCGCCCCCCGAGGCCAGAAGTGAGCCGTCAGGGCTGAACGCCAGCGCAGTGACGCCGTCGGCATGCCCACGCAGCGGCTGGCCTAGCGAGCGGCCTGAGCCTGCGTCCCACAGGGAAACGGTACCGCGCTCGCTGCCGGCGGCGATGAGGCCGGGCCCGAATCCAATTGCGAAGAGGCGTCCCTGGCCCGGTTCGAGCGGCGCACCCAGCGGTTCTCCCGTGACACCATGCCACACGCGAACGGTTCCATCCCAGCTCGACGTGGCGACGCGTTGGCCGTCCGGGCTGAACATCGCCCCCAGGATCCCGTCCCGATGGCCCGGCATGGCTGCGCCGATCGGCTTGCCCGCCTGCGCATCCCAGAGCCGCAGTCCGCCTTCCTGATCGCCCGAAACGAAGCGCGCGCCATCGGGGCTGAACGCCACCGTTCTCACGACTGCTCCATGCCCGAGCAGTCGCTCACCCACTGCCTTGCCCGATCGTGGGTCCAGCAGGCGCAGTTCAATGCTGCCACGGTTGCTGCCCGAGCGTTCGCAGACCACACGGTCATGCATCGGGCTGTACCGCGGTTGATCGCAATCGTTCAGCGTGAACGCGACCGCAGGGTCCGTGCCTTTCCCGAAGCTCGAGCCCGGCTCGATCGATACGCCCGAGACGCCTTTGCGGTCCAGCAGATGGAGTCGTGTGCCATCAGCACTGAAGGCCGCCTCTTCGTAGGTGTCCGGCACGATCAGTCGCAGCGACTGAAGGTCGGCATACGCGCGTTGCAGCGCACCGTAGGCCGCAGCCGCTGCGGCGGGGCTATGCAGCTCCTGCGCGATGCGGTGCCCTGCCAGCACGGCTAGCATCCCCCGCAGGGTCCCGTCGTTGCGACGGCCGGTGAGCATGTCCGACCCGTCGCCGACGACGCGTTGGGCGGTTGCCTCCTCGGCCATGCGGACCGCACTGTCCTCGGCGCGCCTGGCCATCAACAGCAGTGCCGACAGCACACCGATGACCATGACGGTCAGCGCTCCCAGCACCCCGCGGGTCCAGCGCCGGCGGCGCACACCGGCCCGCACGAAACGCCATTCGGTGCGCGCGGCTCCTTCGCGCCTGGCGCGGCCATCCTTGCGCAACAGTTCCTCGGCCTGCTGCAGCCGGCCGCCACGCCACAGGGTGTCGGTGCTGCGCTGGTTGTCCTCCCAGGCCATCGCGTCCCGGCGCAGCTGGGCAGCGAGCAGCAGCTCGCTGCGGTAGCCATCCAGCCAGGCCTTGAGCGGCGCCCACGACCGGAACAGCGCCTCGTGGGCGACCTCGAGCGTGTGCAGCTCGTTTTTCTCCGTCCGCGTCACGAGCAGCCGACGGCGCTCGAATTCCTTCAAGGGCTCCTGCACGCGCACGATGTCCGCATCATCCCAGCTCACCGGCTGGCGCGCGTAGGCACCGTCCTCGGTGAGCCGGGCCATCTTGAGGAAGGCGCGCCGCAAGGCGTCTTCGTGCCCCTTGCGCCGCTCGAGGTCCAGCACGGCGTCGGCCTCGCGTGCAATCGCGCCCTGCAGGCCACCCAGCTGCTCGTATTCGCGGACATCGAGCCGCCCATCGCCGTGCCCGTCCCGCCACAGCACGGAAAGCGTGAACGACAGCAGGGGTAACGCATCGGGTGTCTCGGCGTCACGCAGCAGGCGGTCCGCCAGGCCCTGCTCGAGCTCGATGGCGCCCAGGCGGGCGGGCTCCTCGATGGCGCGGCGCATGCCCTGCGGACTGATCGGGCCGACCGACAGGCTGACGAAGTCCATACCACGCAAGGACGCGCTGTGCTGGAACGCGCCGAGGAAGTCCGACCGCATCGTCCCCAGCACCATCAGGGGGCTGAATTCAGCTTCCACCCCTGCCCTCAGCACGGCCATGAACCGGGCGGCATGTACCGACTGCAGGCCCGGGCCCAGCAGTTCCTCGAACTGGTCGATCACCACCAGCACTCGCGCGTCGGTCTGACCGGACACCCGGCGCAACTGGTCAGCCAGGTCCGCCAACGGTTCCGTGCCCGCGCTGGTGCCGTCGGCCACGGGCACGGGCACGGGCTCGGCGGGCGGCCCGCCACAGATGCGGCGCAAGTCCTCCAGGCTCCAGTCCAGGAACTCGGTCACGCCAGGCACATTGCCCGCCGGCGGGTTGCGGCGCAGATCTTCCAGGTGAGCCAGGAGCCGCGTGAGTCGTTCGTCGGCGGACGAACCGGATTCGATTGCAGCGCCTTCCACCAGGGCATCCGGCAGTGCACCCGAAGCTGTGCCGGCAGCGCGCAAGGCCCGGATGCCGTCGCGCGTCCAGGTGGCCCGTGCCTGGCCAGGTGCGTGGCGCTCGAACGCCTCGACGAAGGCTTCCGCCAGTTCGGCGAACGGGTCCCGGCGCGGACGAAACGGCCCGACCACGAGCCAACGGCCGCTTGACTTGCGCAGCCGCGGCACGATGCCGGCCCGCACCACCGACGACTTGCCGCTGCCGGACGCGCCCAGCACCATGACCAGTCCTGGCGCTCCGCGCTCGAGCAGTTCGATGCCGGCGCGGGTTTCGTCGTCGCGCCCGAAGAAGACGGGGGCATCACGCTCGTCGTAGGCGTTCAGGCCCAGATAGGGCGAAACCTTCGGGTTCCACTCGTCATACCCCCCGCCCAGGTCCACCGTCTCCAGCGCGAGCCACAGTCGCTGGTAGCCTTGCTCACGGTCGGTGCGCAGGTCGATGTACTGGTTCTCGCCCAGGATGGTGGGCAGGCGGGCATCGCTGCCCAGCGGATCGACAAGCAGCGCCAGGATGAGCTTGCCCTCCATGCGCGCCAGGGCGAGTTCGGCAAAACACCACTGCGACGCGAGATAGTGCTCGGTGCAGACCGCGATCACGGCCCGACAGGCCCTGAGCTTGCGGTAGAGCGTGCGCTCCCAGCTCTGCCCGCCAACGATGCCTTTTTCCGGGTCGAAGTCCAGGAAGACCGATGCAAGCTTCCTCTCGGCCAGTCGACGCGCCAGCTCAGCGCTTGCATCGTTGTCGCTGGAGCTG
>JBJOKY010000397.1:0-4286 GCA_046045865.1 Pseudomonadota bacterium | reverse complement strand
GGCACCGGCCCGGCGCTGGGGCGCGCGACGAGCGACTGCAGGCCCTGCTCGGCGGTCGGGAAGCGCTGGTTGTCGAGCTTGTAGAGCTTGAGCGCCTGCATCAGGTTGTTGACGTCGGTGCGCGCGGCGGTGACGCGCGCGTCGTCGGCGCGGCTGAGCACGTTGGGCACGACCAGCGCGGCCAGCACGCCGATGATGACCAGCACGACCATGAGCTCGATGAGGGTGAAGCCGCGTGCCGATCGGCGAGCGAACGGAAGGGCGTCGATGGGGCTGGCGCTGCGAACGGCGACTGGGGTCATGCCTGCGATCCTTGTGCGTTGGTGGGGTGGTGTGAGGAGGCTGGCCGGCCAGGTGGGCGGGCCGCCGTGCGACTGTGCCGTGCCCGGGTGGCGCGCCAAGGCGGGCTTCGTGGCGGCGGCGTGAACTCTGCGCGGCCGTGCCGGCTGGTGTGCCAGACGAGGACGGCCGGGCTGCCTGGCAGGCCATGTGGCCCCGCTGCGCCTCGAGCCTGCGGCCGCGGCAGGCCGGTCGGCATCACGCGCCAGGTCGCCGGGACCGACGCAACGATGATAATCGTCGCACCATGTTGATTGCCCCGCTGCTGCGCAAACTCGTCATTGCCCTGGTCTGGGCCGGCTGTGCCGCCAGTGCGGTGGCCTGGGGTCTGCGCCTGAGCGGCCAGACCCTGGCCGTGCCGGCCCATGCCCAGCTGCTGGCGCCACAGAACAGCCTGCGCGGCGACCCGATGCGCCTGTTCAGCCAGCCGCCGGTGGCCGAGCAGGTGGCTGCGCCGGCGCAGGCTGGCCGTTTCCGTCTGCTCGGTGTCGTGGCGCCGGTGCAGCAGACCGCCGCGCAGGCGCGCCACGGCAAGGGCGATGCCGTCGGCGTGGCCCTGGTGTCGACCGATGGCAAGCCGGCGCGTGCCTACCGCGTGGGCGCGCCGGTCGACGGCGAACTGGTGCTGCAGGCGGTGAGCCAGCGCAGCGCCCGCATTGGCCCGGCAGGTGGCTCGCCGGTCGTGCAGCTGGAACTGCCACTGCTGCCGCCGGCGGCCACCGGTACCTTGCCTGCTGCCGGTGGTGCTGTGCCAGGCCCGGCGGCACCGGTGGCTGTTCCGGCGCTGCCGGCCGGTCTGGTCGGCGCGGGCGGGTCGCTGGCGCCGGTCATGCCGGCCGTTCCGCAGGCACCGGTGGCCGAAGCACCGCCGGACGCCCTGCGCGCCGAGGCGGCACCGCCCGAGCGTCAGGTGGGCATGAAGCCGGCCCCCAAGCGCTGATCGACCGCGGCGTGCGCGTCGCCCGCAGCACCCCGCCCCTGACAGGGGCCGAGGGGTGGCGGCGCAGCGGCGCAGCCTTCGGCACTCGGTGTTCAGTGGTCGAGCAGGCTGCTGAGCTGGTCGCGCAGGGCGCTCATGTCGCCCTCGGTGTCGCCATGCGGGCCCGGGCGCGAGGCCTCGGCGTCTTCGGTGAGCACCGGCACCTGGCTGGGGTCGACGGCCTCGGCCACGTCGCTGAGCAGCGAGGCCGCGGCCGAGATGAGCGGCCAGGTCAGCGCGATGCCGGTGCCGTCCATGCCGTCCAGCCCCAGTTCGAGCAGGGCGGTGGCCTGGAAGCCGGCCAGCACGGCATCCAGCCCGGGGTGGGCGGTGCTGCGGCAGAACACGCAGTATTCCGGCAGCGGGCCACCGATGCGCGTGGCCACCAGCAGGGCGGCGCAGGACGCGATGCCGTCGACCAGGATGAGGTGGCGCTTGTGCGCCGCGGCCAGCATGGCGCCCACCATCATGGCGATCTCGAAGCCGCCGAAGGCGGCCAGCACGTCGACCGGGTCCTCGCAGGCGGCGTGGCGCGCCTGGGCGGCCTGCAGGTTGGCCAGGCGGCGCTCGAACTCGCCGTCGTCGGCGCCGTGCAGGTCGTGGTTGCGCGGGCGCAGGATGTCGTGCAAGGTGAGCTTGGTCAGGCGCGAGATGACGAGTGCCGCGGCCTCGTTGCCGCCCACGCCCAGGCCGGCGCAGCCCAGCGCGTTGCCGGCCAGGGTGTCGGTGATCTCCATGCCGGCACGGATGGCGGCGTTCACCTGGTCGATGGACATGGCCTGCGTTACGCGGCAGTTGCGCGTGCCGTGGGCGATCTTGCGTGTCAGCACGCCGGGGCGGCCGCGCAGCGGCGTGGCCAGGCCGCTGTCGACGATCTGCAGGTTGATGCCCTGCTGGTGGGCGAACACCGGCAGCGGCACGCGCGAGGCGATCAGGTCGTTGACCTGGTCGGCGCTGCTGCGCTGAGGGCCGCGGCTGGCGTCGGTGCCCAGGTCGACCGCCAGGCCGTGGTCGCCGGCAAAGATGAGCAGTTGCGGCTGGCGCAGCCGCGGGCGCAGGCGGTTCTGCATCAGGCCCAGGCGAACGGCCAGGGTCTCGAGTTCGCCGTGCCCGCCGGTCACCGGTGCACGGCGCGCGAGCTTGAGGTGCAGCGCCTGTTCGAGCGAGGGCTTGGCGGTGGAGGCGATCAGCGGTGGGTTGTCGGTCGGCATCTGGCTTTACCCGGTGGGGCCGACGTGTTCCCCGGCGGGGGCCCACGTTGGGATGGCGGCACGATGCATGCGGCAGGCGTCATCGATTGCGCAAGGCAAATTGTGACCGAGCGCTGCCTGACCACAAGTCACCCGTCAATCGCATGCATGCAGGTGTTGCGCCACGCATCACGGTGGCCTGAATTGATACCGGACAGGCTCGATCGGCCCTGCTCAGCGCAGGAACAGCCGGTAGACCGGGTTGTCGGTCTCTTCCACGCAGGGGTAGGCCAGGGTGTCGAGGAACTGCTTGAACTTGCCCCGGTCGGCGCGTGGCACCTGGATGCCCACCAGGATGCGACCGTAGTCGGCGCCCTGGTTGCGGTAGTGGAACAGGCTGATGTTCCAGCCCGGGTGCATGCTGGACAGGAAGCGCATCAGCGCGCCCGGGCGCTCGGGGAAGACGAAGCGGAACAGCCGCTCGTTGTCGGCCAGCTCGCTGCGCCCGCCGACCAGGTGGCGGATGTGCTCCTGCGCCAGCTCGTCGTGGCTGAGGTCGATGGTGGCGAAGCCCTGGCCTTCGAGCAAGGCGGCGATCTCGGCCGACTCGCCGCGCCGGCTCATGGCGATGCCCACGAAGATGTGGGCCTGCTGCGCGCCCGAGATGCGGTAGTTGAACTCGGTCACGCTGCGCCCGCCCAGCAGTTCGCAGAAGCGCTTGAAGCTGCCGCGTTCCTCGGGAATCGTCACGGCGAACAAGGCCTCGCGCTGCTCGCCCACGTCGGCGCGTTCGGCGACGAAGCGCAGGCGGTCGAAGTTCATGTTGGCGCCGCAGGTGATGGCCACCAGGGTCTGGCCCGACAGGCCGTGGGTCTGGGCGTACTGCTTGAGGCCGGCCACACCCAGGGCGCCGGCCGGTTCCATGACCGAGCGGGTGTCCTGGAAAATGTCCTTCAAGGCGGCGCAGACCTCGTCGGTGTCGACGCGCACGTAGTCGTCCACCAGGGCGCGCGCGACGCGGAAGGTCTCCTCGCCGACCTGCTTGACGGCCGTGCCGTCGCTGAACAGGCCCACGTCGGCCAGGCGCACGCGCTTGCCGGCCTCGACCGAACGCACCATGGCGTCGGAATCGGTGGTCTGCACGCCGATCACCTTGATCTCGGGCCGCACCGCCTTGAGGTAGGCCGCCACGCCGGAGATGAGGCCGCCGCCGCCGATGGCCACGAACACCGCGTCGATCCTGCCCTGGTGCTGGCGCAGCAGCTCCATGGCCACCGTGCCCTGGCCGGCGATCACATAGGGGTCGTCGAAGGGGTGGACGAAGGTGAGGCCCTGCTCGGCCTCCAGCTTGACGGCATGGTCGTAGGCGTCCGAATAACTCTCGCCCACCAGCACCACCTCGCCGCCCAGGGCCTTGACCGCAGCGATCTTCACCTGCGGCGTGGTCACCGGCATGACGATGACGGCGCGCGTGCCCAGCTTGCGCGCGCCCAGGGCCACGCCCTGGGCATGGTTGCCGGCCGAGGCGCAGATGACGCCGCGCGCCAGCTGCTCGGGCGTCAGGTGGGCCATCTTGTTGTAGGCGCCGCGCAGCTTGAAGCTGAACACGGCCTGGGTGTCCTCGCGCTTGAGCAGCACCTGGTTGCCGATGCGGGTGGACAGGGTGCGGGCTTCGTCCAGCGGGCTTTCCTTGGCCACGTCGTAGACCTTGGCGGTCAGGATGCGCTGCAGATACGGGTTCAGCAGCTTGGCGCGGGCAGCGGCATTGGCCTTGGAGG
>JBJOKY010000085.1:0-13473 GCA_046045865.1 Pseudomonadota bacterium | reverse complement strand
GTGGGCCACCTGGCCGAGGCGGCCTGGCATCACCCGGACCTGACGGTGTCCTACGCCTTCGTCATCGTCAAGCTCATGACCCATGACGCCAAGGGTGTGACGGACAAGGACTTCGAACTCGCCCGGCGCATCGAGGAGGTGGTGGCCTGGCGCCCAGGCGCAGGCTCGGCGCTGGAGGGCACGCCGGACGATCCACGTTTCAAGTACCTGAAGTACGACTGAGGTTGACCGAAATGCGCCAGGGCGCCGGCAGGCAAGGCGGCCGGCCCTACCTGCATCAAGCTGAGGAGGGGCTGGCCGGCTGGACAATCCGGCGGTGACTCCGTCCTCCACCTCGCCCCCACCTTCCGCCGCACCTTCCACCCCGCCGCCTGCCGCCGGTCTGACCCACAGCCGCCTGGAAGACGCGCAGGCGGTGCTCAGCGGGGCGCTGCTTATCTCGCTGGGCATCGTGCTGCTGGCCGGGGCTGGCCTGCTGACCGGCGGGGCGCCCGGCGTGGCTTTTCTTCTGCACTACGCCACCGGCTGGCCGCTGGGGTTGTGCCTGCTGGGCGTGAACCTGCCGTTCTACCTGATGGCGCTGCGCAGCTTCGGCCTGCGCTTCACCCTGGTGACCCTGGCCGCCGCCTGCCTGGTGGCCCTGCTGCTGCACTGGGTGCCAGCATGGCTGCCCCTGGGGCGGGTGCAGCCGGCCTATGCGGCGGTGATGGGCGGGCTGGCCATAGGCTCCGGCCTGCTCATGCTGTTCCGCCACCAGGCCAGCCTGGGGGGCTTCAACGTGCTGGTGCTGTGGCTGCAGCAGCGCTTCGGCTGGCCGGCCGGCAAGGTGCAGATGGGCATCGACGCGCTGGTGGTGCTGGCCGCCCTGCTGGCCACCGATGTGCAGCGGGTGGCCTGGTCGGTGCTGGGGGCGCTGGCCCTCAACCTGGTGCTGGCCTTCAACCACAAGCCCGGGCGCTACCTGGGCCTGTGAACACCCGCGCCGCGACCCTGCCGTGCCGCTGCTGAAGAAGCCTGTCACCGCGCGTCCGCTCAGCGGCAATGCCGCCGCCTTCCTGCAGCAGCCCGGGCCGATCAAGCCCATCCTGCAGGCCTGGCAGCAGGGCATGGGGCCGCAGGTGGGGCGCTGGCTGGTGGTTGCCGCGCCCGCCTCGCCCACGCTGCGTGCGCTGCGCGGCTGGTCGCAGGCGGCGGCCTGGGTGGGCGAGACGCCGCAGTCGGCCGGCCTGCTGGCACGGCCGTTCTCGATGGCGCGTTTCGAGGCCCGCCTGCTGCAGCGCCTGACGCAGGACGGCGAGCCGCTCGCCGCCTGGGGCCTGGTGTTCGACATGGACTGGGTGCTGCTCACCCCCGCGGCCAGCGCCAACGTGTCGGTCTGGGGCGGCGCCATGCAGCGCCTGCTCGACGCGGGCGTGGGCGGCACGCTGTCGATCTACCACCGCCGCCACATGCCCGAACGGGTGCTGCTGTGCGGCCTGCATGCGCACGCGGCGGTCGTCGTGCCCGAAGGCAGCCTGCCCAACCCCCACCATCTGCCCGCGCCGCTCACGCCCAGTTCGCCGGCGCGGCCGCGGCTCGACCACTGGCTGGGCGCGCTCAGCCCCAGCCTGGCGCTGACGGCGCCCGAGGACGACGCACCCGCCGCCGGCACCTCGTCGCGCCTGCTGGGTGTGCCTGCCGGCAGCGACGAGCCGGGCGACGAGCCGGGCGACGACGACGGCGCCACGCCGGCCGACGGCGCGGCCGAGCGCTGGAAGGTGCGCTGCTTCGGCGCGCTGCGCGTGTACCGCAACGATGGCCAGCGCATCGACTGGCGCAGCGCCGGCTCGGCCTCGCGCAAGCTGCGCACGCTGTTCGCCTACCTGCTGCTCAGCGGCAGCCGCGGCGCCACCGTCGACGAGCTCTGCGGCCTGCTGTGGCCCGACGCGCCCACGCGTGCCCAGGCCGCCAACCGCCTGCACCACACCATCAACGGGCTGCGCAAGGCGCTTGCGCCGCAGGGTGCCGACGCCACGCGGGCGGGCGAGCACCCCTACCTGCTGCGCCAGGACCAGCGCTACGCCCTGCGCCCGCCGGCCAACACCTGGGTCGACGTGGAGGACTTCGAGCAGCTGTGCCGCCAGGGCGCCACCCTGCTCAGGGACGGCGCGCACGACGAGGCCCTGGTGTGCCTGGAGTCGGCCCTCAACCTGTACAGCGGCGACCTCTTCGCCGACCTGCCCGCCGCGCTGACCGGCAGCCGCGACCCCGACTGGTGCTGGAGCCGGCGCTACTGGTTCCGCGAGATGTACTTCAAGGTGCACCGCGACTGCGCCAGCATCCACCGCGCGCAGGGCAGCTACCTGCAGGCCATCCAGCACTGCCAGCAGGCGCTGCAGCGCGACCCGGCCTGCGAGCTGGCGCACAGCGAGCTCATGCGCGTGTACGCCCGCCAGGGCCGCCGGGACGCGCTGGAGCGCCAGTACCGCCTGTACCGCCGCGCCGCAGCCGCAGCGGCGGACGGCACGGCCGCCCTGGCCGACCCCGTGCACCCCCTGTACGTGCAGCTGATGCAGGAACTGCGCGCGGGAATACCCTGAAGATTTGGTCGTAACCAAGTTCGCCAGACCAAAGAATTTCCAAAGAAGTCTCCAGACACTGGGCGCCATGAACCGGCCGTGAACCGGCCGTGAACCGGCCATGTGTACAGGCCGCGAGCGGCCGCACGCGCCGCGCCACCCGACCGGGCCGCCACCAGGAACGCCATGCAGACCCTCACCGAGACCACCCCCGAGACCACGCCCGAGACCTCCCGGGAGCCCGCCCGGATCCCTGCCACCGCGGCCGCCGCGGGCTGCCCCTTCCACGCTGCCGCGCCCGTCAACACGCCCGCCATGCAGGCCGTGGCCGACCAGTTCCGGCCCTTCGACCTGACCGACCCGTTTCCTTTCTACCGCCTGGCGCGCGAGCAGGCTCCCATCTTCTACAGCCAGGAACTGGGCTACTGGGTCGTGACGCGCCACGAGGACATCAAGGCCGTCTTCAACAACTGGGCGGTCTTCTCGGCCGAGAACGCCCAGACACCCTACCGCCCCTGGAGCGCCGAGGTGCGCCGGATCCTCCAGGACGGCGGCTACGTCGGTGGCTCGGGCCTGTCGGCGCGCACGCCGCCCACCCACACCCGCATCCGCCAGGCGCTGACCTCGGTGTTCGGCATGAAGCGTTTCGCCAAGCTCGAACCGGTGATCCGCGCGCGGGCGCGCCAGATGATCGCCGTCTTCGCCGGCCAGGGCCGCGCCGAGATCGTGCGCGACCTGGCCTGGGAGCTGCCGGCCTACACCATCTTCAAGCTGCTGGGCGTGCCCGACAGCGACGTGGCCGACGTCAAGCGCTGGGCCGAGAGCCGCGCCCTGCTGACCTGGGGCGACCTCACGCCCGAGCAGCAGCTGCCGCACGCGCACAACCTGGTGAAGTACTGGCAGTACTGCGAGGCCCAGGTCGCCCGGGCGCACCGCGAGCCGGGCGACGACCTGCCGTCCGACCTGGTGCGCGTGCAGGCCGAGACCGGCGAGATCAGCGACCAGGAGATCGCCGGCGTGTGCTGGTCGCTGCTGTTCGCCGGCCACGAGACCACCACCACCCTGATCGGCAACGCCGTGCGCGAGCTGCTGGTGCACGGCGTCTGGGCCCGCCTGGTGGCCGAGCCGGCGCGCATCCCTGCCGCGACCGAGGAGGTGCTGCGCTACGCGCCGTCCATCATCGCCTGGCGGCGCAAGGCGCTGCAGGACACCGTGGTTGCCGGCCAGACCCTGCCCGCGGGCGCCGAGCTGCTGCTGATCATGGGCTCGGGCAACCGCGACGAGAGCCAGTTCACCGACCCCGAACGTTTCGACATCGATCGCGCCAACGCGCGCGCCCACATCTCGCTGGGCTACGGCATCCACTTCTGCGTCGGCGCGCCGCTGGCGCGGCTGCAGCTCAAGGTCGTGCTCGAGGAGCTCACGCAGACCCTGCCCGGCCTCGAGCTGGTGCCCGACCAGGCCTTCGGCTTCGTGCCCAACACCTCGTTCCGCGCGCCGCTGGCATTGCACGTGCGCTGGTCATGAGCCCGCGCGATCCCCTGTCTGCCCACCCGCCTGCCGCCTGTGCCACCACCTGCGCCGCCGCTGCCATGAACGACCACCTGTCCGGCCCTGACCAGCACCGCCACCCTCTGGTGCTCGACTTCGCCGCCGCCACCGAGGCTGACGAGCCGCGCCTGGGCGGCAAGTGCGGCTCGCTGGTGCGGCTCATGCGCGCCGGCGCGCCCGTGCCGCCCGGTTTTGCCGTGACCACCGACGCCTACGTGGCCATGCTGGCCCAGCATGGCCTGAAGGAGCGCGTGCAGGCCATCCTCGCCACCCTGGCGCCCGGCGACGTCGCCGCCCAGGCCGACGCGGCGCAGAACATCCACGTCGCCTTCAGCTCCACCGCCATGCCGGCCGAGGTGCGCGAGGCGGTCGCGGCGCAGTACCGCGCCCTGTGCGCGGCCGAAGGCGCCGACGACGACCTGCCCGTGGCGGTGCGCAGCTCGGCCACCGCCGAGGACCTGCCCGACGCCAGCTTCGCCGGCCAGCAGGACACCTACCTCTGGGTGGTCGGCACCCAGGCCGTGCTGGAGCGTGTGCGCGACTGCTGGGCCAGCCTGTACACCGCGCGCGCCATCGGCTACCGCAGCGACCGCCACATGGCGCACCTGGACGTGCTCATGAGCGTGGCGGTGCAGAAGATGGTCAACGCCAGCGTGGCCGGCGTGGCCATGACGATCGACCCGCTCAACGGCGACCGCGCCAGGATGGTGATCGACGCCTCCTGGGGCCTGGGCGAGAGCGTCGTGTCGGGCGAGGTCACGCCCGACCACTACGCGGTCGACAAGGTCATGCTCGGCGTGGTCAGGCGCACCATCAGCCGCAAGGCCTTCGAGGTGGTCGCCGACGTGCAGGAACGCTGCACCGTGCACCGCAGCGTGGCCGCCGAGCGCCAGGACCTGCCCTGCCTGAACGATGCCCAGATCACCGCCATCGCGCGCCTGGCCAAGCAGCTGGAGAAACGCTTCGGCGCCGCGCAGGACATCGAGTGGGCCATCGAGGCGCACGCCACCGACCCGCTGGGCCGCCTGATGCTGCTGCAGTGCCGCCCCGAGACGGTGTGGAGCCAGAAGAAGAAGCCGCCCGGCGCGCCGCGCGCCGTGGCCGGCATGGAAGGGCTGGTGAGCTCGCTGCTCACGCCCGTGCGCATCCGCCCCTCGGCCTGAGCAGGCTGGCGGCCACGCGACCGAACACCTCCAGTCACGACCAGTCACCACAAGACCGACGACCCGCCCCATCCGGCACACCCCAGGAGACGACCATGAGCCCCGTGAAGTTCCCCAGCCCCTACGAGCTGCCCGCGCCGGCCGGTGCGCAGAACTGGAAGAGCATGTATCCGTACTACATGGTCTTTCGCGACGAGCTGCGCCAGGCCGAGGAGGGCAAGTTCTGGTTCTGCGACTCGCAGCACTGGCCCAATCCCTTCAAGCCCTTCGATTCGCTCACGGTCGAGTTCGCGGTCAAGTGCCTGGGCCAGTACAACACGCGCCACTACCTGGTGCCGCCGGCCAACGGCATCGAGTACCGCTTCCACAACGGCTACTGCTACATGAGCCCGGTGGCGGTCGCGCCCGAGGCCATCGCCGAGCGCGTGCCGCAGTTCATGGAGCGCGCCGGCCACTACTTCGCCAACTGGGACAGCCTGCTCGACAACTGGTACGGCAAGGTCAGGGCCAACATCGCCGAACTCGAGTCCGTCCGCTTCGAGCCGCTGCCCGAGGTCGTGCCGCTGGAGTGGGTCAGGAGCGGCGCCGGCATCGACAACACCGTGCCGCTGCTGGCCGAATACGACCGCATCCTGCAGCTGTGCTACCGCACCTGGAACTACCACTTCGAGTTCCTCAACCTGGGCTACGCCGCCTACCTGGACTTCTTCGGCTTCTGCAAGGGCCACTTCCCGTCCATGCCCGACCAGGCCATCGCCAGGATGGTGCAGGGCGTGGACATGGAGCTGTTCCGCCCCGACGACGAGCTCAAGAAGCTCGCCGCCCTGGCCGTCGAGCTGGACCTGGCCGCGGCCGTGCTGGCCGGCGGCATGCCGGCCGACCTGCTCAGCCGCGTGGCCGGCCAGCCGCGCGGCACCGAATGGATCGCCGCCTGGGAGGCCGCGCAGGACCCGTGGTTCAACTTCACCTCGGGCAACGGCTTCTATTCCGACGACAGGTACTGGATCGAGCACCTCGACATCCCGCTGGGCTACATCCGCGACTACATCGTGCGCCTGCAGCAGGGCGAGAGCCTGGCGCGCCCGACCGCCGAGCTGGCTGCCGAACGTGAACGCATCACGGCCGAATACCGCGAGCTGCTCGACGCCGACGCCCAGGCCGCCTTCGACGGCAAGCTGGGCCTGGCGCGCACGGTCTTCCCCTACGTGGAGAACCACAACTTCTACATCGAGCACTGGTCCATGGGGGTGTTCTGGCGCAAGATGCGCGAGCTCGGCCGCGTGCTGCAGGGCGCGGGCTTCTGGGCCGACGCCGGCGACCTGTTCTACCTCGGCCGCAACGAGGTGCGCGACGCCCTGTTCGACTACTGCAACGCCTGGGCGGTGGGCGCGCAGCCCATCGGCGCCAGCTACTGGGGCCCGGTCATCGCCGAGCGCAAGGCCATGATGCAGGCGCTGGCCACCCAGGCGCCGCAGCCGGCGCTCAACGCCCCGCCCGAGGTCATCACCGAACCCTTCACCATCATGCTGTGGGGCATCACCAGCGAGAGCATCGCCGCCTGGCTGGGCGCCGGCGGCATGGACGGCGTGCTCAAGGGCATGGCTGCCTCGCCCGGCGTGGTGGAGGGGCCGGCGCGCGTCATCCGCAGCGCCGACCAGCTGGCCGACATCCTGCCCGGCGAGATCCTGGTCGCGCCCGTCACCGCGCCCAGCTGGGCGCCGGTGTTCGGCAAGATCGCCGCCACCGTGACCGACATCGGCGGCATGATGAGCCACGCCTCCATCGTGTGCCGCGAATACGGCCTGCCGGCCGTCACCGGCACGGGCAACGCGTCCAGCACCATCCGCACCGGCCAGCGCCTGCGCGTGGACGGCGGCGCCGGCACCGTCACCCTGCTGGACTGAAGGGCCGGCCCATGCTCAAGCACCCCGAGTCCCGCTACGACCCGGTCTGGCAGGCCTTCGACAAGTACTGGCGCGTGCGCAAGAACGACGTGCACATCCCGCTGTCGTTCATCTGCGTGCGCCGGCTGCTGGAGGCCTACCCCCAGGCCGACGAGGACGTGTGCGTGCTGGCGCTGATGCTGCACGACATCGGCTGGCACAGCATCGACGGGCCCGACCTGATCGAGAAGGCCTTCGGGGGCGCCAACTTCATGCAGTCCGACGCGCGCTACTTCCACGAGGCCGAGGCCTGCCGCATCGCGCGCGAGCTGCTGCCCGGCCTGGGCTGGGGCACCGAGGTGATCGAGCAGGTCTGCGAGATCATCGACGGCCACGACACGCGCGCCCAGCCGCGCCACCTCAACGACCGCATCGTGCGCGACGCCGACAAGCTCTGGCGCTTCTCGGTCACCGGCATCGGCGTGGCCTGCGACTGGTTCAAGCTCACGCCGCGCCAGTACGCCGACAAGCTGGAGAAGACCAACCTCGCCCAGCTCGAGACCGAGGTCGGCCGCCTGATCGCCGAGCGCGAGCTGGCCGAGTCGCGCCGCATCCTCAAGCTCGACGTGATCTGACCGGCCGGCCCGCGGTGCGCTCCTTCGACCTGTTCCTCGACGGCGGCTGGGTGCCCTCGGGCACCGGCGCCTGGCTGGCGGTGACCGACAAGGCCGGCGGCAGCGTCATCGCGCGTGTGCCGCTGGCCGATGCCGCCGACGTCGACCGCGCCGTGCAGGGCGCCGAGGCGGCCTTCGGGCCCTGGCGCGACACGCCGCTGGAGGCCCGCGTGGCCGCGGTGCGCCGCTGCGCCGCGCTGATGCGCGCCCACGCCGACACGCTGGGCGACTGGATCATGCGCGAAGTCGGCCGCCCGCTGGCCGGCGCACGCGCCGAGATCGTGCGCAGCGCCGAGCTGCTGGACGTCTACGCCGAGGAGGCGCTGCAGCTGCAGGGCCAGTGGGCGCACGGCTGCCGCGCCGGCGAGCAGATGCTGGTGCTGCGCGAGCCGCTGGGCGTGGTGGCCGCCATCGCGCCCTTCAATTACCCCGTCACGCTGCTGTGCTTCAAGCTCGGCGCGGCCCTGCTGGCCGGCTGCACGGTGGTCGCCAAGCCGGCCGAGGACACCCCCGTGACCACCCTGCTGCTGGCCGAGCTGCTCGGCCAGGTGCTGCCGCCCGGCGTGTTCCAGGTCGTCACCGGCACGGGCGCGCAGGCCGGCCAGGCGCTCGTCACCCACCCGCGCGTGCGCAAGGTCGCCTTCACCGGCGGCACGGCCGCGGGCAAGGCCATCGCCGCGGCGGCGGCCGGCACGGTCAAGCGGCTCACGCTGGAGCTGGGCGGCCACTGCCCGGCCATCGTCTGCGCCGACGCCGACCTCGAGCTGGCCGTGCCCGCCATCACCCGCCACGCCTACGCCAACAGCGGCCAGTTCTGCTACCGGGTCAACCGCATCTACGCCCACCGGCGCGTCTACGACGCGCTGCTGGCGCGGCTGGCGCCGGCCGTGGCGGCGCTGCGCGTGGGCCCGCCGACCGAGCCGGGCGTCGACCTTGGCCCGCTGGTCAACGCCCGCATGGCCGACAACGCCCGGCGCCAGAGCGAGGACGCACGTGCACGCGGCGCACGCGTGTTGTGCGGCGGCCACGACCTGCAGGTGCCGGGCTGCGAGGCCGGCCACTTCTTCGCCCCCACCCTGATCGCCGACGCCACGCCCGAGATGCTGGTGATGCGCCACGAGACCTTCGGCCCGGTGCTGGCCGTGCAGGGGGTGGACAGCGACGCCGAGGCCCTGCGCCTGTGCAACGAGGGCGAGACCGGCCTGGCCGCCTTCGTCTTCACGCGCGACCTGGCACGTGGCCTGACGCTGTGCCAGCGCCTGCAGGCCGGCTCGGTGTGGCTCAACGACATCGCCCGCTCCAGCCAGCGTGCGCCCTTCGGCGGCATGAAGCAGAGCGGCCTGGGGCGCGAGAAATCGCGCCTGGGCATCGAGGCCTATCTGGACACCAAGACGGTGTACCTGAGCTATGCCATCCCCGACCTCGACCACTGACCACTGACCACTGACCATCCACCAGGTGCACACCCCCTCGTGCGCCACCGGAGCTGCCTGCCCATGCACGACCACGACCACTACACCGGCCGCACCGCGGTCGTCACCGGCGCGGCCACCGGCCTGGGCCTGGTCTTCGCCACCGCGCTGGCCGAGGCGGGTGCCCACGTGGTGCTGGCCGACATCGCCGCGGCCAAGGTGGCCGAGGCGGCGGCGCAGCTGGCCGCCGCCCACCCCGGGCGCCACATCGTCGCCCAGGCGGTGGACGTGGCCGACGAGGCCAGCACGCGTGTCCTGGCCGAGGTCGCCGCAGACCTGACCGGACGCATCGACGTGCTGGTCAACAACGCCGCCCTCTACGCCACGCTGCAGCGCCAGCCCTTCCACGAGATCGACCTGGCGCAGTGGGACCGCGTCATGGCGGTCAACCTCAAGGGCCCCTTCCTGATGGCGCGCGCGGTCTTCCCCTGGATGCGCAACGACCTGCCAGGCGGCCCGGGCCGCGGCGGCGCCATCGTCAACATCTCGTCCGCCACGGTCATGAGCGGCTCGCCGCTGTGGGCCCACTACGTCGCCAGCAAGGGCGGCGTGATCGGCCTGACACGTTCGCTGGCGCGCGAGCTCGGCGACCACGGCATCACCGTCAACGCGCTCGCCCCCGGCTTCACGCTCACCGAGGCCAGCCTGGGCCTGATGAGCGACGCGGCCAGCTACGGCGTGGCGCGCGGCGCCATCAAGCGCGCCTCGCAGCCCGGCGACATGGCCGGCGCCCTGCTCTACCTGGCCTCGCCGGGGGCGTCCTTCGTCACCGGCCAGACCCTGGTGGTGGACGGCGGGCGGCAGTTCATCTGAGGCCGCCGGCCCGCGGCCGGCCTCAGCTGACGATGAACCAGCGCATCATGCTGTGTTCCTCGTGCGACAGGATGTGGCAGTGGTAGACGTACTTGCCGCGCCGGTTGAAGGCCGCGGCCACGCGCGTGACCATACCGGGCGGGCAGACCACCGTGTCCTTCAGGCCCTGCTCGTGGGCCGGCGCCACCTCGGGTGCGCCGTCCAGCACGGCGCCCGGGTCGAGCTTCACGCCGCTCCAGCCCTGCGGCATGACGGTCGCGGTGGTCGTGCCGGTGAAGTTCTCGCGGTTCAGGATGCGGAACTGGACCAGGTGCATGTGCACCGGGTGGGCGTCTTCCGAGGCGTTCCAGAACTCCCAGATCTCGGTGCTGCCCAGGCTCGGGAACTCGGTGGGCGGCTCGTTGAAGTCCATCGTGCCGTGGTTGGCCGCGCCGCTCGGGTCGTAGGTGCCCAGCAGCGGCAGGATGCGGCCGTATTCGTCCGAACCCTCGCCCAGCAGGATGCGGCGCACCTGCGGGCTGCCCGGCACGCGCGCCGGCGTGTTGAGCGCCAGCGTCTGCGACATCACGCCGCGCAGCCGCGTGTCGGCCGTCAGCGCCACCACCGGCACCTGCAGGTTGCGCGGCCTGGTCACCGAGAAGCGCATCACCACGTCGGCACCGCTGCCCGGCAGCACCGGGTCGCCGTAGGGGAAGGGCGCGGCCGCGCTGTTGCCCACGACGATCTGCTGGCCCTGGCAGGCGCTGAAGTCGACCACCAGATCGACGCGTTCACCCGGCGCGATGGTGATGCCGTTCCTGGCGACCGGCCTGTTCAGCAGGCCCAGGTCGGTGCCGACCTGCCACACGGTGGCCGGGCCGAAGTCGAGCTGGAAGAAGCGTGCGTCCGCGCCGTTGAGCAGGCGCAGGCGGTAGGGACGCGGCTCGACGTCCATGTTCGGCCAGGCCTTGCCGTTCACCACGATGATGTCGCCGAACATCTCCGGCATGTGGGTCGGGTTGTCCTGGGGCAGCGGCGCACCGGCGGCCAGGGCCTCCGGGTCGGGATACTGGGCCGGGTCGGCGGTGTACGACAGGCTGCCGTCGGCCGTGAAGGTCTTGTCCTGCAGCAGCAGCGCCACCTCGTAGGCCCCGCTGGGCAGAACGCGCGCAGCCTGCAGCCTGGCCTCGTTGTTGTCGCGGATCACGTACAGACCGGCCAGGCCCGCGTACACGTTGGTGCGCGTCACGCCTTCGGCATGGTCGTGGTACCAGTGCAGCGAGGCCTCCTGGGTGTTCTGGTAGGTATAGGTCACGCCGTCGCTGCCGGTGCCGTTGACCGCGTTCACGCCCGGGCCGGTCTGCTGGCGCAGCGGCGTCTGCCACTGGTCGGGGCCGCCGTCGAACTCGAAGGCGCTGTCGCTGCCGTGGTGGTGCACCGCCGTGGGCACGCCGGTCGTCACGCCCTGCAGGCTGATGGTCTGGTCGACCGGCAGCAGGTGGGGCAGGGCCACGCGGGCCTGGATCAGCCGGTTCAGCCAGGTCACCTTCACCGCGCTGTTGCGCTGCACCTCGAAGGTGCGCCCGGGGAAGGTGTAGGGCAGCGCCGCGCCGCCGTCGTTGTTGCCGTAGCCCCAGACCGTCGTCAGCACCGGCTGGCTGGCGGTGTTCGTGATGCCCAGGATGTCCCACTCGGTCTGGCCGGCCGCCACCGTGTACTGCGCGCTGGTGCCGACGTCGGGGCGGTAGACGTAGCCCACGCCGCCCAGGGCCTGCCTGTCCAGCGGGTTGACGAGCGGGTTGCTGAAGCGCCGCTCCCAGGCCTGCTGCCAGATGGCCGGGTCGCTGGTGGTGTTCCAGCGCCCGCTGGTCACGGCCGGGCCGGCCAGGCCGGCGGCCCGGGCGGGGGCGCCCGACACGCTCAGGCCCATGCCCACGCCCAGGCCCAGGCCTGCGCCGGCCAGCGCGGTGGTTTTCTTGAGGAAGTTTCTGCGATTCGACATGACGAGCCTCGTCTATTGTTTTTTCGTGGTTCTGTATGTGGTGTTTGTTCAGGCGGGCTGTGCCGCCTGGCGTCGCCGCGCCAGTCCGACGACACCCAGGCCGGCCAGCAGCAAGGCCATGCTGGCGGGTTCAGGTACGGCGTTGACGCGGAATGCGTAGTTGTATTGGCTGACACCGGTATCCAGCACGTAGGCGGACGCGACCGGGAAGGTGAAGAATGGGTCGAGGGCGCTCACGGTATCGAAGGGCGAGGCGTACAGGCCGGCCCGGAACGACGGGTCGGTGGAGCTGTAGGCGTAGTTCTCGCTCAATACCTGTTCACCCGCACCCAGCACGTCATACCAGGCCAGGTGATCGATGCTGGCCATGCTGGTGGAGATGGCATAGTCGCTGGCGAGCCCTCCGAACAACATCGCGGCAGCTTGCTGGGCGGTATAGGCCGGGATATCCAGCAAAGGGTCGGGATTGGCCGAAGTGGCATTGGCAAAGTCGAATGCCGGGCCGTCGGATACCAGCCAGGAACCTGCATAGGTATAACTGGCGGCGTTTGCGTTGAAGGCCAGGCCAGCCAGCAGGGTGGCGCAAAGTAATGATTTGATGGCTTGCATATTGATTCCGCAGGGGCTCTTCCGGTGGGGCTGACGAGGTGACCAGGTCATTAAGTTGAATAATATTGATGCAAGACTGGTTAAGCTAGTCCCCGGGTTCGCGGGGGCCGCCCGGGCTGATGGCCGCCAACCCGGCCGGTGGCCCCCGGCTGGGTCGCCAGGATTATTCCGACGTAATGTCGGCAACAAAAGTACACAAACAGCGGTCGTGAAATTAATGCGCCATAACCTTGCCGGCGCGGCCGCCCCCGACATCGGTGTGTACCGGCCGAGACAGGGCCAGCGCCTTGTGGCAGGACTGCTGCACACGCCGCTGCGGCGGGCTGGTGCCGGCCCCGCCGGGCATGGTCTGATGCGCCTGTCGCGCACGCCCCCGCACGGGCTGCGCCAGCCTGCGACTGCCCCGCCCATGACGCCTGCCACCTTGTCCCTGCGCCCTCATCCGATCTGCCGCCATGGCCGCGGCCTGCCTGTGCCGCCAGGTCGGCCACACCGCGCTGCACGCCTGCTGGCGCGCCTGCCGGGCCTGGGCCTGGCTGCCCTGCTGGCGGCCCTGACGGCCCTGACGGCGACCGCGCAGCCCGCCACAGGTGCGGCCACCGCGCCCGCACCGGACGCGGCCGCCCTGGGCGAACAGCTCTACCGTCTGGGCCGGCGCGCCGACGGCAGTCCGCTCAGCGCGCGCCGCGCCACGGTGCAGGGTGTCCTGACGGGCCCGGCGGCGGCCTGCGAGACCTGCCATCGCCGCAGCGCCATGGGCATGCAGGAA
>JBJOKY010000396.1:0-4298 GCA_046045865.1 Pseudomonadota bacterium | reverse complement strand
CGTTCCTCGATGGCGGTGATCTCGCCGCTGAAGGCAGGGTCGGTGGCGGATTCGCCCAGCACGATGGCCAGGCGCTGGCCGTGGCGCAGGTCCTGGAACAGGAAGTCGGGCGTGCCGTTGGCGCCGCTCCAGTTGAGCAGGCGCAGCTCGGCCGCGGCCATGCCGCTGCGCGGCAGGTGCAGGCTCAGCGCCAGCACGGCCTCGCCCAGGTTGGCGTGCTCCTGCCCGTCGACCAGCAGGCGTGGGCGGGCGTTGCTCAGCGGCAGCTCAGTCGCAGGCAAGGCGCAGCTCCCGCTCGCGGACCAGGTCGAGCAGATCGAGCACGGCCTCGGCCGGTGCGGCTTCGGTGGGCGCGGCCGCGCCGTGCCCGCCGGCACCTGCGGCGTCGGGCTCGACGACGGCTTCGGTGTGCAGTTCCTCGATGACGATCGGCATGGGGGTGGGCTCCGTTGGGCGTTCAGGGGCGCGTGCGCACGCTGACCGAGGGGGCGGCCAGGCCGATGGCCAGGGTCGGACCGCTGGCGCTGATCGACACGCCGCCGCCGCTGATGCCGATGCCGGCCGGGCCACGCGGCACCAGCACGCCGGCGTCGGGCGTGAAGCGCGGGTTCTCCAGCAGGTTGAGGTCGGCCACGAGGCGCCAGTCCTGCGGCCGGCCGCCGGCGGCCTGGGCGGCGCGGTCGGCGCTCAGGCCGTCGCCGCCGGGCGCGAAGCGGGGCTGCTGGCGCGCGGCGGCCTGCACGGATTCGTCGCCGGCCTCGAACTGGTAGCGGTCTTCCTTGAAGGTCAGGGCCAGGGTGGCGCGCAGGGGGATGCCTTCGGGGGCGAAGAAATCGAGCGTCTCGCCGTAGGCCGACAACATGCCGGTGAACTGGAAGCGGCCCCACTGGAAGCGGCAGCGCCGCGGCGCGCGTGGCTGGGCCGAGTCGGCGTCGACCGGCTTCATGTAGGTGTCGGCGATGCGCCGGGTGAGCTGGCGCACGTCGCTGCCGGCCTCGGCGCCGGGCTGGGCGATGGTGGCGTCGAACACCAGCTCGACGGCCAGGGTCGATTCGCTCTTGTCGACGAACTGGGCGGCGGCGCGGCTGCGCCCGCCGCCGGTCTCGGCGCGCAGGGTGTTGCTCAGGTTCAGGCGCAGCGTGGCCGGGTTGAACTGCACGGTGATGTGCTGCGCCGTGTCGGTCTCGACCTGCTCGCCGTTCATGGGGATGAGCTTGGCGTGGGCGATCTGCGGGGCGGTCATCGGTCTGCCCTCGGGTCACTGCGTGACCACCTCCCCGAGGGAGGAACGCGGCCCCTTCGGGACGGCCGTGCGGGGCCGCTCATGGTGTGCCCCCCTGGCCGCCGACGCGGCGTTCCAGCACCAGGCCCTGGTGCACGACGTGCAGCTCCTCGATCGCGATCTGGCTGGCCGTGCCGGACAGGTCGGGGCCCTTGAACTTGGCCGGCAGCACCTGGTGCAGCCACCACTTGTAGTCGGGCGCCTGGTCGAAACCGCGCGAGGGATGGAAGACCTCGATCAGCCCGGTGTAGCGCAGGCCGTAGTTGGCCTGGCGGGTGGTGCTGTCGAACCAGCTCCACAGGTCGCCGACCTCGGTGAAGCCGCGTTTCATGACCACGGGCGCGAAGGTGGTCGGGCCGGCGAGCTGCACCTCGCCCCAGTTGCGCCCGCCTTCCTTGAGCGCCTTGCTGGTCATGCTGGCCTCCAGGCCGCTGACCTCGCTGAAGGCGCCGCGGCAGACCAGCTGCTGGCCGGCCTCGTCGGCGTAGAAGCCCACGCGGAAGCGGAAGGCGATGAATTCGCCCAGGAGGGTGTCGTCGGCCTCAGCCATCGAGGGCCTCCAGCGTGGTGCCGACCTGCTCGGCGTGGCGGTCCTGCACGAAGGTGATGCGGATGAGGTCGAGCGGGTAGGCCGGCGCGATCTCGATCTCGAAGACCAGCGTGCTCTCGCCCTGGCTGGCGCGGCTGATGCGGAAGGCCTGCTCGGGCCGAGCGCCGCGCAGCGCGCCCAGGGCGTGCAGGCGGTTGAAGAAGGTGCGCAGCGCCAGCTCGGGGCGCGGGTCGGAGATGTCGGTGTCGAACACCAGGCGTTCGCCCAGCTGCTGCAGTTCGCGGCGCAGCCAGCCCATGAAGCGCATGACCTCGGCCGAGCGCCAGTGCTCGCCCGCGCGTTGGGCCGCGGTGAGGCGGCGCAGCGCCACCGGCGCCAGGCAGGGCACGGCCAGGCGCTCGTCGTCGACCACGCAGCGGCCGTTGCGCCGGGTCAGCACGGTGATGCCGGGGGCCAGCCGCAGGGCGGTGGCCTCCTGCTGGGTGAGGGCCGGCCAGGGCAGGGCCAGGCCGGGCAGGGGCTGCTCGCCGATCGAGCGCCAGGGGCCGGCGTGCTGCGCCGTGAGCGCCTGCTGGCCGGCGACCAGGCCGACCGCTGAGGCCAGCGACCGCTGGGCGCTGCGCAGATAGGGGTAGATGAGCTGGAGCTGGCGCAGCGCGGCAGCCGCGCCGCCGTCGCCATCGGCATCCAGGGGCAGGCGCTGCAGGCGCTCGAGCCAGGCCAGGCAGGCCTGCGAGGGCACCGGGCGTTCGCCCTGCCCGACTGCATCGAGCGGCAGGCTGATCAGGCACATCATGTCCGGGCGCAGCCGCGCCAGGGTGCGGGCGATGGGCGCCAGCACCTCGTCCGGCGCCAGCGGGTCGGGCATGTGCGGCAGCTCGCCAGGCAGGCGGCGTTCGCGGTGGCCGTCGTCCGGCACCGTGGCCACGGGCAGGAAGACCGGCAGCGGGTTGACCAGGCGCAGGCGCGGCACGTCGGGCAGCTGGGCGGGCACCTGCAGGCGTTCCAGGTCAGGCAGGGCCAGGATGGCGGCGCGGCGCAGCAGCAGGGCGCGTTCGAAGGCGCCGAGCCCGGCCGGGTCGGTGAGCACGGCGCCGGGGCGCGGCAGGAAGGCGGGTGCACCGCCGGCCTCGGGCACACGGATGACCCACAGCCTGAGCTGGTCGCGCCCGGGCGAGCTGCTGCCTTCGAAGAAATCCTGCACCGCCTGCGGCAGCCAGGCCCGATCACCGCCCAGCACGCTGCGGTACTGCGTGGCGCTGTCGAAGGCGTAGGGGAAGAGCACGCGGAACTGCCCCAGGCTCAGCACCGGCAGGGGCAGCAGGTACAGCGCCCTCAAGTCGTCGTCGTGGGCCAGGGTGGCGGCGTCGTCGTCGGCGCGCGGCGCCTTGCCGGCCAGCAGCTCGCGCAGGCGCGCGGCGTCGGTGTGCAGGCCCAGACCGGCCAGGGCGGCGAGCATGTCGGCATCACCCGCCACGCGCTGCCACTGCGCGCCGACGCCGGGCGCGCCGGCCGGGGCCGGGCAATGGCCGAGCAGGACGACCTCCAGCACCGGCGCGCGGGCGGGCGCCGGGCGGGCGTCGATCTCGATGCGCTGGTCGGCGAGCAGCACCGGGTCACTCCTGCTCGACCGTCTCCACCGAGAGCACCAGCTCCTCGATCGCGACGTCGCCGCCGCCCTTGGCCGCCAGCGTCGGGCCGGTCCACTTGATGGGCATGGCGCCGCGCAGCTTCCAGCTCACCACGGTGTCGGCGCGGTCCTCGCTGAGCAGCTTGACGACGATGTCGCGCTTGGCGTCCTTGATGCGTCCGCTGCGCCCGGCCTCCATCCAGTCGTAGAGGTTCTGCGCGCCGATCACGCCGCGCTTGAGCGTGACGTCGCCGGCCTTGTGGATGCCGGGGAACTTCTGCACGTGGTTGACCTTGGAATTGCCGGCGCGGTATTCGGCCACCGCGATCTCGGCGTTCAGGCCGGACACGTCGGAAAAGCCGGCCTGCACCTCGGTGCCCTGGCCGGGTTCGAGCTCGACGAGGTAGTTGAAGGCGGCGTAGGGGGTCTCGCGAAACTGGGCCATGGCTCAGGACTCCGGAAGGTTGCAGTAGGCTGCGTGGGGGTGCGGCGAGGTCAGGCGGCTTCAGGCGTCGGCCGTCTTCTGGCCGATGCGGAACACGACGAACTCGGCCGGGCGCAGCGGCGCGACGCCGACGACGCAGACCAGACGGCCGTTGTCCAGGTCGTTCTGCGTCATGGTCGAGCGGTCGCAGCGCACGAAATAGGCTTCCTTGGGTGCGCCGCCCAGCAGCCGGCCGTTCTTCCACTCGTTGAACAGGAAGTCGGCCACCGTGTTGCGCACGTTGCTCCACAGCGCCTCGCCGTTGGGCTCGAACACGGCCCACTGGGTGGATTTCTCGATCGAGCGCTCCAGGTACAGGAAGTAGCGCCGCACGTTGACGTATTTCCATTCC
>JBJOKY010000395.1:0-4308 GCA_046045865.1 Pseudomonadota bacterium | reverse complement strand
CGTCTGCCAGTTGCCGTTGTTGGCTGCGGCCAGCGCCGGCGTCACGATGACGATGGAGGCACGATGCATGGAGCAAGGCTAATGCAGGCGACCGGCTTGTCCATGGCGGTGCCGTCGGCAGCGCACGCGGCGCGCTGCGGTGGTCCGGGCGTGCTGGCGGCTGCACTGCAGGCGAGCCGGGCCGACACCCTGGCCACCTTCGAACGCTGCGAGGCGGCCCTGCCCGGCCTGCGCGTGCCGCGGCGCGCCACGCTCAACCCGCCGCTCTGGGAGCTGGGCCACATCGGCTGGTTTCAGGAGGCGTGGATCGCCCGCAACCCGCAGCGCCATCGCGGCATGTTTGCCGACCCGCAGGCCGCGCGGCTCCCGCCGCGCCGGGCCGGCGCCGATGCGCTCTACGACTCCAGCCGCGTGGCGCACGATCTGCGCTGGGACCTCGACCTGCCCGATGCACCTGCAACGCGGGCCGATCTGGCGCACCAGCTCGAACAGACGCTGGCGCTGCTGGCGTGCGACCGGCCCGGGGATGCCGCCGGTGACCCGGACGCAGACCGCAGGCTCTACTTCCACCGCCTGGCGCTGCTGCACGAGGACATGCACCACGAGGCCGCGCTCTACATGGCGCAGCAACTGGGCATCGCCATCGACGATCCGCGCTGGCAGGCGCGTGCCCTGCCAGCGCCGCCCCCGGCGATCCACATCGATGCGACCCGCTGGGCCCTGGGCCGCGAGGTGGCACGCGGCGGGTTTGCCTTCGACAACGAACTGCCAGGCCTCGCCGTGGGCCTGCCCGCGCACACCATCGACGCCCAGGTCCTGCGCTGGGCCGACTACCTGCCCTTCGTCGAGGCGGGTGGCTACCGCCAGGACCGCTGGTGGAGCGCGGCCGGCCGGCAGTGGCGCGATGCCGGCCCGGTCGAGGCACCCACCTACCTGCGGCGCGACGGCAGCCGCTGGCAGCAATGGCGCCACGGGCGCTGGCGCGCCCTGCCCCTGGACGAGGCGGCCTGCCACCTCAGCCTGCACGAGGCGCAGGCCTGGTGCGCCTGGGCCGGCCGGCGCCTGCCGACCGAGGCGGAGTGGGAGCACGCGGCGATGACCGCCGGCCCGGCCTTCCGCTGGGGCGACGTGTGGGAATGGACGGCCAGCGCCTTCGCGCCCCACCCCGGCTTCGTCGCCCATCCCTACCGCGACTACTCGGCCCCCTGGTTCGACGGCCGGCCGGTGTTGCGTGGTGCCTCCTTCATGACCCAGCCACGCCTGCGCCACCCCTGCTACCGCAACTTCTTCCCGGCCCACCGCAACGATGTGCCGGCCGGCTTGCGCAGCTGCGCGCTGGACTGAGCGGCGCCAGGCACCCGCGGCCGGCGCCACCGGTTCGACACGGGATGGCCAATGTATTCATTCGCTGATTCATTAGAATGAATGCATGGACTCCCGCCACCTCAAGGACCTGCTCTACGAGCAGGTGGCCCGCATCGGCAAGGCCCTGGCCAGTCCCAAGCGGCTGGAGATCCTCGAGCTGCTGGCCCAGGGCGAGAAGGCCGTGGAGCAGGTCGCCGCGGCTGCGGCCCTCGACGTCAAGCTCGCCAGCGCACACCTGAAGGCCCTGCGGCAGGCGCGCCTGGTGCAGGTACGCCGCGCCGGCAAGCGCATGGTCTACCGCCTGGACGGCGACGACGTGGCCACACTCGGCGTGGCCCTGCGCCAGGTGGCGCAGGCGCACCTCGTGGAGCTTCGGCTAGCCCTGCAGCAGATGGTCACCGAGCCGGCAAGCCTCGTCGAGGTGGACCGCCCGACCCTGCTGGCCCAGGCGCGCGAGGGGGCGGTGGTGGTGCTGGACGTGCGCCCGGCCGAGGAATACGCCAGCGCGCACCTGCCCTTCGCGCGTTCGATGCCCCTGGCCGAGCTGGCGCAGCGCCTGGCCGAGCTGCCGCGCGACCGGACCCTCGTGGCCTATTGCCGCGGGCCCTTCTGCGTCATGGCCGACGAGGCGGTGCGGCTGCTGCGCGCCCAGGGCTACACGGCCTGCAAGTGCCCCGACGGCGTGAGCGACTGGCTCGCGGCGGGCCTGCCCCTGGCGCACGCGTGATGGCAAGGCGGCTCGTCGCGGCGACGGCCAGGTCATGGGGCATCGGCGCCAACCGCGCCCAGTTCCTGCACCAGCTGCTGCAGGTACTGCTGGTGGGCCTGGCGCTGGGGATGATGCGCAACGTCGTGCCCGCCCTGGCCGAGGCCGAGTTCGGCGTGCCGCGCCGCTCCTTCCTGCTGCTGGTGGCCTTCGTCGTGGCCTTCGGCGTCGTCAAGGGCGCGATGAACTTCGTCGCCGGCCGCCTGGCCGAAGGCTGGGGGCGCCGACGCGTGCTGCTGCTGGGCTGGGCGGTGGCGCTGCCCATCCCGCTCATGGTCCACCAGGCACCCAGCTGGGCCTGGGTGGTGGCCGCCACGGTGCTGCTGGGCGTGAACCAGGGCCTCACCTGGTCGATGACCCAGACGGCCCAGCTCGACCTCACGCGCGCCGACCAGCGCGGCCTGGTGCTGGGACTGAACGAGTTCGCCGGCTACGTGGGCGTGGCCCTGGCCGCCGTGGCCACCGGCCACCTCGCCCACGCGCTCGGCCCGCGCGACGGGCTGCTGTGCTTCGGCAGCATCGTCATCGGCCTGGCCACGCTGCAGGCCGCCCTGGCGGTGCAGGAGACCCTGCCCTGGGCGCGCGAGGCGCCGCAAGCCGGATCCGGCGCGCCGCCATGCGGCAGCGATCCCACAGGTTCGCGGGCGCCATCGCCTGCCACGGCCGACGGCCGCCTGTCGACCCGCGAGGTCTTCGCCCTGATGAGCTGGCGCGACCGGCGCCTGGCGGCACTCTGCCAGGCCGGCCTGGTGGAGAAGTTCGTCGACGCGCTGGTCTGGGTCTTCTGGCCGGTCTACCTGCACCAGCGTGGCGTGGACCTGCCGGGCATGGGCTGGATCGTGGGCGTCTATGGCCTCAGCTGGGGCACGGCGCAGCTGCTCACCGGCAGGCTCTCGGACCACCTGGGCCGCCACCGGCTCAACGTGGGCGGCATGTGGCTCTGTGGCGCGGGCGTGGCGCTCCTGCCGCTGGGCGAGGGCGCCACCTGGTGGAGCCTCTCCGCCGGGCTCACCGGGCTGGGCATGGCCCTGCTCTACCCCAACCTCAGCGCGGCGGTGGCCGACATCGCCGCGCCATCCTGGCGCGCCTCGGCCATCGGCATCTACCGCTTCTGGCGCGACCTGGGCTACGCCGTCGGCGCCCTGGGCCTGGGCGCGTCGGCTGCCCTGGGTGGATCGATCGAACACGCCTTCTGGTTCGTGAGCGTGGCGATGCTGGCCTCGGGTGCGGTGCTGCTCGCCTGGGGCGAAGAGACCCACCCGCGCCTGCGCGAGGCGGGCTGAGGATGGGGCGTCCCGTGGCCACCTCTGCTGATCGACCTGGGCATGCATGGCCCCGTCGCGGTCGCCTCGCCGCGCTCGGCCTGGCCCTCACCGTGGCCCTGCACATCGGCGTGGTCTGGTTGCTCCTGTCGGGCATGCTGACCAACGGCAACCCACCACGCATCCAGCGGCCCAGGCCACCGGCGGTGATGGTGATCCAGGTGCAGCCCCCCGCGACGCGGCACCCGGTCGAGGCGACAGCCCCAGCCCGCAAGCCGCCACCGCCCCGCCCCGATCACCCGCGCTGGGAGCCGCAGCGGGTGCCCTTGCCACCCCCTCCAGACGCACCGCCAACATTGGCCAGCCAGGCCGCGCCGCCACCGCCCACGGCCGAAGACTGGGCCCTGGCGGGCCGCTACACGCTCAAGAACAGCAAGGCCTACCGCCACAGCTGGGGCCAGCAGGTGCGCAGCATGATGGGCACCGCCGTCGAAGGCCCGGACCAGGGCATGGTGCGCTTCCGCGTCGAGATCGCGCCCGACGGCACGCTGGCGAAGCTGGAGACCCTGTGGTCCACCTCGCCGGTGGCCGAGCGCCTCGCGCGGCAGGCCATCGCGGCGATGCCGCTCGGGCCGGCCACACCCACCGGCCAGCCGCTGGTCTTCGAGCGCACCATCGCCTTCTCGCCCTTCGCGCACGACGACCGCCCGCTCTACCGCGACGACTGCAAGCCCGACCCGCCAGCCTTCAGCAACCCCTTCGCCTGGAACGGCCAGGCCGAACCTGGCCAGAAGGCCCGGGCCGCCACCGCGAAGCCCGACCCGGAAGCGCTCGCCGACTGCCTGAAACAATTGCCCACGGACAGCATCGATGCCGAAGTCGCCCGCGGCCAGCGCATGATGGATCAATGGGGGT
>JBJOKY010000394.1:0-4339 GCA_046045865.1 Pseudomonadota bacterium | reverse complement strand
CGTGCCGTCCACCAACGTGCCGCGTGCCGCAGCCATCAGCGGCGCCATCCAGACCAGCGTGCTGTCATGCTCGGGCCTGCGCACCTTGTCCTTCCCCGATGCCGCCGGCGAGATCGACGCCCGGCGCGACCAGGCCGGCCGTGCCGTGCTCGCCGCCCTGGGCCTGTTCGGCCTGGTGGCCCAGAACGAAGCCGGCTACCTGCTGCGCTCGCGCTGCGAACTCGTGCCCCGCACGGCCGGCCGTCTCGAAGTCATCGGCCGCACCCTGGACGACGCCCAGCCCGTCCAGCTCGACAGCGAAGCCGCCCGCCAGCTGCTGGCCGACGCCCGCGCCTACGCCGCCGGCCTGGGCCTGGCCTTGCGCGACGAGGTGTTGCGCCTGCAGGCCGACGACCGCCTGGTCGAGCTGGTCCAGCGCAGCCGCGACGCTGCCGCCAAAGGAGACAGCGAGCCCGAGGCGTGAGGCCCTCGATGCTTCAGCTCCAGCTGCGCTTCCCGAGCGGGCGCTACTACGCCGCCAGCATCGCCGACCCGCGGCGGCCCGAGTGGCCGCCGCACCCCTCGCGCGTGTTCTCCGCCCTGGTGGCTGCCGCCTATGCGGGTGGCCACACGCCTACGCCGGTCGAGCGCAACTTGCTCCAGTGCCTCGAAGCGGCCGGACCGCCTGCGCTGGACTTCCCGGATCATGATGATTCGGAAGCGCCAGATGCCTTCGTGCCTGTGAACGATGAGAACTCCCGCCTCCACTTCAACAGCAAGAAGGGCAAGACCCGGGGTGTCCTGCTGCCCAACCGCCAGGTGCGCCAGTTCCCCAGCGTGTTCCTCCTCGGCGCCCCGGTCGTCACCATGACCTGGGCGCTGGCGCTGGACGACGCCGAACTGGCCGCGCTCGACGCCATCGCCGCACGCGTGAGCTACGTCGGCACCTCGCACTCGATGGCCATGGCCCGCTTCGTGCGCCCCGAGGGTGACCCCGCCCCACGCTGGCAACCCGACCCGGCAGGCGAACACCATCTGCGCGTCACCTTGCCGGGCCGGCTGGACGAACTCGACCGCCAGGTCGCCGAGCGGGCCGGCCCCAGCACCTTGCGCCGCCCCGTGCCGCTGTGCGAGACCATGGCCGCCTACGCCGAGGTCCGCCCCGTGCATGACGTCGTCGCCTCGCGCTACGACTGCATCACCCTGCGCCTGCAGGATGTCAGCTGGGGGGCCGACACCGCCCACACCCTGGCCCGAGCGGTGCGCCGTGCGGTCATGTCCCTGCTGGGCGACGACGCCCCGCCGGCCGTGCACGCGCATGACCCCGACATCGCCCACCTGGCCTGGCTGCCGCTGGCCGACGTCGGCCACGTCCACGCCGCCGGCCGGGTGCGCGGCATCGCCGTGGCTGTGCCCACCGAGCTGAGCCCCGCCGATCGCGCCCTCACCCTGGCCGGCCTGGCCCGCCTGCGCCAGATCACCCTGCCGGACGGCCAGATCGCCAGCGTGAGCGCCAGCCTGCCCGGCCCCGAGACGCCCATCGTGCTGCGCGACAGCATCTGGCGCGCCACCTCGACCCACTGGTCCACGGTCACGCCCGTGCTGCTCGACCGCCCGCCCAAGCGGGCCGAGGCCACGGCCCTGCTCGACGCCATGGCCGAATCGCTCGTGCTGGCGGGCTTTCCGGCCCCGGTCGACCTGCGCGTCATGCAGACCAGCGACTTCGAGGGTGCCCCGACCGCGCGCGACGTGCCCACCCGGGTGCCGCGCTTCCACGCCCGCGTGGTCTTCGCCCGCCCGGTCCAGGGCCCCGTCATCGCCGGGCGCTGGAAGAACTTCGGCATCGGCCTGCTGCGGCCCACGCCGCTGGAGCTGCGCGCATGACG
Source organism: Pseudomonadota bacterium (assembly GCA_046045865.1). Lineage (GTDB taxonomy): Bacteria > Pseudomonadota > Gammaproteobacteria > Burkholderiales > Burkholderiaceae_C > Sphaerotilus. The sequence goes on along the minus strand of JBJOKY010000394.1, from coordinate 2,474 downwards.
ACGACGACAGGCCTGCCCAGCTTTGCCGCCTTCTTCCGCACGGTCCACGGCCAGGAACCCTTCCCCTGGCAGGTGCGTGCGGCCGAACAGCTGGCACGCCGACAACCCATGGCCGTCACCGTGCCCACCGGCATGGGCAAGTCGGCCCTCGTCGACGCGGCCGTGTGGGCCGCTGCCCAGGGTGGCTGGCGCCGCATCGCCTTCGTGGTCGACCGGCGCATCGTCGTCGACGCGGTCTACGAGCGCGCCCGCCGCGTCGGCCGGGTGCTCGATGAACTGCGCCACGACACGGTGGCCTCCGAGCTGGCCACCCTGGCCGGCCGCGTCGGCGAGATCCAGGTCGTGCGCCTGCGCGGTGGCGTCTTCGGCGACGACGACTGGGTGCTCTACCCCGAGCGGCTCACCATCGCCCTCACCACGGTCGATCAGCTGGGCTCGCGCCTGCTGTTCCGTGGCTACGGCGTGAGCCCGCGCCGCTGGTCCATGCATGCCGGCTTCTTCGCCGCCGACAGCCTGGTCGTGGTCGACGAGGCCCACCTGTCCGGCCCCTTCCTGCAGACCCTGGTCAGCCTGCGCGACAGCGGCGCCGGCCTGGCGCTCGTGCCCATGACGGCCACACCGCCGGCAGGTTGGAACGCCGACGTGCTCGGTCTGGACGCCGCCGATCTGGCCGTGCCCACCATCCAGCAACGCCTTCACGCGTCCAAGCTCGCCGCCTTGTGCGAGGTCGGCACGGCAGAGGCGGACTTCGTGCGCTCCGCCCAGGCCGAAGTCACCCGCCTGCTGGGCGAACCCGGCGTGCGCCGCGTGCTGCTGGTGGTGAACCGCGTCGCCACTGCCCGCCTGTGCTTCGAGCGCATCAAAGGGGAGGGCGTGGCCGCCACCCTGCTTACCGGCCGGGTGCGCCCGATCGAGCGCGACGGTGAACTCGCCCGCGTCCTGCCGCTGATCGCCGTCGGGCGCACCCGCGCCGACGCCGACACGCCGCTCGTGGTGGTCGCCACCCAGACCGTCGAGGTGGGGGCCGATCTGGACGTGGATGCGCTGGTGAGCGAGTCCGCCCCGGTGTCGGCACTGCGCCAGCGCTTCGGGCGGCTCGACCGGCTGGGGCAGCGCGGCCTGTCGTCGGCCGTCGTCATCCACCGCTCGGTGGCCGCGGACAAGGACGATCCGGTCTACGGCGCGGCCCTGCCGGCCGCCTGGGCCTGGCTGCGCGATCGTGCCGATGAGGGCAGCGGTGTGGTGGATTTCGGCCTGGCCGCCTTCGGCGAGCTGCTGGCGCGTGTGCCCGCACCCGTCGAGCCCCAGGCCCACGCTGCCAGCCTGCTGCCGACCCATCTGCGCCTGCTGGCCCAGACCGGCGACTTCGCGCCCGAGCTGGACGTGAGCGCCTGGCTGCACGGCGCGACCCGGCGTGTGCCCGACGTCACCCTGATCTGGCGCGCCGACCTGGACGATCTGGCGCCCGAGGCCTGGGCGCAGGCCCTGGCCCTGCTGCCGCCGCTGCTGCGCGAGGGCCTGCCTGTGCCGGTGGCTCAGGCGCGGCGCTGGCTGATGCGCAGCCGGGTGATCGACACCAGCAGCGATGCCGGCGCCGAGCAGGACGACAGCTATGTCCAGGGCGAGGATCCCGAGCGGCCGGTGCTGGCCTGGCGCGGCGCCGGGGACTGCCAGCTCATCCCGGCGCGCAGCGTGCGCCCGGGCGACACCGTCGTGCTGCCCGCGTCGGCCGGCGGCTGCGACGCCTGGGGCTGGGCGCCAACGTCTGCCGCGCCGGTGGCCGATATGGCCGAGGCCTGCCTGATCGAGCGCCTGGGCGCGGGGGACGCCGCCCGGGTGCGTGTGGTGCTGCGCCTGGTGCCGGCCCTGGGCGCCAGCTTCGGTGCTGCGGCGGACGAGATCATGGCCGGTGTGCGTGGCCTCCAGGGCCTGATGGAACAAGCCGCCACGTCCGACGACGATCTGGACGAGGACATCGCCGCAGCGCGCCAGCAGCTGATGGATCTGGCGGGCGCCAGCGGCCATCCGCTCGCCCGGGCCATGCGTGATGCGCGCCTGGAGCCGCACCCGGATGGCTTCGTGCTCGTGGGCCGGGGCGTGGACGACAGCGAGGACACGGTCGAGACCGGCTGCGCCGTGGCGCTGGACGTGCACCATGCCGACGTCGGCCGCTGGGCCGAACGGCTGGCAGGCGATGACCCGCTGGCGCCGCAGATCGTCGCCGCCGCGCTGATCCACGACGCCGGCAAGGCCGAGCCGCGCATGCAGCATCTGCTGCACGGCAGCCCGCTCGGCGTGGCGCTCGGGCCGGTGCTGGCCAAGTCGGGCCTGCGTCGGCGCGACCAGCGCCTGGCTGCGCTGGCCGCTTCGGGCCTGCCGCGGGGTTTCCGGCACGAGTTCGCGAGCCTGGTCCATGCCGACGTGGCGGACGCGCTCACCCGCCATCTGGTCGCCACCCATCACGGCCGTGGCCG
>JBJOKY010000393.1:0-4345 GCA_046045865.1 Pseudomonadota bacterium | reverse complement strand
GCTGGTCCACGACGTGTTCGTAGACAAAGCCGAAGCGGGCGGTGCGGCCACGTGCACGGGCCCGTGTCAGGTCCGGCACACCGACGCAGGACAGGTCGGTCAGCGCCAGCTTGTGCAGCGAGGCCAGCGCGGCGTTTGGCGCGGCGAGCAGCGCGTTGACGGCCGTGTCGCTCAGCGTCGCGGCGTCGTTGGCATTGCCGGCCCAGACGTCCAGGCGCAGCACGCCGCTGATCGGCGTGACACGGCGCTCCCACTGGCCCAGCACGTAGTTGATGCGCACCAGGCCGCTGGCCGGCAGTGCCGTGCCGAAGCGCAGCAGGCCGATCTGCGCATCGGCCTGTACCTGGCCCGGCCCTGGCGCGCCCGCCACCACGGTGCGCGGCGCACCGGCGACGCTGACGCTCAAGTCGGCCGGGCCGAGCGGGCCTTCGCTGCCGTCGGCCTGGCGCAGGCCGCCGTGCGGCAGGATCAGGCTGAGCCGATCGGCCGAGAGCAGCACGAAGGTGGGTTCTTCCGGCAGTACCGGATTCGCCAAGTCGATCGTGGCCTGCCAGGGCAGCGCGCCGTGGCTGACCAGCTCGGAGCGTTCGCCCAGGCCGGGGTGCTGGCGCTGGACCTTTTCGAGCGCCAGCACCAGCGCCGGCAGGTCGTTGTTCTGCACCGGGTCGATCACGCCGACGCTGGCTGGCGCTGGCAGCAGCCCGGCCTGATTGCGCAGGAAGGCGGCGAGGGCGGCGAGGAAGGCGGTTTCGGCCATGGTGAGCAGGCTCGTCAGGCGTAGCGCAGCGCGCGCAGGGCCGCGTTGTTGGCGTCGGCCAGCTCGCGGAAGAAGCGCCAGAAGCTGGCCAGATCGGTGATGCGGGTGCGCACCGGTTCGGGGTCGGCGCCGCTGCGGGCACGGATCAGGGCGATGAAGGCGAGCGTGCCGGGTGCATCGGCGTCCGGCGCCGGGGCGTCGGGCAGGTGGAAGGCGGCCAGCGCGCTGCTGCGCGCCGGCACGCTGAGGGTGGCTGCTGGGCCGATCGCCGCGACGACCTGCCACTGCGTGTTGTCGATCACCGGTCCGCCAGCGGCGGCGGCGCTGCTGGTGCGGGGCGCCGGGCGGGCCCAGAACAGCTCGACGTCGGCGTCGGTGACCAGCGCCGTGCGGTTGTGCACTCGCACATAGATGAAGTTGTCGCCGCTGCGGACACGGTCGGCGCGGCGCGGGTCGTTGCTGTCGGCGAACTCGGTGGCCGGATCGGCCGGCGCATTTGGCACCACGATGATGTCCGGGCTGCGCCCGCCCCAGGCGACACCGCCGAGGTCGCCGATGTCGTCCAGACCGTCGCGGATGTAGAGATCCGGCACGAACGGCACCACCGGCACGATGCGCAGCGCAGCGTGCCGCTCGCGGCGCAGCAGCGTGGCCAGCACGGTCGGCTGCGTCCCGGGCACCAGCGGATCGGCCGCGCTGGTGCAGACCGCCAGCAGCGCGGCATGGGCGCCGAGGTTGGCGGGCGGCACCCACTCGAAGCGCGCCACCGCCGGCTGGTTGGCGCTGATCGTCGTCAGCCGAACCACGTGGCCGGCGCGCTGCCAGGTCGCCGCTGGCGCGACCGGCGCGGCGGCCGGCGCCGGCAGCGGGTCGTCGGTCCAGTGGGCCCAGAAGTCGGCGTGCAGGTCGGGCAGCGGCGCGTCATTCGGCTGGCCCGGTGCAGGCGCGGCGGCGAAGTAGAGATGCACGTCCACCGGCCCGGCGACGTTCCAGCCGGCCGAATGCACCTGGACGTAGATGAAGTGGGTCTCCCCGGCCTTCAGATCCTGCGTCTTCAGATCCTCGTCGAACTCGACGCCGTCGAGCACGTCCTCGAAGAACTGGAACGGCGCGTGGTCGATGCGGATGTCGAAGGCTTCGGTGTCGGTCAGCGGCACCGGCGTCGGGGTAAGCGGGAAGCGCGGGTCGCCGCCGAGCTGCGGGGCGCTCGGGCCGCCGCCGGGCGCGGCATTCAGCACTGCCGGGGCGGTACGCGGGTAGGACAGGCCGTCCTCGATGACGGTCTGGCGGATGTAGAGCCGCACCGGCGGCCCGCCCACGGCGATGCCGGGCGCTTGAGCCTGGGTCAGGTCGCAGACGTACATGCCGCGGCCGTACATCGCGGCGATCAGGCGGGTGCGCGGCACCGTCTCGGCCGAGCCGGCGACGACGTCGGCATCGACCCGCATCGGCAGCGAGACGATCTGCAGGTCGTTGACCACCGTGAGCGGCAGCGGCCCTGGTCCGCCGCGTGCGTTGAAGGTGGCCCATTGCGGGTTGAAGGCCGGCACCAGCGAGGTGCCGGCCGGCACCGCTGGCAGCGTGCGGCTGACGTAGACGCCGGCCATCGTGCCGACATAGAGCGTCTGCAACGCACCCGCAGCCGGCTGCGGATCGAACGCCAGGCTGGTCAGCGGGCAGGGCGGCAGCGCACCGCCGGCGGCCGGGGGCAGGTTGCTGATGTCGGTCCAGTGTGCACCACGGTCCATGCTCAGGTAGAGCCGGCCCTGCTCGTTGCCGGCCGGCGCGCCCGGGCTGGTCGGAGCGCCGATGCCGGTCGTGCAGACTGCCACGTAGCTGGTGTTGAGCGGATGCACGGCGATGCGTGAGACCGTGCTGCCGTTCGCGCTGGCCGGCATCGGGGTCTGGACCCAGTTACCGGCCGAGTTGCGCCGCAGCACCCGCCCGCCGGTGGTGCCGACCCACCAGTCGGCCGTGCCGGCGGCACCATGGCCCCAGGCCAGCGCCGAAACGCTGCTGTTGCCGATCATCGCCGCCGGAATGTTGCCCGAGCTGAAGCTGGTGGCGTTGTTGGTACTGAGGAAGACGTCGGCGCGTGTGGTATTGGTCGGCCCGCGACCGATCAGCAGCCGGCGCGCCGAGCTCGGATGATGTTCGACCAGCGGCAGGAACAACCCGGCGGTGCTGCTCAGCGGTGCGACTTCGCGGCTTTCGAGGCGGCAGGCGAACACGTCCTGCGGAGCCTGGCGGTCACCGTTGATGGTGCGGCGCGACACCAGCGGGTAGAAGCCCGGGTTCGGCTCCAGCGTGGTCGGCGCGACGACGGTCGAGCGGATGATGAACGACTGGTTCGGCGCGATGAAGGTGCGCGGGTCGTTCATTTCGAAGCTGATCTGGCCGCCGTCGGCGTCGCCGATGACGTACCAGGTCTCGCCGCCGAAGCTGGCGTAGCTGCCGTTGTCCTGCAGGCCGCCGCCGACCATCCACGGATAGGTCGGGTGCACCGCGATGTCGTTGAACTGCGCGCACAGGATGCCGTGGCTGCGCTTGCGCCAGCCCTGGTCGGTGCGCGGGTTGCCCTGCACGATGTCGGGCGTCATCAGCACGCCGCTGTCGTTGCCGACGAAGAGCCGGCGTGGGTCGGCGGCGTCGAACAGCAGCGCGTGCATGTCGCCGTGCTGGGCGCGGTCGCCAGCGCTCCAGTTCTGCCAGTCCATCACGAGCTGCCAGGTCGAGCCGAAATCGGTGCTGCGTGCCAGGTTGACCGCCCCGGCCACCACCAGCGCCGGGTTGTCGGGATGGACCTCGATGATCAGGTGCGCCCAGGGCTGGCCGCCCAGCATCGCGGTCAGCACTGATGGCGGCGCCGGTGGCGGCGCTGGCGGGCGCGGCCCGCTGGCGAACCAGGTGGTGCCGGCGTCGTTCGAGTAGTAGACGTCCAGCACGGTGTCGTCCGGGCCCGGGTTGGTGCCGCTCTCGAAGATCGCGTAGACGTGATTGGGCTGCGACTTGCAGGCCGCCAGGCGGATGCGGTCGTGGGTGGTGCCGCCGGCCGGCGTGCTGAGCGCCGGCAGCACGCCGGCGCCGCTCAGGGGGGCGGCCTCCCAGACCGTGGCACCGGTGGCCGGGTTGCAGACGCCACGGAAGATGCCCATCGCGTTGAAGGCGGCGAAGATCCGGTAGGTGCCGGGCTGGGCAGGATCGGTGTTGAGCGTGACCAGCACGTCGCAGCAGTTGACGCCGAAGGGGCGGTTCGGCAGCGGTCGGGCCGGTGGCGCGGGCAGCGCTGGCATCGCGGCGGCGCCGGGCGGCACGACTTCGAGCACGAAGGTCGCCGGCAGTGGCGGATTGGGCGGCTGCCCGGGCTCGCGCCGCCACAGGCCGGTGTCGCTGGCGATCCAGCAGCGGCCTTCGGTGGCCGGGTCGCAGACCACGCGGGCGTACTGGTCGGCCGCGCCGGGCAGCGGCCCGACGGTCGAATAGGGCCCGACCTCGGTGACGAAGACGGGCGGCAGCACCGACTGGTCGCAGCGCAGGAAACCGACCCCACCGGCCTCCCAGGAACTGCCCTGGATGAAGGCCGGATTC
>JBJOKY010000084.1:0-13557 GCA_046045865.1 Pseudomonadota bacterium | reverse complement strand
GATGAAGACGAAGCTGGGCGCGTCGGCGCGGCGGTTCGCCAGCGTGACCGGCGTGTAGCCCGGCGCGCAGCAGGTGTCGGCCTCGGCCAGGGTGAAGTGCTGGGTGTCGTCGGGCTGGAAGACCGCGACCTGCTGCTGCGCGCCGGCTCGCCACGGTGGCGCCGGCCGTGCTGCAGGCCCGGGCCCGCCTGCTGGCGCCGCAGCCCGGGCCCGTCGGCCCCTGAACCCGGCCGGGCCCGGCGTGCGCTCAGGCGTCGGCCGCCAGGCTGGCCACCTGGTTGCGCCCGCGCCGCTTGGCCTCGTACAGGGCCTGGTCGGCACGCGCGTAGAGCTGCTCGAATTCGCGCAGGGTCGGTGTGCTGGTCGCCACGCCGAGGCTGACGGTCAGGTGCGGCGCCACCGCCCCGGGCGCGACGCCGTCCACGCGCAACGCCATGGCCTGCACGGCGGCGCGCAGCTTCTCGGCCACCGCCAGCGCGGCCGGCAGGTCGGTCTGCGGCAGCAGGATCATGAATTCCTCGCCGCCGTAACGCGCCAGCACGTCGTAGCGGCGCAACAAGGCGGTGAGCTTGTGCGCCACCTGCTGCAGCACCAGGTCACCCACCGGGTGGCCGTGGCGGTCGTTGACCGCCTTGAAGTGGTCCAGGTCGACCGCGACCAGCGATGTCGTGCCCCCCATGCGCTGGGCGCGCACCAGCTCGTGGCGGAACACGCGCTCGAACTCGCGCCGGTTGATCACGCCGGTGAGCGGATCCAGCACCGCCAGGCGCTGCAGCTCGGCCTGCTGGCGCCGCAGTTGCTGGTTGCTGGCCTGCAGTTCACGGCGCAGCAGGGCCTGCACGCCCGACTTGTGCCACAGCAGCATGGACAGCGCCACGCCCATGAGCAGGCCGCTCAGGGCGTTGACGCGGTTGCTGAGCAGCATGGCCGGGTTGGCCTGTGTCAGCCCCAGGCCCCAGACGATGACCCCGCCCGCTGCACCGAACAGCAGCACGGCCACGACCGGGCGCATCAGGAAGACCAGGCTGACCGCCATGCTGCCGATGAGCACCGGCGTGATGGCCGGCGTGACCCACTGGTCCACGATGGCCAGCGCACCGGCACACGCCAGGCTGCCCAGCAGCGCGGCGAGCACGACGGTGCGTTCGCCCGCCCGCCCGCCCGCCCGGATGCCGGATCAACCGGTGTGCCGCCAGGCCCAGCAACGTCATCAGCACCGCCATCGCCAGGTGCACCAGCAGCACGCCGCGCGTCCAGGCCGCCTCGGCGCTGCCCAGCAGCGGCTGGGCCCGCCCGAAGATCAGCAGATGCACCAGATTGAGCGGCACGACCACGGCGGCCATGAACCGCAGGCGGCGCAGGTTCTCGCGCCGGAACTCGTCGCCCAGGCTGCGCTCGTGCGCGTGCACCTGGCGCCACTGCGCCAGGCCGCGGCGCCACAGCGAGCTGGTCCCGCTGCGTGGCTCGTGCACGTCGGCGGTGCTGCCCGGTTCGACGTCAGGCGCCATCGTTCATGAGCGGCACGTGCCCGGGCACGATCAGGCGCGTGCCGGTGGCAGCCTGTACCTGCTCGATGCTGACGCCGGGCGCGATCTCCTGCAGCACCATGCCGTCGGACGTGGGCCGCAGCACCGCCAGCTCGGTCACGACCAGGTCGACGCAGCGTGTCGAGGTCGGCGGCAGGCCGAGCGTGTCGACGATCTTGTGTTCGCCCTTGGCGGTGTGCGTCATGGCCACGATGACGCGGCGAGCGCCGGTCACCAGGTCCATGGCGCCGCCCATGCCGGGCACCATCCTGCCGGGCACCATCCAGTTGGCCAGGCGGCCGTGACGGTCGACCTGCAGGCCGCCCAGCACGGTGACGTCCAGGTGGCCGCCGCGGATCAGGCCGAAGGACATGGCGCTGTCGAAGGTGGCCGCGCCGGGCAGGGCGCTGATGGGCCGGCCGCCCGCGTCGGTCAGGTCGTCGTCCTCCAGCCCGTGTTCGGGGATGGACTGCATGCCCACGATGCCGTTCTCGGACTGGAAGAAGATGCTGGCGTCGCGCGGCACCAGGCCGGCCACCAGCGTGGGCAGGCCGATGCCGAGGTTGACCAAGGTGCCGGGGCGCAGCTCGCGCGCCACGCGCGAGGCGATGAGCAGCTTGTCATCCATGAGCGGTCTCCCGGGCAATGATGTGGGTGACGACGACCGAGGGCGTCATCACCGCGTCGGGCGGGATCACGCCCACGGGCACGATCTCCTGCGGCTCGGCCAGCACCACGTCGGCGGCCATGGCGATGAGCGGGTTGAAGTTGCGCGCCGTCAGGGCATAGGCCAGGTTGCCGATGTGGTCGGCCTGGCGGGCGTTGACCAGCGCGAAGTCGGCATGCAGCGGCATTTCCAGCAGGAAGGTGCGACCGTCGATCTCGATCGTGCGCTTGCCTTCGGCCACCACTGTGCCCACGCCGGTGGGCGTGACCACCGCGCCCAGGCCGTAGCCGCCGGCGCGCACGCGCTCGGCCAGCGTGCCCTGCGGCGCGAGCTCGACCTCCAGCTCGCCGGCAATCATCTGCGCCTGGGTCTCGGGGTTGGTGCCGACGTGGCTGACGATGACGCGCTTGCACAGCCGCGCGCTGATCAGCTTGCCGATGCCCACGCCGGGGCGCGCGGTGTCGTTGGCGATCACGGTCAGGTCACGCTTGCCCTGGCGCACGATCTCGTCGACCAGGCGGTGCGGCGTGCCCACGCCCATGAAGCCGCCGATCATCAGCACCGCCCCGTCGGGGATGCGGGCGACGGCCGCCGCTGCGGTGATGGTCTTGCTCACGATAAGGTCCTTTGTGGTGCTGTCCGGTGCCGCGCCCTGGGCGCGGCCACCGCAGCTGGAGAGCCCAGGGTACACGCCGACCCGCAGCCTGACCTGTCATGCATCAAGACCCGGCCAGCCAGTCGTCTCGCCCGACCCGGCGGTTCAGCCTGCCCTGCGCTGACGCAAAGGTGCCTGCCGGGCGGTGGCGCCGCACTTACGATGGCCAGTCGCCACTGCCTGCGCCAGCCACGGGCGCGCCCCCGCCATGCCTTTCGACCCTGCTTTCGACCGCGCCAGCGCCGCGCCCGCCCCGGGCCTGGCGCCCCCCAACCCGCGCATCCCCGGCCGGCGCCTGCTGCACTCGCCCGGCCCCACGCCCTTGCCCGACGCCGTGCTGCAGGCCATGAGCGGCCAGCCCATGGACCTGGCCGACCCGCGCGTGGATGCCACCATCGCCGCGGTGGAGGATGGCCTCAAACGCCTGCTGCAGACCCGGTCGGCCGACGTCTTCCTCTACGCCTGCAACGGCCACGGCGCCTGGGAGGCGGTGATCGAGAACCTGCTGCCCATCGGCGCCACGGCGCTGGTGCCTGGAACCGGCCACTTCAGCGAATCGTGGGCGATCCAGACCGAGGCGCTGGGCCGCCAGGTCGTGCGCACCGCCTGGCAGGCGGGCTGGCCGATCGACGTGGCGGCGGTCGAGCAGGTGCTGCGCGAGGACCGCGGCCACGCCATCCAGGCCGTGTTCGCCGTGCACACCGACACCGCCGCCGGGGTGACAAGCGACATTGCCGCGCTGCGCCGCGTGCTGGACGCCACCGGCCACCCGGCACTGCTGGTGGCCGACGTGGTCGCCTCGCTGGGCGCCGCGCCCTTCGCGATGGACGCGCTGGGCGTGGACGTGGCGGTCGGCGCCTCGCAGAAGGGCCTGATGTGCCCGCCCGGCGCCGGCTTCGTGGCGGTGAACGCACGCGCCTTCAGCCACGCCGAGGCCAACCCGGCGCCGCGCTTCTACTGGGACTGGGTGCGCCGGCGCCACGACCTGTCGTACCGCAAGTTCTGCGGCACGCCGCCGCACAACATGCTGATGGGCCTGCGCGCCGCGCTGGAGCTGATCTTCAGCGAAGGCGTGGACGCGGTCTGGCAGCGCCACGAGCAGCTCATGCGCGCGGTGCATGCCGCGGTCGAGGGCTGGCGCAGCGGCGGCGCGCTGGATTTCTTCGGCCAGCACGCGCCCAGCCGCAGCGCCTCGGTCACCACCATCAGCGTGGCGCCGGGCATCGACGTGGACGCCCTGCGCGCGGTGGCGCGCGAACGCTTCCAGGTCGCCATCGCCGGCGGCCTGGGGCCGCTGGCCGGCAAGGCTTTTCGCATCGGCCACCTGGGCGACTGCAACCCGGCCATGATCCTGGGCGCCATCGGCGGCATGGAGGCCGCGCTGCGGTGCCAGGGCGTGCCCATCGGCACGGGCGGCGTGCAGCGCGCGGTCGCCAGCCTGGCTGGCGAGCACCTCGGCGACCGCTGACACCCGGCCTGGCCGCCCGCGGGCTTTACCGGCTGGCGCGGGCGCGTAGTCTGCCCGCATCATGAGGCACGCTGCACCACGCGCGTACGCGCTCCGATCACCCTAGACCGCGCCACCGCGTCCCTTGCCATGAGTGACACCCCTGCCGTCGCCGCCGAGCGCGCTGACTCCGACGACACCGGGAACACCGAGAACACCGACACCGATGCCGCCGCGGGCCGACCGCTGCGCCTGCGCTGCCTGTGCCTGGTGCTGCACGCGCCCGACGACCTGCGCCTGGACGAGCAGGAGACCGACGCCCCCGGCCCCGGCGAGGTGCTGGTGCAGGTGGGCCTGGGCGGCATCTGCGGCTCGGACCTGCACTACTTCCAGCACGGCGGCTTCGGCACGGTGCGCATCCGCCAGCCGCTCGTGCTGGGCCACGAGGTGGCCGGCACGGTGGCCGCGCTCGGCCCCGGCGTGCAGGGGCTGAGCGTGGGCCAACGTGTGGCGGTCAACCCCAGCCGGCCCTGCAGCCGCTGCCGCTACTGCCTGGAAGGCCTGCCCAACCAGTGCCTGGACATGCGCTACTACGGCAGCGCCATGCGCATGCCGCACAGCCAGGGCGCCTTCCGCAAGCTGCTGGTGTGCCAGGCGGCGCAGTGCCACGTGGTGGCCGGCGGCGTGCCGCTGGCCCAGGCCGCGCTGGCCGAACCCTTCTCGGTCGTGCTGCACGCGCTGGGCCGGGCCGGCTCGCTGCTGGGCAAACGTGTGCTGGTGGCCGGCTGCGGGCCGATCGGCGTGCTGGCGGTGGCGGCGGCGCGGCTGCACGGCGCGGCGCAGATCGTCGCCACCGACGTGGTCGACGAGCCGCTGGCCATCGCCCGCCAGCTCGGCGCCGACGAGGTGATCAACGCCGCGCGCGACACCTCCTGGGTGGCGCGCAACGCCGTCGACAAGGGCAGCTTCGACGTCATGTTCGAGTGCTCGGGCAACGAGCGCGCCCTGCGCGACGGCCTGGAGGTGATGCGCCCGCGCGGCGTGGTCGTGCAGCTGGGCCTGGGCGGCGACGTCGCCCTGCCGCAGAACGTCGTCGTGGCCAAGGAGCTGAGCATCTGCGGCTCCTTCCGCTTCCACGCCGAATTCGCGCTGGCGGTGCAGCTCATCAACGACCGCCGGGTCGACCTGGCGCCGGTGGTCACCGCCACCTACCCCATGCGCGACGCGCTGGCCGCCTTCGCCCTGGCCGGCGACCGCCGACGTGCCATGAAGGTGCTGATCGACTTCGCCGACGCGCCGGCACCCGCCCACGGCGTGACGGGCTGACGGCCCGGGCCGGTCAGCCCACGCCGAGCCGGCGCCGCCGCAGCGCACACACGGGGCGCCGCCTAAGATCCGCCACCCTGCCTCGGTGAACGGACGACGTGCGCATCCTGCTGGTCTCGGACCTCCACTACAGCCTGCCCCAGCTCGACTGGGTGGTGCGCGCCGCGCCGGCCTACGACCTGGTCGTGCTGGCCGGCGATCATCTGGACATCAGCTCGACCGTGCCGCTGCACGCCCAGTGCGTGGTCATCCTGCGCTACCTGGCGCTGCTGCGCCGCCACACCCGCGTGGTGGCCAGCTCGGGCAACCACGACCTGACCGGCCCGGACGCCCAGGGCGAGCAGTGCGCCCTGTGGCTGCCCGAGGCGCGCCAGTGCGGCGTGGCCACCGACGGCGACGCCCTGCTGCTGGACGATGCCGGTGCACCCGCCGGCCCGACCCTGGTCAGCGTGTGCCCCTGGTGGGACGGCCCGCTGGGCCGCGCCGCCGTGCAGCGCCAGCTGCAGGCCGACGCCGGGCAGCGCCCGGGGCGCTGGCTCTGGGTCTACCACTGGCCGCCGGCCGGCTCGCCGACCTGCTGGACCGGCCGGCGCCACTGGGGCGACACCGAGCTGCGGCCGTGGCTGGTGCAGCACCAGCCCGACCTGGTGCTGACCGGCCATGTGCACGAATCGCCTTTCAAGCCCGCCGGCGCCTGGGCCGACCGCATCGGCCCGAGCTGGGTGTTCAACCCCGGGCGCCAGATCGGCCCGGTGCCCTGCCACATCGAGATCGACCTGGGCGCCGGCACGGCCGCCTGGCATTCGATGATGGGCAGCGAAAGCCTGGACTTGGCCGCGCCGCAGGCGCCGCCGCGCACGGTGTTCTGAGCTGGCGTGCCGGCGCGCTCGCGCAGCGGGCGCCACCGTATGCATATATATAGACAGATGCAGGCAGGGTCGGGCGCGGCTCAGTAATCCGGATCGGGCTCGCGCACCGAACCCGGGCGCAGCAGCGGCGCCTCGTGGCGCGCCAGGCGGTTGAGCACCTCGGACACCATGGACAGGCCGGGCGCGTCGCCGTACTGCGTCTTCAGGTCGGCCAGGTAGGTGGTGACGACGTGCAGCCGCCCGGCCAGGCCCACGGCCACCAGCCGCATGATCTCGGGGTGGCTGGCCAGCAGGCCGGGGCCGTCGGCGGCATAGCGCAGCACCGTGGGTTCGACCGCCTGCACCGTGGCGGTGTAGGCCGAGCCCAGCAGCGAGGAGATCTCGCCGATCAGCATGCCGGGCTCGTCGACCTGGTTGACCTCGACCTGGCCCTTGCACACACGCAGCCGGCCCGACACCAGCACCCACACGCTGCCGGGCGTGCCGCCTTCGTGCACCAGCACCTCGCCCGCACCGATGCGGACCTCGGGCAGATGCGCCGACAGGGACAACATGGCCTTCATGGCGCACATCGTACGCGAGCGTGCCGACCGCCGACATGCCGACACGCCGCCCTGTTCACGGGCGGTCAGCCAGCTTAAATTGGCCGGGCGGCGTCGCAAAGGCCCGCCAGGGGCTACCCTGGGCTGGTCCGGCACGCTGCTGCAGCGCAGCGGCTGGCGCCCGACGGGCCAGGCGCGCGCCTGCGCGCCCCGGCCGCCACTTCCCGCCCATCTACAGCCCATGCCCGCCAGGGCAGACCATCCACCCCATGATGCCCGACCGTTCTCCTGTTCATCACCGGGCCCGCCCGTGAGCGCACCGCTGGAAAAACTCGCCGCCCGGGCGCTGCGCATCCGTCGCCTGGCCGTGCGTCTGGGCCAGGCACGCGCGGGCGCACAGGCGCAGGTGCAGACACACGACGCCACCCCGCCCGACCACACGTCGGTACGGCTGTCGGCCGACGTGGGCCTGGCGCTGGGTGCGGCCGACCTGCTGGCCGTGCTATTTGGCGACATGCTGCGCCTGGGGCCCAGCTACGCCGCCCACGCCGGCTGTGACCACCTGCTGCTGCCCGCGGGCGGGCGCTACACGCTGGCGCAGCAGGCCGCGCTGATCGACGCCGGCCTGCTGCCCGACAGCGTCGTGGCCGGCGCTGCCTGGCCGGCCGATGCACCCGCGCTGTCAGTCGGCACCGGCAACAGCTCGGACACGGACACGGACACGGCCAGCGATATCGCCATCAACACCGCCGCCGACCTGCAGGCCGCCGTGGCACTGGCGACCGAGCTGCAGGGCCAGGCCAGCACGCGCAGGGTCGTGCAGCTGCTGCACGGCAAGGCGGGCGACGACGCCGCCAGCTGGGCCGGCGCCGCACGCGCCGCCGCGGCCCAGGGCCTGGGCCGCCTGCTGGTGATCGTCGACCTGAACCTGCCGCCCACCGGCACCACGCCCGAGGGCAGGCCCGACGCCCGCCCTGCCGGCTCCGCAGCGGCTGCATCAGTAGCCGCAGCCGACGCCGACACGGCACGGCAGGCGCTGCACTGGCAGGCCTGCGGCTGGCGCGTGCTGCGGGTGGACGGCAACCGCATCGGCCCCGTGCGTTCGGCCATCGACACCTTGCGCACCCAGCCCGGCCGGCTGCCCTGCGTGCTGCTGGCCAGCACCCGCCCGGGCCACGGCGTGCCGGTGCTGGCTGGGCGGCTGCAGGCCGGCTGCGCGCCGATCACCGGCGCGGAGTGGACCACCGCGCTGGTCGAGGTCGACGCAGCCATGGCCGCGGCCGTGACCTGAGCCCCTAGCGGTCGATCACCGTGGCCAGCACCTGCATGTTGGCCAGCGTGGCCAGACAGGCCTGCGCCACCTCCTGCCCCTTCTTGACGAAGTGCGCGGCGTAGAAGGCCTGGTGGTCGGCGTGCTCATGGAAGTCGCGCGGCGTCAGCACGGCCGACAGCACCGGCACCTCGGTGTCCAGCTGCACGCGCATCAGGCCGTCGATCACCGCCGAGGTGACGAACTCGTGGCGGTAGATGCCGCCGTTGACGACGAGGCCGCAGGCCACGATGGCGTCGAAGCGGCCCGAACGCGCCAGTTTCCTGGCCACGAGCGGGATCTCGAAGGCGCCCGGCACGTCGAACAGCTCGATGCGGCTGGCGGGCAGCCGACTTCGCTCGAACTCGGCGATGGCCGGCATCGCGCGCCTGGTGCACGATGTCCACGTGCCATGAGGCGCTGATGATGGCCACGCGGGCCTGGCTGATGGCAGCCGACGATGCGGCTGCGGCGGGAGTCGATGACGACTGATTCATGGATGTCCTCTTGAAGCAAATAGTGGCTGACCAGAATCAGGGCGCGTGCACGCAGCGGCCGGCGCAACGCACAGGCGGACACCCCGACCCGCCTTGACCGGCAAGCTCGGCCCTGCGAGCTCAGCCCGGCAGCACCAGCCTGCTCACCAGCCCCGCACCGGCACAGGCCGCCAGCAGCGGCAGCACGCCCCATTTGAGGCGAAACAGCGCCCAGGCCGCCGCCAGCGTGATCACGACGGCCACCAGGTCGACCTGCCCGCCCGGCCCCTGCGGCCACCACACGTGCCAGGCGAAGAACAGCGCCAGGTTGAGGATGACACCCACCACCGCCGCCGTGATGGCCGACAGCGGCGCGGTGTAGCCCAGCCTGCCGTGCGTGGCCTCGACCAGCGGCCCGCCAGCCAGGATGAAGACGAAGGACGGCAGGAAAGTGAAGAAGGTGACCACGCAGGCGGCCAGCGCGGCGCCGGCGAACAGCGCCTCCGGCCCCAGCGCCTGGCGCGCCCAGCCGCCCAAGAAGCCGACGAAGGCCACCACCATGATGAGCGGGCCGGGCGTGGTCTCGCCCAGGGCCAGGCCGTCGATCATCTGCGTGGCGCCGAGCCACTGGTGCTGCTCCACCGCGCCCTGGTACACATAGGGCAGCACGGCATAGGCGCCGCCGAAGGTGAGCAGCGCGGCCTTGGTGAAGAACCAGCCCATCTGCGCCAGCGTGCCCTGCCAGCCCCAGGCCGCCACCAGCGCGCCCATGACGAGCAGCCACAGGCCCAGGCCGGCGGCCAGCACGCGCGCCAGCCGGCCCGGCGTGTAGCGCGCGTGGGCGGGCGTGGGCGTGTCGTCGTCGATCAGCGCCGGGCCGTGGCCGGCCGGGGCACCGCCATGGCCGCCGCCCAGGGCGAAGACCTGCGGCGCATGGCGCGCGCCCACGTGGCCGATCAGCCCGGCCGCCAGCACGATGGCCGGAAACGGCGTGTCGAAGGCGAAGATGGCGACAAAGGCCGCGGCGGCGATGGCCCACATCCAGCGGTTCTTGAGCGCCCGCGTGCCGATGCGGTGGGCGGCATGCAGCACCAGCGCGGTCACGGCCGGCTTGATGCCGTGGAAGATGCCCGCGACCACGGCCACGTCGCCGTAGCGCACGTAGATCCACGACAGCGCGATCAGGATGGCCAGCGAGGGCAGCACGAACAGCGCGCCGGCGACGATGCCGCCCCAGCTGCGGTGCATCAGCCAGCCGATGTAGGTGGCGAGCTGCTGGGCCTCCGGCCCGGGCAGCAGCATGCAGTAGTTGAGGGCGTGCAGGAAGCGCCGCTCGCTGATCCAGCGCCGGCGTTCGACCAGCTCGGTGTGCATCAGCGCGATCTGGCCGGCCGGCCCGCCGAAGCTGATGAAGCCCAGCTTGAGCCAGAAGGCCAGGGCCTGGGCGAAGCTGACCGGCGCCGGTGCAGCCTCGGGTGCCGGTGCAGCGATCGACATGGCGGGCTGTGCTCGTGCGGCCTCAGCCCGCCGCCAGCGCCACCTTCATCGCCTGGCTCAGCACCGCGCGGTCGCCGATGTGGTTGGCCAGCACCAGCAGCAACCGGGCCTGGAAGAGTTCGGCGGCCTCGTCGCCCAGCTCGCGCTGGCAATGGATCAGCGCCTCGTAGAAGCCGTCCGGGTCGCTCAGGTTGGGGTCGAGATTCAGGGTGCTCATCGGGTTCTCCTGGCTGCGGGCACTCAGCGGCCGCAGGCGCGCGCGATGGCGGCCTGGATGCGTGCGACGTCGAAGCTGCGCCAGCGTGCGGCCACGTGGTGGTCAGGGCGGATCAGGTAGGTCGTGCCGGGGCGCGCATCGTAGCGCCTGGCCAGCA
Organism: Pseudomonadota bacterium; assembly: GCA_046045865.1. GTDB lineage: Bacteria > Pseudomonadota > Gammaproteobacteria > Burkholderiales > Burkholderiaceae_C > Sphaerotilus. The sequence goes on along the minus strand of JBJOKY010000084.1, from coordinate 2,869 downwards.
GGCCATCGCTGTCGAGCACATCGCCACCCACGCTCAGCACGCGTGCGCCCACGCCGGCGCTGGCCAGGCGCGCCGGGTCGAGGTCGGCCGGCGCGGCGCCGAAGATCAGCACGGTGTAGCCGTCGTCCAGCGCCTCGAGCAGCCAGCCGGGCCGGCCGTTGCGGGTGACGGGCGCATCGGCGCAGTTGGTGCCGGGGCGCATCAGACCCTCGAACGCCTCGTCGTCCGGCGTGTTGAGCGACGAATCGCGGTAGGGCGTGGGCGTGGACAGCCGCCCGCTGTTGACCAGCCGGCGCGCGAAGGGCTGGTGCTCGGCCAGCTGCAGCACGGCGTCGCGCAGCACGCGGCTGGCGCGGCTCTTGGGCGTGATGAAGTCGGTCGAGCGGGTGGAGTTGAGCAGGTTGTCGTCGGCCGCAAAGGCGCGTTCCTCGTGGTAGCTGTCGACCAGGGCCTCGGGCGCGCGGCCGTCCAGCACCAGCGCGAGCTTCCAGACCAGGTTGTCGATGTCCTGCACGCCCGTGTTGGCACCGCGTGCGCCGAAGGGCGAGACCTGGTGCGCCGCGTCGCCGGCGAACAGCACGCGGCCGTGGCGGAACTGGTCGATCCGCCGGCAGGCGAACTGGTAGACCGAGGCCCATTCGAGCTCGAATTCAACGTCCTTGCCCAGCATGGCCTGGATGCGCGGGACGACGTTTTCGGGCTTCTTCTCCTCGTTCGGGTCGGCGTCCCAGCCGAGCTGGAAGTCGATGCGCCAGACGTTGTCGGCCTGCTTGTGCAGCAGCACGCTCTGGTGGCGGTGGAAGGGCGGGTCGAACCAGAACCAGCGTTCGGTCGGGAACTCGGCCTTCATCACCACGTCGGCGATCAGGAAGCGGTCCTGGAAGAACTGGCCGGTGAACTCGCCGCCCACCATGCGGCGCGTGTCACTGTTGGCGCCGTCGCAGGCGATCACCCAGTCGGCCGCCATCCGGAACACGCCGTCGGGCGTCTCGACCGTCAGCACGGCGTGGTCGGCATGCTGGGCCAGGCTGAGGAGCTTGTGCTTCCAGCGCAGGTCGACCCCCTCGCGCTCGCCACAGGCCTCGACCATGTACTGCTCGAGGTAGTACTGCTGCAGGTTGATCATGGCCGGCATCTTGTGGCCGGCCTCGGGCAGCAGGTCGAAGCGGTAGACCAGGTCGTCCTTGAAGTAGACCTTGCCGATCTGCCAGCTCACGCCCTTGGCGACCATGCGTTCACCCACGCCCAGGCGGTCCCAGATCTCCAGCGGGCGCTTGGCGTAGCACACGGCGCGCGAGCCGATGCTCACGGTGTTGTTGTCGTCCAGCACCACGGCCGGGATGCCGCGGCGCGCACATTCGAGCGCGGCGGTCAGGCCGATGGGACCGGCGCCGATGATGACGACGGGGTGGCGGCGCAGCGTGCCGCTCTGCTGTTCGGCCGACTGCTGGTAGGCGAACTCGGGGTACTGGTAGGTCTTGAACATGGTGGTGGCGCCCCTGGCTGGCTCAGGCGCCGGTCGTGGGGGTGAACTCGCGCTCGTGCATCCACGCCGCGTGCCTGGGCGCGCGCCGGGTGCGTGACCATTCCTCCAGCATGTCCCACTTCACGGCGTCGAGCTTGCCCAGCTGTTCGGGCGTGGCGGTGTCGGCCGCCAGTTCCAGGCGGTGGCCGTTCGGGTCGAAGAAGTAGATGGACTTGAAGATGGTGTGGTCGGTCACGCCGATCACCTCGATGCCGGCGGCCTGCAGGCGCGCCTTGGTCGCTTCCAGCTCGTCCACGCTGCCCACCTTGAAGGCGATGTGCTGCACCCAGTCGGGCGTGTTGGTGTCGCGGCCCATGGCGGGCGAGTTCGGCAGCTCGAAGAAGGCCAGGATGTTGCCGCCGCCCGCGTCCATGAAGATGTGCATGTAGGGGTCGGGCGCCTTGGTGGACGGCACCTGGTCCTCGGCGATGGCGAGCACGAACTCCATGCCCAGGTGCTGGTGATACCACTCGACGGTCTGCCGGGCATCGCGGCAGCGGTAGGCGACGTGGTGGATGCGGTCGAGCGTCATGGCGGTCTCCTGGGGGTGCGCCGCCGGTCGGGAGCGGTCGCAGGGGGTGGTCTGGCGGGCGGTAGACGGAGCGGACGGCGCCGCCACCTTGTTAGTAACGTTGGTTACTATATGAGCGGCACAGGACGGCGTCAACCGCCATCCACCTCACATCCATCAAGGAAAACCCGCACAGGCAGCGCCGAAGCGGCGCACCGCGGCCATCCGTCCCATGCGTTACGATCCGGCCATGGACCTGCAGCGCTTCTTTCCCTACCGCCTGGCGGTGCTGGCCGAGGCCGTGAGCCTGGCCACGGCCCAGGTCTACAACGAACGCTTCGACCTCACGCGCGACGAATGGCGCGTGCTGGCCGCCCTGGCCGAACGCGGCGAGGTGAAGACGGCCGAGGTGCTGGCCCACACCACGCTGGACAAGATGCGCGTGAGCCGCGCCCTGGCGCGCATGGAGAGCAGCGAGCTGGTGGCCCGCGCGCCCGACCCGGCCGACGGACGCGGCCAGCTGGTGCGCCTGACCGCCATGGGCAAGGCGCTGTACCGCAAGGTCGTGCCCATGGTGCAGGCGCGCGAGCAATACCTGCTCGAGGCGCTCGAACCCGCCGAGCGCGAGCTGCTCGGCGCCGCCATGGACAAGGTGCTGGAACGCGCCCGGCAGCTCGCCCGGCAGGGCTGAGCGGCAGACTTGCCCCGGGCACAGCGCCCGGCGACTTCAGGAGATCCACACCCATGACCGATCCCACGCGCACGCCCCCGAACCGCCCGCTGCGGGTCGGCCTGGTCGGCTGGGGCAACGCCAGCCAGGTGTTCCACGCCCC
>JBJOKY010000392.1:0-4349 GCA_046045865.1 Pseudomonadota bacterium | reverse complement strand
GGACGGGCCGGCACGGCCGGCCAGGGCTGCCGCGCCGGCGCCGACGGTCACCACCGCCGGACGCCCGGCATGCAGCACCGCCGCGTCGCCCAGGCCTGCCAGCGCATGGGTGCTGTCGAGCTGGTCAGGCCAGCCGGCACGCGAGACCACCAGCACCGGTGTGTCCGCGGCCCAGCCGGCAGCCAGCAGGCGCGTGGCCAGTTCGCCGAGCTGGCGCCCGGCCATGTAGAACACCTCGGTGTCGGCGCTCAGGCTGCTGCGCAGTTCGCCGGCCAGGGTCATGGCGGTGGCGAAGCTCACGCTGCGGCCCGTGCCGCGCCGGGTGAGCGGGCGTTGCGTGGCAGCGGCGGCGGCCAGCGCGGCCGTCACGCCCGGCACCACCTCGCAGGGGATGCCGGCGGCCTGCAGCGTCAGCAGCTCTTCTTCGAGCCGGCCGAACAGGCTGGGGTCGCCGCCCTTGAGGCGCACCACGCGCTCGTGCGTGCGCGCCTTGTCCAGCAGCAAGGCGTTGATCTGCACCTGCTGGGTGGCGTGCACGAAGCCGCGCTTGCCCACGTCGATCCATTCGGCCTGGGGCGCCAGTTCGCGCAGCGCCGGGTCGGCCAGGGCGTCGAACAGCACGACCTGGGCCTGCCGCAGGCGCGCCGCGCCGCGCACGGTGATGAGATCGGCCACGCCGGGGCCGGCACCGATGAAGACGACCTGTCCCACGAGGCGCTGCTGCTGTTTTGTGCGGTCGGACGACGCCGGCCCGGCCTCAGGCCGCCAGCGCCTTGTCCACCAGCAGCGCACCACTGGTGCGGTTGGTGGTGGGGTCGACGACGATGAGCGCGCCGCCCACGCGGTTGGCCGCATAGGCCTCGACCGGCAGGGCCTGCTGGGTCTGGATCAACACGCGGCCGATCTCGTTCACGCCGAGCTGATGGGCATCGACCTCGTCGAGCGAGTTGATGTCCAGCCGATGCTCGATGGCGGTGATGCGTGCCTGCACCCAGCGGTTGCCGTGGCGCACCCAGTACTTGCGGCCCAGCACGGCGGGCTCCACGTCCAGCCAGGCCAGCGTGGCGCTGAAGGCCTGCGCGGTGGGCGCGCTGCCGGGCGTGAAGATCCAGTCACCGCGCGACACGTCGACCTGGCGGTCCAGCACGATGCCGGCCGACTGGCCCGCCTCGCAGCCGTCCACCTCGCTGCCGGCGTGGCGCACGGCGGCGACCACGGCCGTCTCGCCGCTCGGGAAGATCTGCACGCTGTCGCCCGCCTTCACGCTGCCGTGGGCGATGCGGCCCCACATCACGCGATGTTGATGCCCCGTGCCCTCGCCGTCGTCGCGGGCGACGTACTGCACCGGCACCAGCAGGTTGCCGTCGTGCGCCTCGTCGGTGACGGGCAGGGTTTCGAGGATCTGCAGCAGCGTCGGGCCGCTGTACCAGGGCCAGTTGGCCGACGGCGTGGCGACGTTGTCGCCGCGCAGCGCCGACACCGGCACGATGCCCTTGACGGTGATGCCCGCCTCGGCAGCGAACTTCTCCAGTGCGGTGGACACGGCCTTGAACGCGGCTTCGCTGCGGTCGTCGATGGCATCGAGCTTGTTGACCGCGAACACGATGCTGGGCACACGCAGCAGGCGCGCCAGCAGGCTGTGGCGGCGCGTCTGCGGCAGCAGCACCACCTCGGGCACGCTGGTGTCGAGCTTGGTGATGTCCACCAGCACCACGGCGGCATCGCTGCCTGCGGCGGCGGTCACCATGTTGCGGGTGTACTGCTCGTGGCCGGGGGCGTCGGCGATGATGAACTTGCGTGCCTTGGTGGCGAAGTACTGGTAGGCCACGTCGATGGTGATGCCCTGCTCGCGCTCGGCCTCCAGGCCGTCGGTCAGCAGCGACAGGTCGATGGGCGCACCGGCCGCGCACTTTTCCAGCGCGTCAAGCTTGTCGGCCAGGATACCCCGGCTGTCGAACAGCAGGCGGCCGATGAGCGTGCTCTTGCCGTCGTCGACGCTGCCGGCGGTGAGGAAGCGCAGGGCCTTGTGGGCGAGTTCTTCGCCGGCATCCAGATGTGAGGTGGTCATGTCAGTCTTCGGTATTCGTCAAGGTCCATGCGCGGAACCGGCTTTGCCGGGCCGCTGCATGAGCCCCCTCGGGGGGTAGCGACCGGTAGGGAGCTTGGGGGCTCAAAAATACCCTTCTTTCTTGCGGCGCTCCATCGAGGCCTCGGACGTGCGGTCGTCCATGCGCGTGGCGCCGCGCTCGCTCACCGTCACCTGCAGCGTCTCGGCCACGATGTCGGCGGTGCTGCTGGCCAGGCTTTCCACCGGGCAGGTGCAGGTCATGTCGCCCACGGTGCGGAAACGCACGTCGACGGTCTCGACCGTGTCACTGGCGTCGGGCGGCGTCACTTCGGTGACCGGCACCAGCAGGCCCTTGCGACGATAGATCTCGCGCTTGTGCGTGTAGTAGATGCCCGGCAGCGGGATGTTCTCGCGCGCGATGTAGAGCCACACGTCGAGCTCGGTCCAGTTGCTGATCGGGAAGGCGCGGAAGTGTTCGCCCGGCTTGATGCGCGTGTTGAACAAGCTCCACAGCTCGGGCCGCTGCTCCTTGGGCTGCCACTGGCCGAAGCTGTCGCGGTGGCTGAAGATGCGTTCCTTGGCGCGCGCCTTTTCCTCGTCACGGCGGGCGCCGCCGATCATGCAGTCGAAGCGGTGTTCCTCGATGGTTTCGAGCAGCGTCACGGTCTGGTGGCCGTTGCGCGATTCCAGCGGGTGCGCCAGACGGATCGTGCCGGCCTTGATCGAGTCGTCGAGGTGACCCACGATCAGGCGCTCGCCCATCTCGGCGATGCGCTCGTCGCGGAAGCTGATGACTTCCGGAAAGTTGTGGCCCGTGTCCACATGCACCAGCGGGAAGGGCAGCTTGCCGGTGAAGCGCGGGCGCTCGCCGGGGGCGCTGATCTTGCGCTTGAAGGCCTTCTCGGCCAGGTGCAGCACGACGCAGGAATCCTTGCCGCTGGAAAACAGCAGGCCGGGGCGCTCGAAGGCACCGGCGACTTCACGCAGGATGAAGATGGCTTCCTCTTCCAGCGCATCGAGGTGGCGCTGGTCGACATCGGGCACGAGGGCGGCGCTGCGCGCGGCTGCGTTCATGCGGATGCTCCTTGTTGTTGATTCAGGTTCGATACGGGCAGCGTCGACACGGCGGCGTCCTGGGCCGGCTCCTGGTGCACGTGCAGGCCGCATTCCTTGGCCTTCTCGTCTTCCCACCACCAGCGCCCGGCGCGGAAGTCCTCGCCCACGGCGATGGCGCGTGTGCAGGGCGCACAACCGATGCTGGGCATGAACTCGTCGTGCAGCGGGTTGTAGGGCACGTTGTTCGTCTGGATGTAGTGCCACACGTCGGCCCAGGTCCAGTCGATCAGGGCGTTGAGCTTGGTGCGGCCGGCGTCATCGGCTTCGAGCAGCGTCATGCCGCCGCGGTTGTTGCTCTGCTCGCGGCGCAGGCCGGTCACCCAGGCGGTGCGGCTGGCCAGCATGCGGCCCAGCGGTTCGAGCTTGCGGACGGCGCAGCAGCCCTTGCGCAGCGCCAGGCTGTCGTACATGGCCCTGTCGCCGTTCTTCTTGACGAATTCGATCACGGCCTCGGCCTGCGGGCGGTAGACCTCGACCGGCAGCTGGTACGTGGCCTCGATGCGGCCGATCAGCGCCACGGTCTGCTCGTGCAGTGCGCCGGTCTCCAGCGTGCCCAGGGCGATGGGCAGCTGGTGACGGGCGATCAGGTCGGTGATGATCATGTCCTCGGCGCCCAGGCTGGTGGCCTGCACCACCGTGCCGGGGTGGGCGGCGGCGATCTGGCGCAGCACGTCGAGCGTGGCGGCCAGGCGTTGGTCATAGCCGGCGGTCTGGCGGGCGTAGAGAGAAATCGCGCTCATATGTCGGCTCCGACGTTGACGAACTCCTTGGCCACCGCGGCCGGGCGGGCGAAGACGGGGCGCGGCTCGCTCACGTCGCCCTGGTAGTGGCCGAGGTCGAAGAATTCAAGGGCGCGCTCGGCCGCTGCACGCGACTGGTCGCGGCGCAGCTGGGCGGCATCGAAGCCGGTGCGCTGCATCAGCGGCAGCATGTCGACCAGCACCTCGCCGGTGGCGCGGATCTCGTCGGCGTAGCGGTAGCGCCGGCGCAGCAGGCGGGCCTGGGTGTAGGCGCGGCCGTCCACCCATTTCGGGAACTGCAGCACCACCAGGGCCAGGCGCGGCAGGTCGGCCACGAGGTCTTCCACGTCCACGGTGTTGGCCAGGATCAGGCCGGTGCGCGTGCCTGCGGGCCAGGTGTCACGCACGGCGTGCCACTGTTCCAG
>JBJOKY010000083.1:0-13687 GCA_046045865.1 Pseudomonadota bacterium | reverse complement strand
GGATGTGGCCACGCGCCCGCCGGAGTGCGCGATTCATCTTTCGGGCGGCTGTCTGGTCCGGTCCAAGCCGCTTTTGCGCCCCGTCGCTGGTGATCGCAGTGTATGCGACCTGTTGCGCGCCGCGCAACGTCATCCACGCCTCCACCCGGTCCTCGTCCATGATGGTCTCGCGGTAGAGCACGGCGGCGGTCTGGCTGGCCTTGGTCCGCAGGGCGTCTTCCATGTTCAGCAGGGATTCGTATTGCGCTTCCAGGCCGCCATCGAACTCGTGGATGGGCTGGCCGAAGTGGATGAGCAGCTCGACACTGCGCCGGCCGATCACGGCGCCGTCGGTGATGCGGCTGGCGTGGCCCGCCGGAAGGGAATCGAACCCCTGACCCCGGGCTTAGAAGGCCCGTGCTCTATCCGGCTGAGCTACCGGCGGTTGGCGGCATTCTGCCATCGCGCACCGGCCGTCCGAGCGGCATTCAGTCCTCGCCGGCCACCTCGTCGTTGGCCGCGCCCGACTTGCCCGGCCCGGCGCCCAGGCCTGTACCCAGCTGGGCCTGGGCGGTGGCCTCGAGCGGGTTGGCATGGCCGGCCCGGCCGATGCCCGGGTGGCTGGCGGCCTCGGCGTGGGCGATGCGCAGCAGCGATTCGGCGTCGCGCGCCTGGTCGGGATACATGGTGCAGCCGGTGCTGACGGCCACCACGAGGTTCTCGCCGCCCACGCTGAAGGTGCGCAGCATGGACTTGACCAGCTTGTCGCGCACCAGCACGCTGTCCTTGGGCGCCAGCATCCAGGTCAGCAGCACGGCATAGGCGTCGTTGCCCAGCGAACCCACCAGGTCGCTGGCGCGCAGGGCCGAGCGCAGGCGCACGGCCACCTTGCGGCGCAGGATCTGGGCGGCCTGCGGCCCCAGGCGGGCCTCGACGCTGGCCAGCCCCTCCACCCGCAGCACCAGCACGGCCATGGGCGCGGGCTCGCGCTCGCGCAGCGCGCACAGGTGAGTGAGGTGGTCCATCCACTGCTGGGCGGTCGGCAGGCCGGTGGCCAGATCGATCGAGCCGCCCTTGCGCTGCATGAGTTCCAGGCGCTTGCGCACCAGCGCCAGGCTGAGCGCGCGGCCCAGGGTGAGGTCGGCCGAGCTGTCGGTGCGGCCGGCCTCGACCAGCACGTCCTGCACGCCGCGCTGCACCAGGCGCTGGGCCAGTTCGGGCTCGTCATGGTGTGTCACCACCACCACGGCGGCGGTCTGCACCGCCTGCGCCAGCGGCGGCCAGTGCTCGAGGTCGTGAGCCTCGTCGCGGTCGACGCAGCGGATCACGACCGCGTCGTAGCTGCGCTGTGCCAGCGCCGTTGCGGCGGCGTCCAGCGTGAGCACATGCTCGACGGCATGCAGGGCCACGGACGCACCGAATTCAGGGGCACGCAGCCCCACCGAGAGGATTCCAAGGGCCATCGACATGCGCCGGATTGTCGCCCATGGACCCGGGTCGACCGGGCCGCCGTGCCGCGCCCGCGCCGGCAGCTGCCTGCCGGCGACAACCGGCTGTTGCGCGAAATGCTCACCGTGCGGCAAATCAGCCGCCAAACGTGCGAACAGGCATGCCGGCACCCGTCACGCCCCCCGGGCAGGGGTATGCCGCAGGAATCGCCATCCTATGATTCCCCGGCCACCGCAGGGTCGGGTCGGGCGCCGCCAGGAATCTCCGCATGCGCCTGCAGATCCGTGCGGACCGCCCTGTTCCCTGCTGTTCCATGTTCCATTCTGTTGCGTGGTGTTGCCAGGTTGGTTGCGCCGTGTTGCTGAGGTATCCCCATGACATTCAAGGTGACGGCATGTCCGGGCTGAACGGCGCCATATTCGTCGTCGGGCTCGGCGCGGCTCTGCTGGCCGGCCCCTGCGGCGCACAGGCGCCGACCGACCATGTCGGCCTGTTCAAGTCCACCAGCGGCGATGTGCGGGTATGGCGGGCCGGCAGTCCGGCCACCTCGGCCACGCCGGCGCGCACCGGTGACCGCATCCTGCGCACCGACATCATCCGCACCGGGCCGGCCGCCTCGGCGGGTATCACCTTCGTCGACGGCACCCGGCTGGCGATCGACGCGTCGAGCGATGTCGAGATCCGCCGATACCTCTTCGAGCCCGAACGCCGGCAATATGAATTCGACCTGCACCTCAGGCAGGGCGCGGCCCTGTATACCTCGGGCAAACTCGCCCGGCTGGCCCCCGATGCGGTCAAGGTGAATACCCCGCGGGCCACCGTGGGGGTGCGCGGCACGAGTTTCCTCATCAGTTCGGAAGAATGAGGACACGATCATGAGCATGCCCATGCCCATGCACAGGCTGCCCGCAACCATCATCCGGTCCGCGCTGGCGGCAGCCGTGGTCGCCGCCGGCCTGGCCGGCTGCGCCAGCAGCGCCGGCGGCGGCGCCACCCGCGTCACCCTGCTGCCGGACGAGGGCGGCAAGGTCGGCGTCATCACGGTCAGCACCGCCACCGACACGCGCACGCTCAGCGGTGCCGGCGACACCGTCAGCGTGGGGGGCCCCGGCGCGGGGGCCGGCACGGCGCTGTCGGCCACACTGACGGCCGACCCGGCCCGGCTGGCCGGCGCGCGGCCCGCGCTGTTCGCGGCCATGCCGTCCAGCCCGTCCAGCCACATGCTGTATTTCCAGACCGGCACCAGCGAGATGACGCGCGAGTCGATCGCCGCCCTGCCCGCCATCCTGGCGCGCGTGAAGGATCGCGCGCCGACCGAGGTGACCATCATCGGCCACACCGACACCACCGGCACCGACGAACTCAACGACAGGCTCGCGGTGGAACGTGCCCGCCAGGTCGAGAAGCTGCTGCGCGCCACCGTCGGCGACCTGGGCAGCAGCATCAGCATCAAGTCCTTCGGCTCCAAGGAGCTGCTGGTGCCGACCGGCCCGAACGTGAGCGAGCCGCGCAACCGCCGCGTCGAGGTCTACATCCTCTGATGACCGGCGCGACCGGCCCGCGCCGCCAGGCGCCGCCCTCCACCCGGCTGCACAGGCGCGGCCGCGCCCTGGTCGCGTTGCTGGCCGGCGCCGTCGCGCTGGCGGCCTGGTGGCTGGGCTGGTCGGGCTGGTGGCCGGCGGTGCAGCTCGACCACCTGGCGGTCGACAGCCTGCTCAGGCTGAACCTGGCCATCCGCGCCACCGATCCACCCCGCGCCCGCGGCGTGGTGGTGGTCGACATCGACGACCCCAGCCTGGCCGCGGTCGGCCAGTGGCCCTGGCCACGCTACCGCATCGCCCAGCTGGTCGACCGGGTGGCCGACGCCGGTCCGGGCGCCATCGGCCTGGACATCCTGTTCTCCGAGCCCGACCACAGCTCGCTCAAGACCATCCGGCAGGCCTTCAGGCGCGATTTCGGCATCGACCTGCAGTTCAGCGGCGCGTCCCCCGGCTTGGCCGACAACGACGCCTACCTGGGCGAGGTGCTGGGCCGCGCACCGGTGGTGACGGCACGCCACTTCCACTTCGACCACGTGGCGCCGGGTGCGCCGGCCGCACCGGCCACGCTGCAGGTGAGCGACCCGCAGGGCCTGCTGAGCCCGCCGCACGCCACGGCCGTGCTCGACAACATCGACGAGATCAGCCGCCAGGTGAACGCCAGCGGCTTCATCAACGCCCAGGCCGACGCCGACGGCATGATGCGCCGCATGCCGCTGGTGATCGAGCACGCCGGGCGGCTGCACCCCCACCTGGCGATCGCCACGCTGATGCGCGCGGCCGGCGTGCCCACCGCCACGGTGCAGGCCGGCCTGCTCGGGCCGCAGCTGCGCGTGGGCGAGCACCTGATCCCGGTGGACGAGCAGGGCCGCATGACGCTGGACTTTCGCGGCGGCCAGCACCGCTACGCCCGGGTGGCGGCGCTGGAGGTGCTGAACGGCCAGGTCGAGCGCCGCCGGCTGGCCGGCCAGCTGGTCTTCGTGGGTTCGTCCGCCACCGGCCTGAACGACATGCACAGCACCATCGTCGACAGCCAGTTTCCCGGCCTGACCACGCTGGCGGTGGTGGCCGACAACGTGCTCGCCGACCGCCATGTGCGCGAATTGCCCGGCTCGTCGGCGCTGATGCTGGCGCTGTGCGTGCTGGTGGCCGGCGCGACCGCCGGGCTGTTCGTGCACACGCGCAGCGCGCCGCTGCAGGTGCTGGGCGCAGCCACGCTGGCGGCGGCGCTGCCCGGCCTGGCCCTGCTGCTGCTGGCCGGCAGCGGGGTGCTCGTGTCGCCGGCCATGCCGCTGCTGGTGCTCATGAGCCTGTTCACCCTGTGCAGCGTCACGGCCTATGCGCGTGAACGGCGCCAGTCGCAGCGCTGGTACCGCCGCCTGGCCAACGCACGCCAGGTGACGATGGAATCCATGGCCGCCGTGGCCGAAACCCGCGACCCGGAGACCGGTGCGCACATCAAGCGCACGCAGCACTACGTGCGCGCCATCGCCGAACGGCTGCGGGCCCAGGGCCACTACCTCGACATCCTGCAGCCGGACTACATCGAGCTGCTGTTCGAGTCCGCGCCGCTGCACGACATCGGCAAGGTCGGCGTGCCCGACAACATCCTGCTCAAGCCCGCGCGGCTGTCGAGCGAGGAATTCGTGCTGATGAAGAAACACGCCGACTACGGGCGCAACATCATCGCCAGCACGGCGCGCCGGATCGAGGGCGACAACTTCCTGCAGATCGCCGGTGACATCGCCGCCACCCACCACGAGAAATGGGACGGCAGCGGCTACCCGAACGGTCTGGCGGGCCAGGACATCCCGCTGGCCGGACGCATCATGGCGGTGGCCGACGTGTATGACGCGCTCATCAGCCGGCGCTGCTACAAGCCGCCGTTCAGCCACGTGGATTCGATGGCCATGATGCGCAGCTACCGCGGCGGCACCTTCGACCCGCTCGTGTTCGACGCCTTTGCCAGCATCGAGCCCGAGATCGTGCGCATCGCGGCGCTGTACCACGACGACCAGGAACTGGTGGTGGGCGACCGCTGAGCGGGCTGCATTCGCAAGACGCCGTACAAATCGATGCGATTCCACCCATTCAGGGGGGGTCATCTGCTTGCGGGGCCGCGCCGCAGCGGCAATACTGCACGCGAGCCTTTCGTTTGTACCTCGACAGTACAACGGATTCGACCCCGGCGCGACATTGCGATCGCACCGGGGTCTATTTTTTTCAGGCCCACAATCGGCGCCCGCCCGCCCGCCCGCCCGCTCGCTCGCTCGCCCGCCTGCCGCCTGCCACGATGAAGACGACCCCTCCGCCCCCGCCCCCGCCCACCCCCACCCCCGCACCCGCCGAGTCGATCCAGGTGCACACCCTGGCCAACGGCGTGCGGCTGGTCGCCATCGTCATGCCGCAGCTGCGCAGCGCCAGCGTGAGCGTGTTCGTGCGCACCGGCAGCGTGCACGAGAGCGTGCGCCAGAGCGGCATCAGCCATGTGGTCGAGCACATGGCCTTCAAGGGCACGGCCAGCCGCGACTGCCGCACCATCAACCTGCAGGCCGAGCTGCTGGGCGCCGAGGTCAACGCCCACACCGACAAGGACCACACCGCCTACCACCTGCGCGGCCTGGCGGCCCACGCGGGCGAGTTCATCACCATGCTGGGCGACATCGTGTGCCACAGCAGCTTCCCGGCCGACGAGCTCGAGCGCGAGCGCCAGGTCATCCTGCAGGAGGTGCTGGAGGACGAGGACGACCCGGTCTCCACCGCCTTCAAGCTCTTCGACGCCGCCTGCTGGGGCCGCCACGCCATGGCCCGCCCGGTGATCGGCGCACGCCGCTGCATCGAGGCCTTCACCCAGGCCGACCTGCAGGCCTACGTGGGCCGGCAGTACAGCGGCGCCAACGTCATCGTCTGCGTGGCCGGCGGCATCGATCCGGCCGCGCTGCTCGCGCCGCTGGAGCAGGCCTTCGGCGCCCTGCCCGCCGGTGTGCCCAACCTGGTCGCTGCACCGGTCTACGGCGGCGGCGTGCGCACGCGCCGCCAGGCCGGCAGCAGCCAGAGCCATCTGGTGGTCGGCTTTCCGCTGCCCGCGCTGGGCCAGGCCGACGCCGCCTCGGCCCTGGCCGCCGTGCTGCTGGGCGAAGGCATGAGCTCGCCGCTGCTGCACGAGCTGCGCGAACGCCGCGGCCTGGTCTACTACGCCGCCTGTTCGGCCGACATCGGCCCGCTGGCCGGCCAGTTCGTCATCGAGGCCTCGACCACGCCCGGCCAGCTCGACGAGCTCAGCCGCGAGCTGGTCACCCTGCTGGCGCGCCAGGCCGAGCGCATCGACCCGACCGACCTGCAGCGCGCACGCAACCAGATGGCGGTGCGGCGCCTGCGCGCTCGCGAACGCCCGATGCGGCGCATGGAGACCGCGGCGCAGGAGCTGTTCCACCTCGGCCGGCTGCGCAGCGACGACGAGATCGCCGCGGCCGACGCCGCCGTCGATGCCGAGGCGCTGCGCGGCGTCTTCCAGGCCATGTACCGCCGGCCGGCCGCGGCAGCGGTGGCCGGCAAGCTCAGCCAGGGCCTGCGCGACATGCTGGGCGAGCGGCTGGCGACGCTGCGGCCGGCGAGCTGAGCCGCCCGGCGCGTCAGGCGTCAGGTACGCCGCCGGCCGCGCCACCCCGGCGACGCGCTCAGCGCTGCAGCTCGATGCTTCGATCGCAGCGCGCCGCCAGGCTGGCGTCGTGCGTCACCACCACGAAGGCCGTGCCCTGCTCGCGCGCCAGGCCCGTCATCAGCGCGAACACGCTGTCGGCGGTGTGGCGGTCGAGGTTGCCGGTGGGTTCGTCGGCCAGCACGCAGGCCGGCCGGGTGACCAGGGCGCGCGCGATGGCCACGCGCTGGCGCTCGCCGCCCGAGAGCTGGGCCGGCCGGTGGCCGACCCGGTCGCCCAGGCCGACGCGCTGCAGCATCTCGCGCGCCTGCGCACGCGCCTCGGCCACCGGCATGCGGCGGATGCGCAGCGGCATGGCCACGTTGTCCAGCGCGCTGAATTCAGGCAGCAGGTGGTGGAACTGGTAGACGAAGCCCAGGTGCAGGTTGCGCCACCGGCCCTGCTCGGCCGCGCTCAGGCGGCCCAGGGGGCGCCCCATCAGCTCGACCTGACCGCTGCTGGGCGCGTCCAGCCCGCCCAGCAGGTGCAGCAGCGTGCTCTTGCCCGAGCCCGAGGGGCCGACCACGGCCACGGTCTCGCCACGTGCCACCTGCAGGCTGACCGCGCTGAGCACGGTCACGTCCAGCGCCTCGGCACCGCGGCCCTCGACGAAGCGCTTGTGCAGCGCCGTGGCGCGCAGCACCACGGAGGCGTCGGCGCTGGCACTGGCACTGGCACTGGCACTGGCACTGGCACTGGCACTGGCGTTGACAGCGGGGGCAGCCGGCACGGCGGCCGTCGCTGCATTCCGGGCAGCTTCATTCATAACGCAGGGCCTGGGCCGGGTTGACGCGGCTGGCGCGCCAGCTCGGATACAGCGTGGCGACGAAGGCCAGGCACAGCGAGATCACGGCGATGGGCACGATGTCGCTGCCCTGCGGATCGCTGGGCATGCGGGTGATGAGGTAGATGCTGCCGGGCAGGAAGCTGACGTTGAGCAGCCGCTCGATCGCCGGCACGATGATGTCGACATTGCACGCCACCAGCAGCCCCAGGCCCACGCCCGAAATCGTGCCGATCACGCCCGAGGCGGCGCCCTGCACCATGAAGATCGCCATCACCGAGCGCGGGCTGGCGCCCAGGGTGCGCAGGATGGCGATGTCGGCGCGCTTGTCGGTCACCGTCATCACCAGCGTGGACACCAGGTTGAAGGCCGCCACCGCCACGATCAGGGTGAGGATGATGGCCATCATGCGTTTCTCGATCTGCACCGCGTCGTACCAGGCGGCGTTGGTGCGGGTCCAGTCGCGCACCAGGTAGCGCTGGCCGAGCAGCGCACCGAGCTGCAGGCCGACCTCGCGCGCCTGGTTCTGTTCGGCCAGGCGCAGCTGGATGCCCTGCGGGCCGCCGCTGCGGAACAGGCGTGCCGCGTCGTCGATGTGCATCAGCGCCATGCCCGAGTCGTATTCGTAATGCCCGGCGTTGAACACCCCGGCCACGGTGAGCTGCTTCAGGCGCGGCACCACGCCGGCCGGGGTGGTCTGGCCGCCGGGCGTGACGACGGTGATCACGTCGCCCGCCTCCACGCCCAGGCTGCGCGCCAGCTGGATGCCCAGCACCACCTTCCAGCTGCCGGGCGTCAGGCGCGCCAGCACGTCGTCCTTGAGCTGGGCAGCCAGCGGCGTCACGCCGGCCTCGACGGCGGGGTCGATGCCGCGCACCATCACGCCGCGCATGTCCTCGCCGCGCACGATCAGCGCCTGCGAGGCCACGAAGGGCGCCACGGCCCGCACCGCCTTGTGCTGCTGCACCTGTGCGGCCAGGGCCTGCCAGTCGGCCAGCGGCGCGCCGCTGGCGTCGAACACCTCGGCATGCGCGATCACGCTGAGCATGCGTTCGCGCACCTCCTTCTGGAAACCGTTCATCACGCTGAGCACGATGATGAGCGCGGCCACGCCCAGCGCGATGCCCAGCATGGACACGCCCGAGATGAAGGAGATGAAGCCGTTGCGCCGCCCGGCGCGTCCGGCGCGGGTGTAGCGCCAACCTATGCTTGCTTCGTAGGGCCAGTTCATGGGCGCATGCTAGCCCACGCCCCGGGCGCGTCGCGCTCCCGATAATCCGCGCCCATGCACCTGCTCATCCCCCACGCCAGCGCCCTGGGCGAGGCCGCCCGGCCCGCCCTGCAGATGCTGGCCCTGCCGCAGCTGGCCGAGCTGCTGGCGCGGCTGCAGCCGCAGGCGCTGCCGGTGCCCGCCCCGGCAGCCGCAGCCTCCGCCGCAGCCTCAGCCGCGCCACCCGCCGGCAACGACGCCGACGCCGACGACGCCGACGATCCCGAATACCGCCTGAGCCTGCCGCACGAGGCCGCCCTGGCCGCGCTGGCCGGCTGGCCCGGGCGCGACGGCAACTGGCCGCTGGCCGCCTGGTGGGCGGCGCAGGACGGACTGTCCGCCGCCGCGCTGGCCCACCCCGGCGCCCGCACGCCGGCCGAGGCCGGCCTGGCCCTGCTCACGCCGGTGCACTGGCAGGTCGGCACCGAGCAGGTCAGCCTGATCGACCCGCAGCAGCTGGAACTGGGCGCCGAGGAGTCGCGCGCACTGTTCGAGGCCGTGCGCCCCGGCTTCGAGGCGGCCGGCTGGCGCGTCAGCTGGGGCGCGCCGCTGCGCTGGTACGCCAGCCACGCGACGCTGCACGGCCTGGCGGCGGCGTCGATCGACCGTGTCATCGGCCGCAGCATCGACCTGTGGCTGCCGCGCGGCGCCGAGGCCAGGCTGCTGCGTCGCCTGCAGGTCGAGGTGCAGATGTTGCTGCACGAACACCCGGTCAACGACGCCCGCCTGGCGCGTCGCCACCTGCCGGTCAATTCCTTCTGGCTGGGCGGCACCGGCCCGGCCGCCGTGGCGCCGCTGCCGGCCGACCTGGTGGTGGATGCACGCCTGGGCGCGCCGCTGCTGGGCGGCGACTGGGCCGCCTGGGTGGCGGCCTGGCAGGCGCTGGACGCCGGTCCCGTCGCCGACCTGCTCGCCCGCGCCCAGGCCGGCGAGCCCGTGGGGCTGACCCTGTGCGGCGAACGCCACGCGCGCCACTGGCGCAGCCCGGGCACCGCCCGCCCGGCCTGGCGCCGCCTGCTGGCGCGATTCACGGGCCCGGCCAGCGTCGCCGTGCGCCCTGTGCTGGAGCAGCTATGAGCGCCGCGCTGCAGATCAGCGTGCGCGACGTGCCGCCGCGGCCGTGCTGGGCGCTGGAGCAGGCCGGCGTGCACCCGCTGCTGGCGCGCCTGTACGCCGCCCGCGGCGTGCGCAGCAGCGACGAGCTGGACGACGCCGCCGCGCGCCTGCTGCCGCCGTCGGACATGCTGGGCACGGCCCAGGCCGGCGTGCTGCTGGCCGATGCGCTGGCGGCGCACAAGCACATCGTCGTCGTGGCCGACTACGACTGCGACGGCGCGAGCGCCTGCGCCGTCGCCCTGCGCGGCCTGACGCTGCTGGGCGCGCGGCCCGGCCAGCTGGCCTATGTGGTGCCCGACCGGGCGGTGCACGGCTACGGCCTCACGCCCACCATCGTCGACCTGGCCGTGGCCCAGGCCCCGGGGCGGCGCGCCGCCGACATGGTGCTGGTCACGGTCGACAACGGCATCGCCAGCGTCGAGGGCGTGGACCACGCCCGCGCCCTGGGCATGCAGGTGCTGGTGACCGACCACCACCTGCCGGCGGTGCTCGACGGCCAGGTCGTGCTGCCGGCGGCCGACGTCATCGTCAACCCCAACCAGCCCGGCTGCGGCTTTGCCAGCAAGGCCATCGCCGGCGTGGGCGTGATGTTCTACGTGCTGCTGGCGCTGCGCGCCGAGCTGCGCAGTCGCGGCGTGTTCGACGCCGCCAGCCAGCCGCGCCTGGACGCGCTGCTCGACCTGGTCGCCCTGGGCACGGTGGCCGACGTGGTCAGGCTCGACGCCAACAACCGCCGCCTGGTCGCGCAAGGCCTCAAGCGCATGCGCAGCGGCCGGCTGGGCGCCGGCCTGGCGGCGCTGTTCGCCGCGGCCGGGCGCAAGCCCGAACGCGCCGGCACGCAGGACCTGGGTTTTGCCATCGGCCCGCGCCTGAACGCCGCCGGCCGCCTGGCCGACATGACGCTGGGCATCACCTGCCTGCTGACCGACGACGCGGCGCTGGCCGCCGAGCTGGCCGGCCGGCTGGACGCCATCAACCGCGAGCGCCGCGACGTCGAGGCCGGCATGCGCGAGCAGGCCGAGGCCATGCTGCAGGCCCTGCTGCCGCGCCAGGGCGAGAGCGCGCCGGCGGCCGTCGTGCTGTTCGACCCCGAGTTCCACGAAGGCGTGGTCGGCATCGTCGCCGGACGGGTGAAGGACAGCCTGCACCGCCCGACCTTCGTGTTCGCACGCGGCGCGGACGGGCTGCTCAAGGGCTCGGGGCGTTCGATCGCGGGTTTTCACCTGCGCGACGCGCTCGACCTGGTGGCCAAGCGCCAGCCCGGCCTGCTGCTGCGCTTCGGCGGCCACGCCATGGCGGCCGGCTGCACCATCGCCGAGGCGGACTACGAAGCTTTCGCCGCCGAGCTGCAGGCCGTGGCCAGCGCCGGCCTGGACGCCGCCACGCTGCAGCGCCGCCTGGCCACCGACGGGCCGCTGCCGGCGCAGTACTTCGAGCCCGCCACCATCGCCCTGCTGGACGCCCAGGTGTGGGGCCAGGCCTTCGAGGCGCCGCTCTTCGTCGACGAGTTCGACGTGCTGCAGCAGCGCCTGGTGGGCGAGCGCCACCTGAAGCTCAGCCTGCGCCTGGCCGGCCAGGCCAGGGGCGCGGCGCCCCTGCGCGACGCGATCTGGTTCGGCCAGGCCGAACCGGTGGCCGACCGCGTGCGGCTGGCCTACCAGATCGCGCTGGACGAGTACAACGGCCGCCAGCGCGTGCAGATGATCGTGCAGGCGCTGGCCTGACGCGCCGCACGCCGCGCCGGCACACGGCGGCGCACACCGGCCGCCTGCGGTTCATCCGCATGATCTGCAGCGCAGGCCGCGCCGGCTGCACTTCGTCGCCTGCTGCTGGAGCACGCGCCAGCCCGACCCTACAGTGCCGCCATGCACCCCACCACCCCCCTCACCCCCCCACGCTGGCAACGCGTCAGCGCCGCCTTCATGCGCGGCTACCACGGCTACGGCACCTGGCTGGTCGGCATCAGCTGGCGGCGTTTCCTGGTGCTGTCGCTGCTGCTCATCATCCTGGCCAACATGCTGCAGAACATCCCGCCCTTCAGCTGGCGCTTCACCGAGGTCATCTCGGTGGACGACGGCCATGCGCCCGGCGGCGCACGCCGGCACGGCCGCGATCCGGCCATCCTGATCGAGAAGGCGCCCAAGGCTGACAAGTCCGACGGCAAGGACAAGGACGGACTGTCGATCACCATCGACGAACGCGGCATCCGCATCACGCCCGCGCCGCGTGCCGCAGCAGCGGCGGCCAGCGCTGCAGCCAGCGCGGCCAGCGCTGCAGCCAGTGCGGCGGCGGCCGCAGCCAGCAACTCCGCGGCGCCGTCGGTCGAGATCCGCCTGCCGCCCGGCGCCGACAGCCAGGCCGTGCGCGACGCCGTGCAGGAAGCGCGCGAGGCCATCGTCGAGGCCATCCGAGATGCCGACGAGGCGCGCCGCGACGCCGAGGACGCCCGCCGCGAGGCCGAACGCGACGCCATGGAGGACGCCGCCAGCCCGGGCGGCCACCAGGTGCGCACCCACCAGATCCACCTGGGCGACTTCCTGCCCGAACTGGCGCTGCTGTGGATCACCGCCTCGGCCATCCTGAAGATCACCTACAAGGGCCGGCTGCAGGCCGAGGTGCAGGCTGCCCAGGCGCAGGTCGTGGCCGAGAAGGCCACCGAGACGGCCGAGGCCGAGTCGCTCAAGCGCCAGATCATCGAGGCGCGCATGGCCGCCATGCAGGCGCAGGTCGAGCCGCACTTCCTGTTCAACACGCTGGCGTCGATCGACCACCTGATCGAGACCGACCCGCCGCGCGCCAGCCGCATGCAGAAGAACCTGATCGCGCTGCTGCGCGCCAGCATGCCCACGCTGCGCGAGGCCAGCGACGGTGGCGTGCGCGACCTGGGCCGCGAGCTGGAGATGGTGCGGCCCTATGTCGAGATCCTGAAGGTGCGCATGGAGGAACGCCTGGACAGCCGCATCGAGGTGCCCGAGGGCCTGCTGTCGGCCGAGTTCCCGCCCATGATGATCCAGACCCTGGTCGAGAACGCCATCCGCCACGGCCTGGAGCCCAAGCCCGAGGGCGGGCGGCTGGACCTGAAGGCCGAGATCGTGCACGGCCGGCTGGTCGTCTCGGTGGCCGACACCGGCGTGGGCCTGCCGCAGCACGAACCCGGCGCGGATGACGCAGCGCCCCCCGGCGAGCGCCCGGCCGGCAGTGGCGGCGGCGGCGTGGGCCTGGCCAACATCCGCGAACGCCTGGCGCTGCTGTACGGCGACAAGGCCCAGCTGCAGGTGGGCGACAACCCCGGCGGCGGCACCCTGATCACCCTGTCTCTGCCCTACAGGCCTGTGGCCGGAGCCCACGCATGAGCACGACCATCCACCTCGGACTGGGCCCGGCCCTGGGCCTGCTGGCGGCGGCCGGCGTGTTGTGCCTGCTGGTGCTGGCCGGCGTGTTCAGCCTGCTGGGCCTGCTGGCCGTGCCGCTGGTGCTGGTCCTTGTGCTGGTGCTGCTGGTGCTGGCGGTGGCGCTGGGCGGCGTCGGTCTGCCGCTGCTGCTGGTGCTGGGCGTGCTGGCCGGCGTGGCGCTGCTGCTGTCGCCGCTGCTGTTCGCCCTGTGGCTGGCAAGCCGGCTGCTGAGCGCCCTGGTGCGCGGCGGCTGGCGGCTGCTGGCCGGCCCGCGGCCCGGCCGCCTGGCCTGAGCGCGGGCAGGCGCCCGGCCCTGGCGGCATACCCCGGCTGCATGCATTCATTAGCATCGCGCCATGCAAGCCTCTGACACCCCTGGCGCGCCGGCCACCGGCGCGCCGCCCGCCCCGCCTGTGACGGCCCGCGCCGTGCTGGCCGACGACGAGCGCCTGATGCGCGACC
>JBJOKY010000391.1:0-4359 GCA_046045865.1 Pseudomonadota bacterium | reverse complement strand
CACTCACCCACCCCAGCGCCGCCCACCCATGACGACCTACGAGACCTTCATCGCCTCCATCGCCGCCACCAATCTGTTGATCACGCTGGCGGTGATGCTGTCCAACCGCAGCAAGGCCGCCGCGACCAAGGTCGACGAGATGGGCGCGGCCCTGAAGGACGCCATCGAGGCGATTGACAGCAGCTTCGAGCAGCGACTGCATGACCAGGCGCTGCGCATCGAGCGGCTGGACTCGCACGCCGCCAGCGCGCCCAAGCACGAGGACCTGGCCGCCATCTACACCCAGCTCAACGCCACGCGCCAGCAGGTGGAGCGCCTGGCCGGCGAGATGGACCAGATGAACGCCAACCTGCGCCTGATGCTCAACCAGTTGATGAAGACCCTGTGATGCCGACCAAGACCGACACCGACGCCCGCCGCTACGCCCTGCTGTGCTCGCTGGCCTTCATGCCGGCGGCCACCGCCACCGTGCGTGAGCTGCACCAGGAGATGGGCCGGGTGCACAGCCTGGCCGTGAGCCGCGACCTGGTGCGCGGCGATCTGTCCTGGCTGGCCGAGCAGGAGCTGGTGCGCCTGCAGGGCGACCAGGTGCAGGCCACCGAGCGCGGCCAGGACGTGGCGCGCCGCGATGCCGCCTGGCCGGCGTCCGGGGGCTGAGAGCTGCCATGGCCCACCCGCAAGACACCCGCATGGCCGTGCGCGCGGCCTACCTGGGCGGCCTGCCCATCGAGCAGGCCGCCGAAAAGCACGGCGTGTCGCTCGACAGCGCCCGGCGCTGGAAGGCCGCGGCCGCCGCGGCCGGCGACGACTGGGACAAGTTCCAGCGCGCCAGCCTGATCGTGAGCGGCGGCGGCTTCGACCAGGCCATGGGCCGCGTGGCCGCCAGTGTCATCCTGCGCTGCGAGGCCATCATGGATCGTCTGGCCGACGACCGCGAACTCGACCCGATCGACGCCACCAAGTCCATCGCCGTGCTGGCCGACGCCCTGAGCAAGGCCCAGGCCGCCGCCAAGCGCCTGATGCCCGAGAGCGACCGCCTGGCCATCGAGACCGGCGCCGTGAAGGCCTTCGTCGAGCTGCTGGTGCGCCTGCAGCCCGGCGCGGCCGAGGCGGCCCTGACGGCGATGGACGCCTACAGCCGCGGCGAGCGCTGAGCCATTTTCCTGACGTCAAGAAGATGGTCCGCGACACCAAGTTAACGCCCAAGCAAGCCGCCGCCGACCTGGTGGCGTTTGCCGCCCAGCTGCGCCAGCGCATCGAGGCGCAGGTGTCGGGCTTCGACCCGGATCCGCTGGCCTGTGCGGCGCGGCGCAAGGCGGCGACCGCGGACTTCGACACCTTCGTCAACACCTACTTTCCGCACTACATCCGCAGCCCGCACAAGAGCGAGCTGCACAAGTACCTGTTCCGCCGCCTGGTCGAGATCGTCGGCAGCGGCAAGAGCGAGACCGACGCCATCGCCGCCCCGCGCGGCGAGGCCAAGAGCACCCTGGTCAGCCAGCTGTTCGTGCTGTGGTGCCTGGTCACCGGACGCAAGAAGTACCCGGTCATCGTGATGGACAGCATCGACCAGGCCTACCCCATGCTCGAAGCCATCAAGGCCGAGCTGGAGTTCAATCCGCGCCTGGCCATGGACTTCCCCGAGGCCTGCGGCCAGGGCCGGGTGTGGCAGAGCGGCACCATCGTGACGCGCGGCGACGCCAAGGTGCAGGTGGCCGGCTCGGGCAAGAAGCTGCGCGGCCTGCGCCACGGCCCGAACCGCCCGGACCTGTGCGTGCTCGACGACATCGAGAACGACGAGCAGGTGCGCAACCCCGAGCAGCGCGACAAGCTGCAGGCCTGGCTGACCAAGACCGTGCTGCCGCTGGGCGGCGCGGTGGGCAAGTTCGACGTGGTCTACATCGGCACCATCCTGCACCACGACTCGGTGCTCAGCCGCACGCTGGACAACCGCATGTGGCGCGCCGCGCGCTTCAAGGCCCTGCTGCAGTGGCCCGACAGCATGGACCTGTGGGACCGCTGGGAAGAGCTGCTGCGCAACGAGGGCGAGGCCGCGGCCGACGCCTTCCACACCGCGCACCAGGCCGAGATGGAGGCCGGCGCCGTGGTGAGCTGGCTGGCCCGCCCGGTGCTGGCGCTCATGAAGATCCGCGCCCGCGACGGACACGACGCCTTCGACAGCGAGTACCAGAACGACCCCGCCGCGGGCGAGAACGCGCCGTTTTCCGGGGTCATCCAGTTCTGGGTGAACCGCCTGGCGCAGTGGCAGTTCTACGGCGCGTGCGACCCCAGCCTGGGCAAGGCCGGCGCCAGCCGCGACCCCTCGGCGCTGCTGGTGGGCGGCTTCAACCGCGAAACCGGCGTGCTCGACGTGGTGGAAGCCGGCATCAGGAAGCGCCTGCCCGACCGCATCATCAGCGACGTGATCGAGCTGCAGCGCGAATACCGCTGCCTGCTGTGGGTGGTGGAGACCGTGCAGTTCCAGGAGTTCCTGCGCACCGAGCTGATCAAGCGCAGCGCCGCCGCCGGTGTGCCGGTGCCGGCGCGCGCGGTGCAGCCCATCGCCGACAAACTGCTGCGCATCGAGACCCTGCAGCCGCACGTCAAGAACGGCCTGATCCGCCTGCACGCCAGCCAGGCCACGCTCATCGAGCAACTGCGCCACTTCCCCAAGGCCGACCACGACGACGGCCCGGACGCCCTGCACATGCTGTGGATGGCCGCCACCACCGGCCTGGGCGGCGTCGCCCAGGTGATGAGCCGCCCCGGCCTGCGCGCGGCCCGCCGGGTCGACCTGCGCGGCTACTGACCCCCGAACCCGGATCACCTCCCCCCCTTCATCATCATGGCCACTGCTGCCCCCTTCACCGCCAGCACCCGCGCGGCCGCCGACGGCGAGTTCGCCACGCGCGTGCGGGCCCTGGACTTCTCGGCCTTCGGCCTGGTGCTGCCCAACCCCGACCCGATCCTGAAGGAGCGGGGCATTGACATCAGCACCTATCGCACCATCGCGCGAGACAGCCACGTGGGCGCCTGCATTCGCCGGCGCAAGGCGGCCGTGAAGGCCATGCAGTGGGGGCTGGACCGCGCCCAGGCGCCGGCCCGGGTGCACAAGGCGGTGCAGGACGCGCTGGCGGCGCTCGACCTGGAGCGCATCATCGGCCAGGCGCTCGAAGCCGTGCTGTTCGGCTACCAGCCCCTGGAAATCACCTGGCGCGGCCAGCCCGGCGGCGTGCTGCCGGCCGACGTGCAGGCCAAGCCGCCCGAGTGGTTCTGCTTCGACCCCGACAACCGCCTGCGCCTGAAGACCAAGGCCGTGCCGCTGGAAGGCGAGCTGCTGCCCGAGCGCAAGTTCCTGCTGCCGCGCCAGGATCCGACCTACCAGAACCCCTACGGCCAGCCCGACCTGGCGCTGTGCTACTGGCCGGTGATCTTCATGAAGGGCGGCAAGCGCTTCTGGCTGACCTTCGCCGAGAAGTTCGGCTCCGCCTTCGCACTGGGCAAGCTGCCGCGCGGCAGCCAGCCCGCCGAGGTGGCCGCCATGCTCGCCGGCCTGGAAGGCCTGATCCAGGACGGCGTGGGCACCATCCCTGACGACGGCAGCGTCGAGCTGATCGAATCCGCCGGCAAGAGCGCCAGCGCCGATCTCTACGAGCGCCTGGTGCTGCACTGCCGCAGCGAGATCAGCATCGTGCTGACCGGCACCAACCAGACGATGGAGGCCAGCAGCAACAAGGCGAGCGCCAGCGCCGGCCTCGATGTCGCCGAAGACCTGCGCGACGCCGACGCCGAGGTGGTGGCCGCGGCCGTCAACCAGCTCATCCGCTGGATGGTGGACATCAACTGGCCCGGCAGCGCCGCGCCCGTGTTCAGCTTGTGGGACCAGCAGGCGCGCGACGATCTGCAGGCCCAGCGCGACAAGAGCAACCACGACGCCGGGGCGCGGTTTTCTAACGCCTACTTCATGCGCGCCTATGGCTACCAGGAAGGCGACCTGCTGCCCGAGGCGGGCCCCGGACAAGGCCCTGGCCCTGGCCAGCTCGCCGGCCCGGTCGGCAAGGCCAGTTCAGCCGGCGCCGCGTTTGCCGAGGCCGCGCTGGCGCAAGCCCGCGGGGCGGCCGAAGCCGACCCCACCACCGCCGAGCTGCAGCAGCTGGGCGCCGCGGCCGCGCCGGCCTGGGCCACGCTCGGCGCCCAGGTGCAGGCGCTGGTCGACCGCGCCGCCAACTTCGCCGAGCTGCAGGACGCGCTGACCCATGCCTACGGCAGCCTGGACAGCGCCGACCTGGTCAAGCTCATGGCCGCGGCCTTCGCCCTGGCCGAGCTGAAGGGCCTGGACGACGCCCGCACCCAGGCGCA
>JBJOKY010000390.1:0-4360 GCA_046045865.1 Pseudomonadota bacterium | reverse complement strand
TCGGGCAGGCCGGTCAGCTCGTCCAGGCCGGTGACCGTCAGGCCGGCCCACTCGAAGGGCTCCAGCAGCGAATAGCTCAGCCACTGGCTGAGCTTGTGGAAGGGCACCCAGCCGGCGTCGGGCGTGCCGAACGCATTACCCGCCGACTGCGCCGCGGGGTGCGGCCAGGCGTCACCCAGCGGCAGGGCCGGGCGGCCCAGCGCGTCGGGCGGGCCGAAACGCTGGCCGCTGGGCCAGATGGCGCTGAAGGCCTCCAGCAGCAGGCCCAGGATCTGCGCCGCGCGCACCGTGGGCGGGTGGACGAAGTCGGCCTCGTCGCTGCCGACGAAGGCGTGTATCAGCTGGCCCGGCCGGCCGATGGGCGTGAACAGGTCGGGCCGCGCCAGCAGGGCTTCGCCCAGGCGGTGCAGCAGCTCGACCCGGCCCTCCAGCCCGACGAGCGGATTGCTGCGGCTGACCTGGAAGATCTCGGCCAGGTCGTGGGTGCGCAGGCCCAGCAGGCCGGTGGCGTCCACCTGCAGCGGCAGTTCGGTGCTGGACGAGAAACGTCCAGCCATGAAGGCGTCGAAGCTGGCCACGGCCAGGCCTTCGCTGCGTGCGAACTGCTGGCCGCTGCGTGCCTCGCTGTAGCGCCACTGCGGGCCGGCACCGGCGTCGAGCAGCACGCTGATCAGCGTCAGGTCGATGCGTGCGCGCGCCGTGGCGATGCGCAGGCCAGCGATGGTCTGGGTGCGCAGGGCGTCGTCGAGCAGGGCCTTGCGGTCCACCCCGCCGGCCTCGAAGTGGCGCCAGCGGCTGTGGTACGGAATCACCAGGTCGGGAAAGCGCGCCTGGGTCAGCCGCGCGATGCGCTGGGCCACGGCGGGCAGGCGGTGGCGTTCCAGCGTGAAGTGAGGCGAGCGCCCTGCGCTCACATGGGCAGCGATGGCCGCGCAGCGCTGGCGGATGGTGGCCGGCTGGCGCAGGCGCAACAGGGCGCGCTGCCAGTCGTCGGCGGAGGGTGCGGCGGCGGTCGACGCGGCGGCGGATGGGGGTGACGTGGTGTCGGCCATGGGCATGTGCGACCCGCTCAGACCAGGTCGCGGCCCTTGACCGCGGCGAGCCGGGCTTCATCGGGCACGCTGCCGTCGGTGAAGTAGCCGGCGGCGATCTTGGCCTCGATCTCGACCTTGGCGTCGGCCGGCACCAGCTCGTTGGGGATCTTGACGCGTTCGCCCACCTCGATGCCGCTGCCGGTGATGGCGTCGTACTTGTCGTTGCTCATGCTCACCAGGCGGTGGATCTTCCTGATGCCCAGCCAGTGCAGCACGTCGGGCATCAGCTCCTGGAATCGCATGTCCTGCACGCCGGCCACACACTCGGTGCGCAGGAAATACTTGTCCGCCGAGTCGCCGCCCACCTGGCGCTTGCGCGCGTTGTAGACGAGGAACTTGGTGACCTCGCCCAGGGCGCGGCCCTCCTTGCGGCTGTAGGCGATCAGGCCGACGCCGCCTTTCTGCGCGCCCTGGATGCATTCCTCGATCGCGTGCGTCAGGTAGGGCCGGCAGGTGCAGATGTCCGAGCCGAACACGTCCGAGCCGTTGCACTCGTCATGCACGCGGGCGGTGAGCGTCACGTTCGGGTCGGCCAGGTCACGCGCATTGCCGAAGACGTAGAGCGTCTGCCCGCCGATGGGCGGCAGGAACACCTCGATGTCGCTGCGGGTCACCAGCTCGGGGTACATGCCGCCGGTTTCCTCGAACAGCGCGCGGCGCAGATCGGTTTCGCTGACCTTGAAGCGCTCGGCCACGCCGGGTAGCCACCACACCGGCTCGATGGCGATCTTGGTGACGGTGGCCGAGCTGTCTTCGAGCAGGATCCTGCCGTCCACCTGCAGGCGCTGGAAGGCCAGGGCCTGCTTGATCTCGGGCAGGTGGATGTGCGCCTGGGTGACGGCGATGGTGGGGCGGATGTCGTAGCCCTGCGCCAGGTAGTCGGCGTAGACGGCCTGCACGCTGGCGCCCCAGGGGTCGATCGAGACCATCTTGCTGGCGTCGCCCCACTGCTCGTAAGGGCCGATGAGCGAGGTGGGCGAGGTGTTGGTGAGGTCGGCGCGGTGGCCGCGCGTCAGGTTGCCGGCCGCCACCGCCAGGGCGCGGTACACGCCGTAGCTGCCGCTGTGCGTGCCGATCACGTTGCGCTGGCTGCGGTTCACCGTGGTGCCGACGATGGGGCCGCGCTCCAGCGGCTCGGCCGCGCCCCACTTGAGCGCCGGGGCACCGGTCGTGCCCTGACCGGGGTGCGAGGTCAGGCGGATGTGGCGCGGCGTAGCCTGCGCCGCGGGCGGTGCAGTCGCCGCGGCAGGACGGGTGACAGAAGGGGTGGAGCCGGGGGCGGCAGCATCACTGGCCATGAACGATCCTCGCTGTGCTGGTTGGCGGTGCATGGCGGCGGGTCTGCACCAGCTGAGTGCCAGCATACGGTGCCGGGCGCTCCGGCGTCGATGCTGCAAGCCCTATGCCGGCGTGCGGCAAGGCAGCGGGTCAGGGAGCGTGACCACCTTCACGCGGCGCGGCGCTGCGGGCGGCGCTGAGCTGCCGCCAGGGCGCGGCCAGGGCCAGGTGCAGCTGCTCGGCCGTCCAGCCGCTGCCGGGTGCGGCGGCCCGGGCCAGGGCGTCGGGCTCGCCACCGTCGATCAGCTGGTCGGCCAGATGGCCCAGCAGCAGCAGGTTGCGCAGCGGCTCGGGCCGGACCTGCCAGCCGGCGGGTTCGGCCACGTGTTCGCGCACGTACTTCACCACCTCGTTGTGCAGGCCCCAGGCCGCGCACAAGGCACTGCCGTACACGGCGTGGGTGACGCCGAATTCGGCCAGTTCGGCCTGCAGCAGGGCAGCCGGGTCGCAGCCACAGCGCTGCAGCAGGGGCAGGTAGGCGCCGGCCGAACGCGCCAGCAGCACGGCCTGCCCGCTTTGCGCGAACAGCCCCGCGGTGTGCGCGCGCCAGGGCTCCAGCCCCAGCGCCGGGGCGCTGCGGCCCATGAGCAGGCCGCGCAGTGCGGCGCGCTCCCACAGGCGGTCGAGCTGGGGGGTGGGTGCGAAGGCGGCGCGCAGCGCGGTGGCATAGGTGAGCGCAGCCACCTCGTGCATGCCCAGGTGGCGCATGGCCTCGCCCACGCTGTCGACCCGGCGCAGCAGGCCGAACATGGCCGAATTGACGGTGCGCACCACCGCGCTGGCCAGGGCCATGTCGGCTTCGACCACGGCAGCCATGGCGGCCAGGCTGGCGCCGTCGTCGTCCAGCAGCGGCAGCAACTGCAGCAGGGTGCGCGGGCAGGCAGGCAGGTCGACCGCCAGGTGGCGCAGCTCGGGGCTCAGCGGCATGGCGGTGGTGGTGGAGTTGCTGGCTGTGGTGGCGCGGGCCCGGGGCGGCACCTCAGGCCGTCAATGCGTCAGCAGGTGCTTGAGCTCGCCGCTGTCGATCAGGCGCTGGACATTGGTGTAGCCGCCAACGAGCTGGCCGCGCACGAAGACCATCGGGAAGGTCGGCCAGCCGGTCCACATCTTCAGCGCGTTGCGGCGCCGCCAGCCGCTCAGGTAGCTGCCGTAGTCCAGGTCGTGGTGGGGCACGCCGGCAGCGTCCAGCGCCTTGCGTGCCTTGGGCACGAAGGGGTTCCAGGCCATGCCGACCACCACCACGGGGTGGCTGGCGACAGCCTGCTGCACCTCCTGCACGATGTCCAGGTGCAGGGCGGCGACGGCGTCGCGCACGGCGGGGTGGATCTGCGCTTCGGCCAGGATGGGGCGGGGCATGGTGCTCGTCTCGTGCGGTTTCGGGGCGCCCGCCACAGGTCGTGACAAGGCCGCGGTGGTGGGTCGCAGCTCAGTCTAGCCGCGCTGCCGGTGTGGCGCTGGCGGGCAGATCGGGCCGGCAGGCCGCCACCTTCTTCAGCAGCTCCATCAGCATCGCCCGCTCGGCGGCGCTGAGCGCGGGCTTGAGAGCCTCGTCCATGCCGGGCGTGAGCTCGAGCGCACGCGTGGTGAGCTGCCGGCCCGCCTCGCTGAGCAGGATGTGCTGCGAGCGCTTGTCGGTGGGGCTGCGCACACGCTCGATGACGCCGCGCAGCTGCATCTTGTCCAGCAGGATGGTGAGGTTGGGCGAGGACAGCGCCAGCGCCTGGGCCAGCTGCTTGGGCGTCAGGGGCGGGTTGGCGTGCAGCAGCATGAGCAGCGAATACTCGACCGGGCGCAGATCCAGTGGTTCACCCACGGTCCTGAAGAAGATCTGCCGCGTGGTGAGCTGGGCGCGCACGACGTGGTAGCCCAGCACGCCGTCCAGCGCGCCCTGGGAGATCTGCTGGCGCGTGGGGCTCACGCCCGCACCC
>JBJOKY010000389.1:0-4375 GCA_046045865.1 Pseudomonadota bacterium | reverse complement strand
AAGGCGTGATCCTGTTCGGCGTGGTGATGGTCACCGGCCTCGTCTACTCTCCGCTGGCCGGCCAGCGCCATGCGCTGCAGGGCCGGCCCGTGCTGCAGATCATCCTCTTCCTTGTGCTGGCGGCCTACTTCATCGGCTTCTGGTCCTATGGCGGCCAGACCATCGCCACCAAGACCTGGCAGGTGCGCGTGCTCACACGTGACGGCGGCCCGCTCACGCTGCAGCGCGCCTGTGCACGTTTCCTGCTTAGCTGGCTGTGGTTCCTGCCCGGCCTGATGGTGGCCGGCGCCCTGGGCTGGCACGACGGGCGCTCGATCTACGGCGCCCTGGCCGTGGGCATGCTGGGCTACATCGTGCTCAGCCTGCTGCTGCCACGTCGGCAGTTCCTGCACGACCAACTCTGCGGCACACGCCTGGCACGCACCCCGACCGACGCCTGAGCCAGCGAGCGCACGGCCGGCCATGGCCGACCTCGCGGCGACAATGCCGCCCATGATGCCCAGTTCCGTCACCAACCCGCACAAGGGCCGCACCGGCCTGGACCGCATCCTGCACGCCGCCGGTTATTCCTGGGCCGGCCTGTGCAGCGGCTACCGGCATGAAAGCGCCTTCCGGCAGGAGGTCTGGCTGGCCGCCGTCGCCCTGCCGCTGTCGCTCTGGCTGGGGCGCAACGGGCTGGACGTGCTGCTGCTGGCCGGCAGCGTGTGGCTGGTGCTCATCGTCGAGCTGCTCAACTCGGCGGTCGAGGCGGTGGTCGACCGTATCTCCTTCGAGCACCACGAGCTCGCCGGCCGCGCCAAGGACTACGGCAGCGCCGCCGTGCTGCTCACCCTGCTGCTGGCCGGCGCCGTCTGGCTCACCATTGTCTGGCAGAGGTTCATCGCATGAGCACCACCCCGTCAAGCGCCGCACGCGCCTTCAGCCTGTGCGTCTACTGCGGCTCGCGCATGGGCGACCTGCCGGCCTACGCCACCACCGCCGCAGCGCTGGGCAGCGAGATCGGCCGGCGCGGCTGGCAGCTCGTCTACGGCGGCGGCAAGGTCGGCCTGATGGGCACGGTGGCTGACGCCGCCCTGACCGCCGGCGCCCAGGCCAGCGGCATCATCCCCGACAGCCTGATGCGCCGCGAGGTCGGCCACACCGGTCTGACCAGGCTGGAAGTCGTGCCCAGCATGCACACGCGCAAGCAGCGCATGGCCGAACTGGCCGACGCCTTCGTCGCCCTGCCCGGCGGCATCGGCACGCTGGAGGAACTGTTCGAGGTCTGGACCTGGCAGCACCTGGGCTACCACGCCAAGCCCGTGGGCCTGCTCAACGTGGCGGGCTACTACGACGCCCTGCTGGCCTTCATGCGCCAGGTGCGTGACAGCGGCTTCATCCACGCCAGCCAGCATGACCTGCTCATCGTCGACGACGACGCCGGGCGCCTGCTCGACCGCCTGGCCGCCGCCGCCCTGCCGGGCGAAGCCACGCAGTACGGCCGCATCTGATCCGCCACACGGCGGCTGGAACGACAACGGGGCCCCAAGGGGCCCCGTCGTGTTTCAAGCGCTGAGTGATTCGATCAGACCGCGGCCTCGTCCGTCTCGCCGGTGCGGATGCGGATGACCTGCTCGACCGAGGTGACGAAGATCTTGCCGTCGCCGATCTTGCCGGTCTTGGCCGCCTTGACGATGGCCTCCAGGCAACGGTCGACATCGGCGGTCTTCACCACGATCTCGACCTTCACCTTGGGCAGGAAGTCGACCACGTACTCGGCGCCGCGGTACAGCTCGGTGTGGCCCTTCTGGCGGCCGAAGCCCTTGACCTCGGTGACGGTCAGCCCGGTGACGCCGACCTCGGCCAGCGCTTCACGCACTTCCTCGAGCTTGAAGGGTTTGATGATGGCGGTGATCTGCTTCATGGAAGGCTCCGTGGCGACTGGGTGATGCGTGGCTGCGTCGTGTGCAACGCTTCACCTCAATTTAACCGATTTGCCACACAGGCATGGGCATGGGCCAAGCTCAGCGCAGCGCCTTGTAGCGCACGCGCTTGGGCCGCGCACCTTCCTCGCCCAGGCGCTTCTTCTTGTCGGCCTCGTACTCCTGGTAGTTGCCGTTGAAGAACACCCACTGCGAATCGCCTTCGCAGGCCAGGATGTGGGTGGCGATGCGGTCCAAGAACCAGCGGTCATGGCTGATCACCATCACCGAGCCGGCAAATTCGAGCAGCGCGTCTTCCAGCGCCCGCAGGGTTTCCACGTCCAGGTCGTTGGACGGTTCATCGAGCATCAGCACGTTGCCGCCCTGGGCCAGGGTCTTGGCCAGGTGCAGGCGGCCGCGTTCGCCGCCGGAGAGGTTGCCGACGAGCTTCTGCTGGTCGTTGCCCTTGAAGTTGAAGCGGCCGATGTAGGCGCGGCTGGGCATGACGAACTTGCCCACCACGATGTTGTCCAGGCCGCCCGACACGTCCTGCCACACCGTCTTGTCGTCGGCCAGGCTCTGGCGGCTCTGGTCGACGAAGGCCAGCTGGGCCGTCTTGCCCACCTTCACCTCGCCGGCATCGGGCTTCTCGATGCCCTGGATCATGCGGAACAGCGTGGACTTGCCGGCGCCGTTCGGGCCGATGATGCCCACGATGGCGCCGGCCGGCACCTTGAAGCTCAGGTTGTCGATCAGCACCCGGTCGCCGAAGCTCTTGCTCACACCGGTGAACTCGATCACCTCGTTGCCCAGGCGCTCGGCCACCGGGATGAAGATCTCGTTGGTCTCGTTGCGCTTCTGGTACTCGACGTCGCTCAGCTCCTCGAAGCGGGCCAGACGCGCCTTGCTCTTGGCCTGGCGGCCCTTGGCGTTCTTGCGCACCCACTCCAGCTCCTGCTTCATGGCCTTGGTGCGGGCATCCTCGGTGCGCTGTTCCTGCTCCAGGCGCTCTTCCTTCTGCTCCAGCCAGGTGCTGTAGTTGCCCTTGTAGGGAATGCCGCGGCCGCGGTCCAGTTCCAGGATCCACTCGGCCGCGTTGTCCAGGAAGTAGCGATCGTGGGTGATGGCCACCACCGTGCCGCCGAAGCGGCCCAGGAACTGCTCCAGCCAGTCCACCGACTCGGCGTCCAGGTGGTTGGTGGGTTCGTCGAGCAGCAGCATGTCGGGCTTGGACAGCAGCAGCCGGCACAGTGCCACGCGGCGCTTCTCGCCGCCCGAGAGCTTGCCGATCACGGCGTCCCAGGGCGGCAGGCGCAGCGCGTCGGCGGCGATCTCGAGCTGCAGGTCGGTGTTCTCGCTGCCGGCCGCGGCGATCACCGCCTCCAGCTCGGCCTGCTCGGCGGCCAGGGCGTCGAAGTCGGCGTTCTCCTCGGCATAGGCGGCATAGACCTCGTCCAGGCGCTTCTTGGCCGCCAGCACGCCGCCGATGCCCTGCTCGACCGCCTCGCGCACGGTCTGGTCGGGCTCCATCTGCGGCTCCTGCGGCAGATAGCCGATCTTCAGGCCGGGCATGGGGTAGGCCTCGCCCTCGATCTCCTTGTCCAGGCCGGCCATGATCTTGAGCAGCGTGGACTTGCCCGAGCCGTTCAGGCCCAGCACGCCGATCTTGGCGCCGGGAAAGAACGACAGCGAGACGTCCTTCAGGATCTGCCGCTTGGGCGGCACGATCTTGCCGACGCGGTTCATCGTGTAAACGTATTGGGCCATGGCCTTCTTGCTTGGTCAGTGAGATGCGGTGAAAAGGCGGCGCGACGGGCCGTCGGCGGCGGCTGGATCTGCATCGCTGCAGGGCGCCAGGCCGGCCGGGCAGCCGCAAAGCGGGTGATTATCGTCGCGGCCCCGCGCAGCGGGCCGGCAGCACACCCGGGCAAAGCGCGCGCCCGTGCCGGCCGCAGGCCGCCGCAGCCACAAGGCGCACAGCCGGCACGCAGCGTCCACGCCCCGCAGCCCCGGGGTTGCGCGACAGGCGTTGACCCGAATACTGTACATGCATACAGTTGTCAGCTCGCCAACGGCCCACCCACCGATCTCCGTCGGCCTACCACGATGTCCCCGCTGCCCGTCCATCTCGACCATGCCCTGTGGCGCGCCGACAGCCTGGGCCACAACCGCCTGCCCGGCTGCGCCAGCGGCCACGCCCTGCTCGACGCCGAGCTGCCCGACGGCGGCTGGCCCGGCGGCGCCCTCGTCGAGCTGCTGCTGCCCGCACGGGCCACCACGGCCCCCCCCCTGGGCGGCCAGGGCGAGCTGCGCCTGCTCGGCCCTGCCCTGGCCCGCCTGGGCCGCGCCGGTGGCGAGATCGCCCTCGTCGCCCCGCCCCTGCAGCTGCACGCCCCGGCCCTGGCGGCCGCCGGCTGGCCGCTGTCGCGCCTGCTCATCATCGAGCCACCCACCCTGGCCGACGCCGCCTGGGC
>JBJOKY010000388.1:0-4381 GCA_046045865.1 Pseudomonadota bacterium | reverse complement strand
TGTCCAGCTCGCCGTTCACCCGCTTGTCGCGCACGCCGGCCCAGGAGGCTTCCGTGGTCGGGATGATCTTGATGCCGGACGTCCTGTCGAAGCCCAGCACCGAGGCCATGACCACGCTGGCGCAGTCGGTCAGGGGAATGAAGCCGATGCGCACCTCCTCCTTCTCGGGCTTGTCCGAGCCGGCGGCCCAGGCGCCGCCGGGCAGGGCCGCGCCCAGGCCACCGACCACGGCAGCGCCCACCCCTGTGCCGATGGCGGCAGCGGCCGCCGTTCCAGCCGAGCCCACCATGGCCTGCAGCACGTTGCGGCGCGACCAGGTGGGCGTGCTGTCGGGTGTCAGGGCCGTGGCCGATGCGGCCGGGGCAGACAACAGGCGGGGCGAGGCAGCGGAACGGACCATGGCGAAAACTCCTTGCAGCAGTAACGATGTAGGCAGCAGACCCGCCGGCCAGCGACACCGCGTGGAAAAACAAGAAAGGCGCCCGCCGGGTCGACACGCGCACAGCGCATGACGAACCGAACGGACGCCTTTGTCCTTTCCGGCCAGGCCGTGTCCGGCCTGGTGGGTGTCACCCTCCATTGGGCGACGAGGTGTTCCATGCACGGTGCGTGCCAGGGCTGTTGCACGCTGCGCCCAGGCAGACCATGCAGGCCGGGCGCCTGCTTGTCGTGCGATCAGGGTTTGCCCTTGCCTCAATGCGGTGCATGAGGCGCAGGGCATGCACCAAGCACCCCCTCACGGGCGCAGGGACGCACCTTCAGCCGAACAGCTCGGCCATGTCCAGCAGGCGCTGGGCGATGTCGGCGATGGTGGCGCTCTGGTTCATGGCCGTCTTGCGCAGGCGCGCATAGGCCTGCGGCTCGGTGAGCGCATGCTGGCGCATCAGCACGGCCTTGGCGCGGTCGATCAGCTCGCGCTGGCGTTGCTTCTCGCGCTCCTGCGGCGTGAGGCCGTCGGCGCCCTGCGCCTGCTGCTCGCGGTGCAGGTCATCGATCTGCTCGCGCGCCTGGGCCAGTTCACGCTTGAGGCCACGTTCGTGCTCGAAGCGTGCGATGGCCACGTCCATCACCGGGCGCACCCGCTCGGGCGACAGGCCGGCCACCACATAGGCCACCACGCCAACGGCGACGGCCTCGCGCACATGGACGGGGTCGTGTTCGTCGGTGAAGAGCACGATGGGCCGCGGCGCATCCCGGCTGGCCCAGACCACGTGTTCGATGGCGTCGCGCGCGCCGCTTTCGGCGTCGACGATCAGCACGTCGGGTGCCAGCTCGGCCAGGCGCTCGGGCAGCCAGGCGTCGGCGCCGAGCACGCCGCAGACGCTGTAGCCGCCCTGGCGCAGGCCGTCGATGAGGGCGCGCAGGCGCAGGGCCTCGACCCAGTCGTCGGGCTGGGACAGGTCGGGGATGTGCGCCGCCATGGTGATGACGGCCAGGCGCAGGTCGGCGGCTGGTGCAGGCGCCGGAGCAGGAGCCGGCGATGCCGTCGTCATGGGGGCGTGTGGCTGGGGTGCCATATCTGCATCATGGACACGATGCAGCAAATTCCGAGCCGCAGGGGCTGCTGCCCCTCGGCCGCCGCCGGGTTCAGGCGGCCGCCAGCTCGACGCGTTCGCCCAGCGGCACCGGCGCCAGGGCGACGCGGTTGCCGCCGCGGCGCACGGCCTCGCGCAAGGCGACATCGGCCGCGCTGCTGAGCGCCTCGAGGTGATCGGCCGTGTGCGGGAAGCTGGCGATGCCCACCGAGACCTCGAAGCCCAGCGGATGGCCGTCGTGCACCACGATGTGCGTGGCGCACTGGCGCCGCATCTGCTCCATGCGCGTGTAGGCGGTGGCCAGGCCCACGCCCGACAGCAGGATGGCGTAGCGGTCATTGCCGACGCGGCTGATCACGTCCATGGCACGCGTGTTGGTGCGCAGGATCTGGCCCACCGCGTCCATCACGCGCTTGACGGCGCCGGCGCCGAAACGCTGCTCCAGCGCGCCGGCGCGGTCGAGCGTGAGCAGGGCCACGGCGAACTCGCGGTGCTCGCGGCTGGACAGGGCCAGCTCGCGGCGCGCGTGTTCGTCGAAGTGCTCGCTGCCGAACAGCTCGGTGGCCGCGGCGGCCGGTGCTGCCTTGGCGCGCGCCATGTTGTCGATCGCGCCCTGCTGGCGCTCGATCTGCTTGAGCGCCTGCTGCAGCTGGGTGGTGGTCTGGCTGTGGGCGTGGCGCGCGGCGGTCTCGTCCCACCACACGTGCACCAGCTGGGGCGCGGCGTCGCTGCCGATCACCATGCGCGTGGCGCGGAACTCGTGCTTGCCGTCGCCGCGCTCGAAGCGGTGCTGGTCCTCGCTCGGGGCGTCGGCGGCCAGGGCGCGCTGGTCAGCCGCCCGGATCGCCGCGGCGTCGCCCAGGGGAAACAGCTCGATATCGCCGTGGCCCACCACCTCGGCCGGCGTGCGCCCGGCAAATTGTGCAAATGCAGTATTGGCGTAGATATACCGGGCACTCGCCATATCCTTGACCGCAACCAGTGCGCCAGACGATTGCAGCAAGGTCAGCAAGGCGCTGGCGAGCGGCGTCGTTTCAAATGCGGGCGAATTGGATGTCGAGATTTCGGACATGGGCTTACAGCACTGCACTTGCACACAGGCTGCCGTCTGAGGGTCGGGGCGATGTAAAGATGATAGGCCGCCGCCCCCCGGCATCGGTGGTTTCCAGCCCACGCCGGCGCCCCTGATCAGGGGGGATGGACCACCCCTTGTGCCGATCGCCAGCCCGTGCCCGCCGGCATTTGCCGACTAATTCACGGATTCAAGCCGTGGCAGCTTGCGGGGAAAATGCAAACCACGCACCAGTGCGGTGACCGTGCCTGTCCGGCACCCGTACGAGATATTCGGCGCGCCGTACCGGGAAAGGTGAGGCGCACTGCACGCCAGGGTTATGGCCGCTTCATGCGCGGGCACCGACACGCACCACCGTGCGCCCGGAAAACCCGCCGGCCATGATGGCCGCGGCGCGTTCGAACACGGCGTCGCCCAGGTCGATCTGGTCGATCATGGATTCGAGCAGTGCCGGGTCGAGGTCGGTCGCCAGGCGGTCCCAGGCGCGCTGGCGCTTCGCGCGCGGCGCCATCACGCTGTCCACGCCAGCCAGGGTGACATTGCGCAGGATGAAGGGCGCCACGCTGGCCGGCAGGTCCATGCCCTGGGCCAGGCCGCAGGCCGCCACCACGCCCCCATAGCGCGTCTGGGCGCAGGCATTGGCCAGGGTGTGGCTGCCCAGGGTGTCGACCACGCCGGCCCAGCGCTCCTTCTGCAGCGGCTTGCCGGGTGCACCCAGCTCGGCGCGGTCGATCACGCTGGTGGCGCCGAGCGACTTCAGGTAGTCGGCCTCGGCCGCCTTGCCGGTGGCCGCGACCACCGTGTGGCCCAGCCGCGCCAGCAGCGCCACCGCCACGCTGCCCACGCCACCGGTGGCGCCGGTCACCAGCACCTCGCCGGCGCCGGGGGCCAGTGCGTGGTCCTCCAGCGCCAGCACGCACAGCATGGCGGTGTAGCCGGCCGTGCCGATGGCAGCGGCCTGACGGGTGTCGAAGGCCGCAGGCAGGCGCACCAGCCAGTCGCCCTTCAGGCGCGCACGTTCGCCCAGGCAACCCCAGTGCGTCTCGCCCACGCCCCAGCCGTTGAGCACCACGCGGTCACCCGGCTGCCAGCCGGGGTGCGAGCTCTCGACCACCGTGCCAGCGCCGTCGATGCCCGGCACCATGGGCCACACGCGCACGACCGGACTCTTGTTGGTCAGCGCCAGGGCGTCCTTGTAGTTCAGGGTCGAGTAGTCGACCGCGATGGTCACGTCACCGGCCGGCAGGCGGGCCTCGTCGATGTCTTGCAGGCCGGCGCGCAAGCCGGCGTCGGTCTTTTCCAGCAGGATGGCTTTGAACATGGTGCGGCTGTCTCTTTCGTTGTGCAGTTCAGGTCCGACGGTTGTCGGAAGCGGCTAGGCATCTGGAGGCCTGCGGGCAGGCGACCTCGTGCTGCGCAGTCGGTGGCCGGCGGTGGCCGGGCCCGGCCCGGGCGCACGCAGCCTAGCACCCCGCACGCGCCGGCGCACTGCCCGGGCTGGCCGGCACGCCCTGCAGCGCGCGCCCGGCCAGGGCGGCCGTGATCAGCGCGAACGCCACCACCAGCCACAGGCTGGCCGTCAGGCTGGATCGTTCGGCGATGAAGCCGAACATCGGCGGCCCGGCCATCAGGCCGGCATAACCCCGCGCCGAGACGCTGGCGATGCCGGCCGCCGGCCGCACCCCCGGCACCCTGGACGCCGCGCTGAACAGCAGCGGCACGACATTGGCCAGCCCCAGCCCGACCAGCGCGCAACCGGCCAGCGCCGCCCACA
>JBJOKY010000387.1:0-4390 GCA_046045865.1 Pseudomonadota bacterium | reverse complement strand
CTGGGCGACGAGGATCTTGCGGGGGTTCATGGGCTGCAGTCGGGCCGAGCTGAGGGGCAAGGGATGCTACATGCGCGAGCAGGAATTGGTTCCAGTGGAGCGATGGCACCCCCGGCCCGGTTGGCCCCGGTCGAGCGCAGCCGCGAAAACTCTCGTCGATCCCCATTGACTCAGGGGGTTTGCCGTGGAGCAATTGGCCTTCGCCGATCGTTTTTCGACTTGGTGAACGCACACCCAGCACGTCTTTGAGGCCGCTTCGGCCGACCAGATAACAGCAAGGAGTTGTCGAAGATGAACTACAAGGCATGGAGCCGTCCTGCACGGCTCGCGTTGGTCGCACTGACCACCCTGGCAATGGCCGCCTACGCCGCAGGTGACCAGCCTCCCGACAAGCTTGAGCAGCAGCAGACCGGAAACGCCGCCAAGCGTGAAGCGCCGGGCCGGCAACGCGCTGCAGCTGACACGTCGGCCAAGGTACGCAAGTACATCGTGCAGCTGGCCGAGCGACCGGCCGCCGCTTACGACGGCAATGTCGAGGGATACAAGGCCACTCGGCCCCAGCGGGGAAAGAAGCTGGATGCCGATGATCTGGATGTCGCGCGGTATTCCGACTTCTTGCGTTCGCGCCAGGACAAGGTGATGGCATCCGCAGGGGTGCTGCAGGCGGCTCATCGCTACACCAAGGTGTTCAACGGCTTTGCCGCAGATCTGGACGATGCGCAGGTCGCGCGGTTGGCCATGAGCAAGGATGTGCTCTCGGTCAGTCTGGACGAGAAGCGCGCCATTGATACCTCTTCCACCCCGGCCTTCCTCGGCCTGAACGGCAAGAAGGGGGTCTGGGAAGAGTTCGACGTCAAGGGTGAGGATGTGGTCGTCGGCATCGTCGACAGCGGCATCTGGCCGGAACACCCCAGCTTTGCCAACAACGAGCGCCACGAGTACAAGCGCCTCCGTGGATGGAAGGGCACTTGCATCACGGGCGAAGACTTCAATCGCCGCGACTGCAACGGCAAGATCGTCGGCGCCCGATACTTCAACAGCGCCTGGGGCGGTGATGCTGGCATCGATGCCAATTTGCCCTGGGAGTTCAATTCTCCGCGCGACTTCAACGGCCACGGCACCCATGTGGCCTCCACCTCGGCAGGCAACTCACGCACCAGCATCACCGGCCAGGCCGCCGTGCTTGGCCGCATCAGCGGCATGGCACCGCGGGCGCGGATCGCGGTCTACAAGGTCTGCTGGCAGACCGATCCGAACGACTCCGCCAGCGGCTCCTGCTTCAACTCCGATAGCGTGGCCGCCATCGAGCAGGCGGTGGCTGATGGGGTGGACGTCATCAACTTCTCGGTCAGTGGCAGCCAGACGAGCTTCCGCGACCCGGTGGAGATCGCCTTCCTGTTCGCGGCCGATGCCGGCGTGTTCGTGGCCACTTCGGCGGGCAATTCCGGCCCGACGGCCTCGACGGTGGCCCATGGCGGCCCCTGGGTCACCACGGTGGCGGCGGGCACCCATTCGCGTGAAGGCGTCGGTTCGGTGGCGCTGGGCAATGGTGTTTCCTTTTCGGGTGCCTCGTTCGCCGCGGCGGCTGTCAGCGCGCCCATGATCG
This sequence comes from Pseudomonadota bacterium, assembly GCA_046045865.1. Taxonomy (GTDB): domain Bacteria; phylum Pseudomonadota; class Gammaproteobacteria; order Burkholderiales; family Burkholderiaceae_C; genus Sphaerotilus. Next base: position 2,784 of record JBJOKY010000387.1, on the reverse strand, counting down.
CCGCCGAGGACGCTGGTCTGGCCGGTGCCGATCCCACGGCCCTGCGGCTGTGTTTCGGCGCCTCCGACGGTGGTGCAACGCTGGATCCGGCCAAGGTGGCCGGCAAGATCGTGGTGTGTGACCGCGGTGTCAGTGCTCGCGTCAACAAGAGCCTGGCCGTGCTGGAGGCCGGCGGTGTCGGCATGGTGTTGGTCAATACCTCGCCCAACTCTCTGAACGCCGATTTCCATGCGGTGCCCAGCGTGCACGTGGCCGACACCGGTCGTGCTGCCATCCTGGCCTATGCCAAGACCGCTGGTGCCTCCGGCACAGTGAGTCAGAGCCAGGTGGTGGACACGGCCCCCGCGCCGTTCACGGCCTCGTTCTCTTCGCGGGGTCCGCTGCGTGCGGGCGGCGGCAATCTGCTCAAGCCCGACATCATTGCCCCTGGGCAGGACATCGTCGCGGGCGTGGCTCCGCCGGCCAACTTCGACGAACTCTTCGCTGTGTACAGCGGTACCTCGATGTCCAGCCCGCATGTCGCCGGTCTTGCCGCGTTGATGAAGGAGAAGCATCCGGACTGGTCACCCGCAAGCATCAAGTCGGCGATGATGACCACGGCGGGGGACGTGCTCGACGGCCCCAACACCAGTGCCACGGTCATCTTCCGCCAGGGTGCCGGCCATGTGCAGCCGGCGCGCATGTTCGAGCCCGGGCTGGTGTATGACTCCGGCTTCGCGGACTGGCTGGCCTTCATCTGTGGTGCCGAACCCGGTGGTGGCTGTGGAGGCGTGACGCCGATCCACCCGAGCAACCTGAATGTGCCGTCGATCGCCATCGGCGCCGTCGCGGGCGTGCAGAAGGTGGTGCGCACCCTGACCAACGTCACTCGCCGCACCATCTCGGTGGCGCCAAGCGTGGCGGGAATGGTCGGCTTCGATGTCCAGGTGTCGCCTGCGGTGCTGGTGGTGCCGCCGGGTGAGAGCCGCAGTTTCGAGGTCACCTTCACGCGCACGGACGCGCCGCTGAATGCGTACACCGGTGGCCAGCTCACCTGGTCGAACGAACGCTATTCGGTGCGCAGCCCCATCGTTGCCCGGCCTGTGGCCCTGGCCGCTCCGGCGACCGTCTCCTCGAACGGTGGTCCGGTCGCCTACGACATCGGGTTTGGTTATTCGGGTAGCTTCAGCGCCACGGCGCGCGGCCTGGTTGCACCGACCGTGACGCCGGCCGTGGTGGCCCAGGACCCCGATCAGACCTTTGATCCGGCGGACCCGACGGGAACCTTCGCCGCGCAGGTGACCATCCCTGCTGGCACCACCTACGCACGTTTTGCCACCTTTGACGCCGATGTGAATCCGGGCGCGGACATCGACATGTACGTGTATCTCGGTGCCTCGCTGGTGGGCGCGAGCACCACGGGCACGTCAGGCGAGGAGGTGAACTTCGCCTTCGCCAATCCCACGGCTGGCCCCATCGTGTTGACCGTGTATCTCCATGGCTGGGGTACGGCAGGTCCGGCGACGCCGTTCAAGCTGCACGAGTGGTACGTGGGCGCGACAGCGACCGGCAACATGACCGTGGGTGCGCCGGCTGCTGCCACGCTGGGCACGTCGGGCAACGTGTCCCTGAGCTTCAGTGACCTGGCCCCGGCCACACGTTATCTGGGCTCGGTGGTGTATGGAGGCGAAGCCGGGGCCACTGCTCCGACCCTGGTGCGCGTCGACACACCCTGATCAGCGATCGACACCGCAGGGCGACCGCATTGCCGGTCGCTTGCTTGACGCCCCGCGGAGCAATCCCCGGGGCGTTTCTCTTTCGTCGGCGGACCCGTTCTCAGCTGCGTGGATCCACGGGAAGTGGTGCCTGGGCACGCGCAGCGTCGCAGTGCAGCCAGCGAGTGCCGCGCAGATTGGCGTGATACAGCAGCGAGACGCCGCCCGCCTGGACGGTCATGCGCCAGCCTGGCACGAGCGCCTGGGTGTAACCCACGCCCGGCTGCGGGCAGCCCAGGGAGGCATCAGGCCAAGTGACGAGTTCTGCACTTGCCAGTGCCGCGTGTGCGGAGGGGTTGCCGGCACGCCGCACCGCATCGGCAAGCACTGCTGAACGCAGCGCGTCCGGGACCGTGGCCCCGCGCGAGTCTGGTGCGGCTTGGTCAGACATCACCGGCCCCGCCATGGTCAGGGACAGCAGCAGGGGTAGCGCCATCCGCGCCGAAAGGTTGCGATTCATCTCGAGTCTCCAGCCGGCCAATTCGCATGCTTGCAACGCTAGCACCGATGCAGAAGGATGGAGATGCATCACCTTGGACCTGCTTGCTGGTCTCCCCGGCTTCCTTGCTGGCAATCCGCCGTTTGGCTAGGCCAATGAAAAAGCCCGGACAGGCCGGGCTCGTGGGCTGCTGGAAGCAACGGGTCTCGGGCTGCGCGGGCTACCCATGACCCGTCATCCTCAGGCGCGCTTGGTGCTCTTCTTCACCGCGTCGGCGGCAGCCTTGGCGGTGGATTCGGCGCTGGCGCTCAGGGTCTTGAGGTTGGCTTCGGCGACGCTGGCGGCCTGCTTGGCGGCCTTCTGCACGGTGTCGAAGGCGCTGGTGGCGTTGGCGACGGCGCTCTTGAACACGGCGACGGCGTTTTCGCTGCCGGCCGGGGCGTTCTTGGCGGCGGCTTCCACCAGGGCGCTCAGCTGGGCCTGGGCCTGGGCAACCTGGGCTTCAGCCAGCTTGGTCACTTCAGCCTGGGTGGCGGCGGCGATGTCGGCGACCTGCTTGCCGTAGGCCACGGCCTTCTCCGAGGCGGGTTG
>JBJOKY010000386.1:0-4414 GCA_046045865.1 Pseudomonadota bacterium | reverse complement strand
CCGGCGCCGCGACCGTGGCAGCTGCCCGGTCGCCGCCGGCGCCGCCGGGCAGGTCGCCGGTGCGGTCGAGCGGCGCCGGGGCGGTCGCCAGCGGCATCGGGGCCGACAGCAGATCGGGTTCGGCCTGGCGCAGCTGGCGCAGGGTCGCGGTGACCACCTCGTTGTTGGCCGGATCCAGGCGCCGGTAGGCCGACGCGATGGCAGGCAGCAGCTCGGCCTCGCTGGCCAGGGCCGGCGCGATGGGGCAGTGGGTGAGCGCCTGCAGCTCGTCGATCTGGGCGCGCCGGCCCGGGTCCTGCAGCGCCACCACCAGGCGGCCGCCGCGTTTCATCAGCGGCAGGGCGCGCAGGCGCAGCGCCGCCTCGGGGTGCAGCAGGCGCAGCGCGCCTTCGTCGGGCGTGAAACGCGCCAGATCGACCAGCGGGTAGCCCATCTTGCGTGCCAGCGCACCCTGCAGGTCGTTGGCGCTGACGAGCTGGCGGCGCAGCAGCAGCTCGCCCAGCGAGAGGTTGCGGTCGGCCTGCTGGGCGCGCAGCGCGTCCTGCAGCTCGGCCTCGGTGAGTGCGCCCATCGCGACCAGGGCCTCGCCCAGGCGCACCATGGGCATGCGGGCCTGCTTGTCCAGCGCCGCCAGCAGCTGCTCGGGCGTGACGATCTGGCGCGCCAGCAGCACGTCACCCAGGCGCTGGGCGCGCAGCTGCTGCTGCTCGCGCGCGACGTCCTCCACCACCGCCTCGCTGACCGCCTGGTGCTCGACCAGCAGGGTGCCGATGCGCACGCCCAGCTCGTAGCTCTCCCACGCGGTGCGCGGGTAGAAGCTGCGCTGCAGCGCGCCGGCCTCGTCCAGCGGCGTGAACACGAACAGGCCCAGGTCGGTCTCGACGCAGCCCAGCGTCTGGCCCTGCAGCACCGCGCCGCCGGCCAGCTTGATCTCGTAGGGCAGCCGCTCGGCCTGGGCCAGCAGCGCGCCGCCCAGCTCGCGGTCACCCATCAGGTGGCCGGGCGTGGTGTTGAGCGCACCCGTCAGGCTGCCCAGGGCGCTGGCGCCGCCGTCGGACGCGGCGGATTCACCGTCGTCCAGTGGCAGCAGCGGCGTCTTGAGCGTGACCCGGCGCAGCTGCGACAGCCGCACCGGCATGGCCGCCGCGTCGTTGGGCAAGGTGAGCTGGATGAGGCCCTCGACCGCATCGAAGCCGTTCAGCACGCCGGCGAGCAGGTTGCCGCCCAGACCCTCGACTTCGCAGGGCTCGGCCTCGCCCAGCGGGCGCGGCAGCGGGTAGTGCGCCAGCGGCGGCGTGGGCCAGGCGTAGGCAGCGCGTGCGCGGCTGCGCAGCTGGCGACGCTGCACGGGTTGCGGGGCGCCCCGGCCCGTCCGGGCAGCAGCACTGCCGCCTGCGTCACTGCGGCCGGCCGGGGAGGCGGGCGCTGCAGCGGGGCCCGGGGTGCGGGCCGGCGCAGCTGCGACGCGCGGGTGGGGTGGCGCGGCGACGGGTGCCCCGTCTGCCGCCGAGGCAGCACCGGGGACTGACGTGGGCAACAGCGTGGAGAGTTCGGGCATGGCAGGGCTCGCGTCGGTTCCGATCGGGGGTACCCCATGCTAGGCAGGTGGCCCGGGCGTGAAATGCCGAACAGGTCGGCCCCGACCGGGCAGATCCGGCGCTTGACATCCGACAAGTCGCGGTCACCGCGGCACCCGCCGACCCGCGCGCTGGCGCTGCCGCTAGCCGCCGGGCGGCGCCCGCAGCGGCCCCGGCGTGTAGACCGCCGCGTCGATGACACGCAACTGCCCGGACACCCGCACCGGCGCGCCGCAGCAGGCCAGCACGTCGCGCTCCAGGTCGATGCCGGGCGCGATCTCGACCACCGTCAGGTAGCCGCCCTCCAGGTCGAACACCGCGCGTTCGGTGATGTAGCGCACCGGCCGGCCCAGACCGGCCACATAGGGGCCGTTGAAGCTCAGATGGCCCACCTCGGGCAGCAGCTTGGCGCGTGCGCCCTCGTGCTCGATCACCAGCCGGCCGCCCTGCCCGTGCGCGATCAGCCCGCCGGCACGCAGCGTGCCCATGAAGACCACCCGCCTGGCGTTCTGGCTGATGTTGACGAAGCCGCCCAGCCCGGCGATGCGCTGGTGCGCGCCGTGGCCGAAGCGGCTGACGTTGACGTTGCCGCGCGGGTCGAACTCCGCCAGGCCGAGGAAGCAGATGTCCAGGCCGCCGCCGTCGTAGAAGTCGAACATCGCCGCCTGGTCGATGATGGCGTCGGGGTAGGCGCTGGCGCCGAAACTCAGCAGGTCGGCCGGCGTGCCGCCGATCGGGCCGGCCTCGACCGTGAGGGTGAAGCCGGGCTCGTCGGCCGCCCGGCCGCCGGCCTGCGCCGCGGCCTCGGCGGCCGCCACCGCCGCCACGCCGGCCGGCATGCCCACACCCAGGTTCACCACCGGGCGACGCGGCGGCACATGCGCCGCCAGCTCCTGCTGCACACGCAGCAGCTCCAGGTAGGCGCGGCGCTGCACGATCGCGCGCGCGTCCAGCGCTGCGGGCTGCGGCGGCGCGGCACCGTCCACCGCCTTGGGCGGCGCCTTCACCGGACGCTTGCTGGCCGGCGAGGTGTAGGCCGGGTTGTAGGGCTCGGCAAAGGTCATCCAGTGGTCGTCCGGATCCTCGGTGACGAGCACGTGGTCGACCACGATGCCCGGCACGCGCACCGCGTTCGGGTCGAGCGTGCCGGCCGGCACGATGCGCTGAACCTGGGCGATGACGATGCCGCCGCTGTTGTGCGCCGCCTGCGCCACGGCCAGCAGGTCCTGGTGGAAGGGTTCGTTCTCGCAGCTCAGGTTGCCGCGCGTGTCGGCCGTGCTGGCGCGGATGAGCGCGCAGTCGATCTTCAGCGAGGGATAGAACAGCTGCTCCTGGCCGTTGATGTGGATGAGCTGCACGCGCGGCTCGATGGCCGAGGCCGCGGTGCTGGGCGTCAGGCGCGCGCCGTCCACGCGCGGGTCGACGAAGGTGTGCAGGCCCACGGCGCTCATCAGCCCGGGCTTGCCGCCGGCCACGGCGCGGAACCACTGGCTCATCACGCCCTGCGGCAGGTTCCAGGCCTCGACCGCGTCGGCATTGACCAGCGCGCCCAGCCTGGGCGCGCTGATCCAGTGCCCGCCGATGATGCGGCGCACCAGCCCGGCATGGCCGAAGTGGTTGACGCCGCGGCTGGCGCGGTCGCCCTGGCCGGCGCCGTACACCAAAGTCAGACCGCGCGGCCGGCCGCTGGCCAGGAAACGTGCCTCGAGCGCGCGCGTCACGGCCTCGGCATGGCCGGCGCCGACGAAGCCGGCACAGGCGACGGTCCAGTCGTCCTGGATGAGTTCGGCGGCGGCGGCGGCGCCGGGCAGGATCTGCATGTCGTCGGGGTGGAGGATGGTGGCGCGGTCCAGTCTAGAGGACGCCTGCCGGGCGCGGCCCCGGGCTGCTAGCCTGTGCACCTTTCCTCAGCCCAGGGCGGACCGGACCATGATCTTCGTCTTCCACCTCATCGACGCGCCCGGCACCGCCGAGCTGCGCCTGCGCGTGCGCCCCGAACACAAGGCCTGCCTGGCGCGCCAGGCCGAGCGCATCGCCTTCGCCGGCCCGCTGCTGGCAGACGACGGCGTCACCATGATCGGCAGTCTGCTGGCCATCGACTTCGCCAGCCGCGCGGCCGCCCTGGCCTGGCTGGCCGAGGAGCCCTTCACCCGCGCCGGCGTGTACGCCAGCCACTCGGTGCATGCCTTCCAGAACCTGTGGGTGCAGAAGACGGGGTTCCCGCCGCCCCCGGCGGACGCGCCGGCGGCCTGACAGGGCCCGTCCGCCGACACGCTTTGCGACACTCCCGTCCATGGCCGAACCTCTCCAGCTCCCGACCCCAGCCGCCGCGACGTCCTCCACGACGGCGTCCGCCACGGCACCCAGCCCGGCCACGGCGCAGACCGCCCGGCCCCTGCTGATCCACCAGGCCGAGCTGGTCGCCACCTTCGACGACCAGCGCCGCGAGCTGCGCGGCGCCAGCGTGCTGGTGCGCGGCCCGGCCATCGCCGCCATCTACCCGGCGGGCACGGTGCCGGCCGAACTGCTGGACGAGGTGAAGCAAGGCGGCGAACTGATCGACGCACGCGGCCACGTCGTCATGCCCGGCCTGGTGAACACGCACCACCACATGTACCAGAGCCTGACGCGCGCCGTGCCCGCCGCGCAGGACGCCGAACTCTTCACCTGGCTGCGCACCCTCTACCCCCTCTGGGCGCGCCTGACGCCCGGGATGGTCGAGGTATCGACCCAGGTGGCCATGGCCGAACTGCTGCTGTCGGGCTGCACCACCACTTCAGACCATCTCTACATCTACCCGGACGGCTGCACGCTGGACCACAGCATCGAGGCCGCGC
>JBJOKY010000385.1:0-5855 GCA_046045865.1 Pseudomonadota bacterium | reverse complement strand
AGGTTCGGAGTCGATCACGACAGATCATCGTCCGGCGCCGCAGGCGAGCTCCACGATGCGGCGCGTGCTTCCTGGTTCTCGCCCCACATCGCGTTCATGATGGCCAGCAGCACGGCAAAGCCCACGCCCAGCACCCAGGTGAAGTACCACATGTCGAATCCTATTTGGTTGGTTCGGTAGGCCGCGCGTTCAGTAGGCGGCGTGTTCGTTGGCGCGGATGTGCGCCACAGTGACCTTGCCGCGCATCACGCGGTAGGCCCAGCCGGTGTAGAGCACGATGAGGGGCATGAAGACCACGGTGGCCCAGAACATCAGGCCCAGGGTCAGGCGGCTGGAGACGCTGTCCCACACCGTCAGGCTGGCCGCCGGCATGGTCGACGAGGGCATGAGGAAGGGGAACATCGCCGCACCGGCCGTGCCGATCACGCCCACGATGGCCAGCGCAGAGGCCACGAAGGCGCTCAGCGTGAAGCGCAGCCTGGCCAGCAACGCCGCCAGCAGCGCGCCCGTCACACCCAGGGCCGGCAGCAGCCACAGCAGCGGCTGGGCGCGGTAGTTGCGCCACCAGGCATCGGCACTGCGCACGACGGTCTTTGCCAGCGGGTCGGGCATGGCACCCGGATCGATGGCCGAGGTGATGACATAACCCTCGATGTCGCCCCAGCGCAGCCACAGCCCCGCGCCGACGAAGGCCGTCACCATCAGCAGTGCGGCACCGGTGGCGGCCCGGATGGCCCGCGCCTGGATTGCGCCTTCGGTGCGATGTGCCAGGTAGACACCGCCGTGCATCGTCAGCATGGCGCTGCTCACCACACCGGCCAGCAGGGCGAAGGGGTTGAGCAGTTGCCAGAAGCTCCCGGTGTAGGTCGACACCAGGTAGTCGTCGAAGCCGAAGGGCACGCCCTGCAGCAGGTTGCCGAAGGCCACGCCGAAGATCAGCGGCGGCACCGCGCCACCGATGAACAGGCCCCAGTCCCAGGTGCTGCGCCAGCGCGCGTCGTGGATCTTGCTGCGGTAGTCGAAACCGACCGGGCGGAAGAACAGCGCCCACAACACCGCCAGCATGGCCCAGTAGAAGCCGCTGAAGGCGGTGGCGTAGACCAGCGGCCAGGCCGCGAAGATGGCACCGCCGCCGGTGATGAACCAGACCTGGTTGCCGTCCCAGTGCGGCCCGACCGTGTTGATGACGACGCGGCGCTCCTCATCACCGCGGCCGACGAAGGGCAGCAGCGTGCCCACGCCCATGTCGTGGCCGTCCATGATGGCAAAGCCGATCAGCAGCACGCCCACCAGCAGCCACCAGATGATCTTGAGGGTCGAATACTCCAGCATGGTGTGTTCCTTCAGGCCTGGCTGGCGCCGGCGGTGGACAGGGCGGCGTGCGGCGCGTGATGCACGGCCTCGTCCTGATAGCGGCCAGTGCCCAGGCTGCCGGGGCCCTGGCGGGCGAACTTCTGCATCAGGTAGACCTCGACCACCAGCAGCACGGTGTAGAAGCCGACGAAGCCGGCCAGCGAGCCGTACAGGCTGCCCACGCTGAGGGTGGACACGCTCAGGTGCGTCGGCAGCACGCCGTAGATGGTCCAGGGCTGGCGGCCGTACTCGGCCACGAACCAGCCCAGCTCGCAGGCCAGCCAAGGTGTGGGCAACATCCACAGCGCCCACTTGAGCAGCCAGCGCTGCTGCCGGCACTCGCTCTTGAGCGTGGTCCAGAACGACAGCGCGAACAGCGCCAGCATCGCAAAGCCGATGCCCACCATGGCGCGGAAACTCCAGAACATCGGCGTCACGCGCGGCACGGTGTCGTTCACGGCCTTGGTGATCATCTCGGGTGTCGCCTGACGCACGTCGACCACGTATTTCTTCAGCAGCAGGCCGAAGCCCAGATCGGCCTGGTGCTGCTCGAACACAGCCTTGGCATCAGCGTCATCGCGGTGCTTGCGCAGGGCCTCGAGCGCGGTGACGGCGACGATGCCGCGCTCGATGCGCTGGCGGTTCTTGGCCTTGATCTCGTGGATGCCCGGGATTTCCTTGCTGATCGAACGCGTGCCGATCAGGCCCATCACCCAGGGGATCTCGACCGCCCAGTCGTTCTTCTGCTCGGCCTCGTTGATGCCGGCGATGAGGTTGAAGCTGGCCGGCGCGGGCTCGGTCTCCCACATGGCCTCGATGGCTGCCATCTTGGTCTGCTGCGCCTCGCCCACGGTGTAGCCCGACTCGTCACCCAGCACGATGACGCTGAGCGTGGAAGCCAGGCCGAAGGCCGAGGCCACGCGGAAGCTGCGCTTGGCGAACTCCACGTCGCGGCCCTTGAGCAGGTACCAGCTGCTGATGGACAGCACGAACATGGCCCCGGTCACGTAGCCGGCCGAGACGGTGTGGACGAACTTGGCCTGCGCGTCCGGGTTGAAGACGATAGCCCAGAAGTCGACCATCTCCATGCGCATGGTCTGCCAGCTGAATTCGGCGCCCACGGGGTTCTGCATCCAGCCGTTGGCGATGAGGATCCACAGCGCCGACAGGTTGGTGCCGATGGCCATGAGCAGCGTCACCAGCAGATGTTCGCGCCGGCTCAGCCGGTCCCAGCCGAAGAAGAACAGGCCGATGAAGGTGGATTCGAGGAAGAAGGCCATCAGCCCTTCGATGGCCAATGGCGCGCCGAAGATGTCGCCCACGTAGTGCGAGTAATAGGCCCAGTTGGTACCGAACTGGAACTCCAGCGTGATGCCGGTGGTGACGCCCAGCGCGAAGTTGATGCCGAAGAGCTTGCCCCAGAAGCGCGTCATGTCCTTCCAGACCACCTGGCCGGTCATGACGTAGACGCTTTCCATGATGACCAGCAGCCAGACCATGCCCACCGTGAGCGGCACGAAGAGGAAGTGGTACATCGCCGTGGCAGCGAACTGCAGCCGCGAGAGGTCGACAAGTTGTTCGGAAATCAACGGGATGCTCCTGCGTCAGCGGCCTGGGCGGTGGCTGCGATGGAAGGTTGGAGAAGATGGGTTGCCATGTGCGCCGGATCCGCATCGACACGACGGTCGTGTATGAAGAACCACCACAGGCCGACCAGAGCGGCCAGCTTGAGCGCGATGGCCAGCAAGAGGTGGCGCATCAGCGGGTTGGTGAGCGCCCCGGGGGACGAGGCAGGGCATGAGTGAGTCATGACGCAGGTCAACCCAAGAACCGTGCCATGGTGGCTGGCAGTGTTCTGGCAGCTTGGCGGCATCCCGTGCCTGCCAAGGGCGAAGGGCAGCCCAAGCCCGAGCGTGGCGGTGCCACCTGCCCGTCCAGACTGCCAGTATTGGCAGCGCATTGACAGAAACGTGGCAGTGAACTGGCAGCATCCACCCGGCCCTGCATCAGCCCGCCACGTCATACCTTCCCATGTATTTCAGATGATGTCGACCGGCGTACCGCAAACACACGGTCTGTTCATCGGGCTGGCCGAATACTTGCTCAGATCAAGACACAGCCCCTATGCCGGCAGTGCTACCGGCCCCAGCCATGAGCACCACCCACACCACCACAGTCGCTGCCACCGACCCCGAGGCCGCGCCCGTCAAGACGGTCTCGCTCTACGCCGCACACCAGAAGATCTACCCGCGCTCGGTCACCGGCCGCTTCGCCCAGTGGCGCTGGGTGATGGTGTGGCTCACACAGTTGGCCTTCTACGGCCTGCCCTGGCTGCAGTGGAACAACCGCCAGGCGGTGCTGTTCGACCTGGGTGCGCGGCGCTTCTACATCGGCCCCCTGGTGCTGTATCCGCAGGATTTCATCTACCTCACCGCCCTGCTCATCATCTCGGCCTACCTGCTCTTCCTGGTGACCACCGTGGCCGGACGCGTGTGGTGCGGCTACACCTGCCCGCAGACGGTCTACAGCGAGGTCTTCATGTGGATCGAGCGCCGCATCGAAGGCGACCGCGGTGCCCGCATGAAGCTCGACGCAGGCGGCTGGACCAGCCAGCGCGCCGGCCGCAAGGCGGTCAAGCACGCCGCCTGGATCGCCCTGGCGCTGTTCACCGGCTTCAGCTTCGTCGGCTACTTCACGCCCATCCGCAGCCTGGGCGGCCAGGTGCTGGCTCTGGGCCTGGGGCCGTGGGAGACCTTCTGGGTGCTGTTCTACGGCTTCGCCACCTACCTGAACGCCGGCTTCATGCGCGAGCAGATCTGCAAGTACGTCTGCCCCTACGCGCGCTTCCAGAGCGCCATGCTGGACAAGGACACGCTCATCATCACCTACGACGCCGAACGCGGCGAGCCGCGCGGTTCGCGCAGCAAGCAGGCCGACCCGACCGCCCTGGGCCTGGGTGCGTGCGTGGACTGCAGCCTGTGCGTGCGTGGACTGCAGCCTGTGCGTGCAGGTCTGCCCCACCGGCATCGACATCAGGAAGGGCCTGCAGTACGAATGCATCGGCTGCGCCGCCTGCGTGGACGTGTGCGACGCCACCATGGACAAGATGGGCTATGCCCGCGGCCTGGTGCGCTACGACACCCAGAACGGCCTGGCCCAGCACCTCACGCGCGGCGAGCGGCTGCGCCGCATCTTCCGCCCGCGCGTGCTGGTCTACACGGCGGTGCTGATCGCCATCGTCGGCACCCTGGCCGCCAGCATCGCGCTGCGTCCGCCCTTCAAGGTGGACGTGGTGCGCGACCGCGCCGCCCTGGCCCGCCAGGTCGACGACGGCCAGATCGAGAACGTCTACCGCCTGCAGATCATGAACGCCACCGAGCAGGTGCAGCGCTACCGCGTCACGGCCGAGGGCCTGCCCGGCCTGAAGCTGCGCGACGCGGTCGACGTCGAGGTGCTGCCCACCGAGGCGCGCTGGATCTCGCTGGCCCTGCGCCTGCCGCCGCAAGCCGCTGCCCAGGCCAGGGCGGGCGCACACGAGATCCACTTCAGCATCGAGCGCCCGGCGCGCGGTGATGACGACGCCCGCACGCTGCGGGAGAAATCCACCTTCGTGATCCCGCGCTGAGCTGCCATCACCCAGGCGTGTGCGCGTGGCCGGCAACCGCGCCACGCCCACGGGCGATCAGGTCGGCAGGCACAGGCGATCACCCAGATCCTGCAGTTCTCCCTCCAGACTCAGGCTGGCCAGGCAGCGATACAGGGCCTCGTGCGACACCCCGATCTGCTCGGCCAAGGCCTTGCGGCTGCCCGGCAGTTCGAGACAGCCGCCCTCTCCCTGGGTCACCAGCAGATGGAGCACACGTTCGCGCACGGTCTTCAGCGCCAGCCGCTCGCTCTGGGCACGCTGGCGCCGGATTTCGCTGGCCAGGGTGCGGATCCAGGCCCAGCGTGTGGGTGCGTGCTGGTCGATCGCCTGACGCAGTGCCGGCAGGGGCAACGCCAGAACCCGGCTGTCAACACTCGCATGGGCATCGCAGTGATAGGCCGGGCTGCACAAGCTGGCCTCGGCCAGGAAGCCCTGGCTGGCGCGCTGCAGGACGAGCCGCCGACCGGCACGGTCACAACGCGCCATGGCCACCTCGCCCGACACCACGTAATAGATGAAAGCCGGCACCTGGGTCTGCCGGAACAGCAGCTCCCCCGCCGCGAGTTGCCGGCCCTGGCTTTGCGCCCGCAGGGCTGGGTCGAAGTCAGCCAGCGGCGACAGCAGCCACGTCGGATCCGGCGTTGCAGATGTGAAGGGTGCCCGAGTCATATGACAGCGATCATAGGGACATGGATGCCCCAGTCCGTAAGCTGCGCCGCCTGTCTCCCAGCCCTCACCACACATCCGACATGAACCCGACCACCTTGCGCCCCACCCTGACCCGCCCGATGCGGGCGACTGCCGCGCTGGCACTGACCCTGCTGCTGGCCAGCCCGCTCAGCCTGGCCCAGCACGA
>JBJOKY010000384.1:0-4432 GCA_046045865.1 Pseudomonadota bacterium | reverse complement strand
CGGCAGCGACGCCATCCGCCCGGACGGCCCCCATGACGAGCTGAACCTGGTCACGGCCGGCGACCATTACGGCTGGCCCTACTGCCACGACCGCCAGACGCCCGACCCGGCCTTCGGCGCCGTCGACTGCAGCGCCTACCGCGCGCCCCACCGCCTGCTGCCCCCTCATTCCGCACCGCTGGGCCTGGCCGTCTACGACGCCCCCCAGGCCCCGCCGGCCTGGCGCCGCACCCTGCTCGTGGCCCTGCACGGCTACCAGCCCGCCGGCCACCGCATCCTCGGTTTCCGCCTCGACGAGCAGGGCCTGCCCGGCGCCGAACCGCTGCCCCTGGTCGACGGCTGGGACGCCCGCCCGGGCCAGCAACCGATGGGCGCGCCGGTCGACATCCGCGCCGACAGCCAGGGGCGCCTGTGGGTCACGGAAGACCGCAACGGCACCTTGCTGGTGATCAGCCCGGAGTGAGGGCGAGCCTTGAATGAGGCGGGCGGGGATGCCGTGACCGCCGTGGCCGGACAGCACCAATGCCGAGCCTGCGGGCAGGGAGAGAATCGCCGTCTGCACCGACCCCTGGTCGGCTCGACGGCCAGTCCCCATCCACAGCTGGTGCCCACAGACCGCCCATGACCGACGCTCATCAAGCTCCTCGACAAGCGCCTCGATACACGACCCTGCCGCAGGGCAAACACATCTGGCTGGACGTCGAGAAGAACGGCGCCAACACCGCCTTCGTCGCCCAGCAGCTGGCCGATGCCGCCGGCGTGGCGGAAAGGGACGTGGGTTATGCCGGCCTCAAGGACCGCTACGCCATCAGCCGTCAGTGGTTCAGCATCTATCTGCCCAAGGGCGAGACGCCCGACCTGACCCGGCTCCAGCACCCGGAATTCAGGATCCTGGGCCAGAGCCGCCACGTGAAGAAGCTGCGCCCCGGTGACCTGCAGGGCAACCGCTTCCGCATCGTGCTGCGTGGCGTGAGCGGCGAGCCGGATGCCATGCAGGCGATCGAGGCCAATCTCCAGGCCGTCGCGTCACAGGGCGTGCCCAACTACTTCGGTGCCCAGCGCTTCGGCTTCGACGGCGGCAACGTCGAGCAGGGCCGGGCCATGCTGGCGCGCGAGATCCGCGTGCGCAACCCGAAGAAGAAGGGCATCTACCTGTCGGCGGTGCGCTCCTTCGTCTTCAACGAGGTGCTGGCGCTGCGCATCCAGCAGGGGCTCTGGGGCCAGACCCTGCCCGGTGACGTGATGGACGAGGCGGGCCGGCCCACCGGGCCGCTCTGGGGGCGGGGTCGCGTCAGCACCACCGATCAGGCCCAGGCCCTGGAAATGGGCGTGGCGCAACGGCACGCCACCTTGTGCGACGGCATGGAGCACGCCGGTCTGGACCAGGAGCGCCGTGCCCTGGTGGCCAGGCCGGTGGACATGTCCTGGGCATGGCCGCAAGCCGACGAGCTGGTGCTCAGGTTCTCCTTGCCTGCGGGGAACTACGCCACGTCCGTCCTGGACGAGATCCTGCGCACCACGGAACCCGGGCGGCACACGGAGCACGAGTCTGCGGCTGTCGAATGACGGTGTCCGCAGCTCGGGTCGAGGGGGGCAGACCCTGTTCCTGGCATGCCGTTCACACCGTTCACACTGAGTCCCGTCCGGCCGCCTGCCCGTCGGCGGGCGCCACCGCCGCCGGGTCCATCCAGAACGCGCCCCACAGGTGGTCGTCGGGGTCGGCCAGGTCGCGGCTGTACATGAAGCCCAGGTCCTGCACCGGGTTCGCGTCGGCCCGGCCGCCGTGGGCGGCGGCGGCATGGTTCATCGCGTCGACGGCATCGCGGCTGTCCAGCGCCAGCGAGAGCATCACGGCGCTCGTGCCGGGTGGCGGCAGCGGCCGGTCCGTGAAGCTGCGCCACTTGGGGTGCGTGAGCAGCATCGCGTAGATTGCCTCGCTCCACACCATGCAGGCGGCGGTGTCGTCGCTGAACTGCGGGTTCTGCTGGAAGCCCAGCGCCTTGTAGAACGCGATCGAGGCATCCAGGTCGGTGACCGGGAGGTTGACGAAGATCATCTTGGTCATGGCGGGTCCTTGGTTGTCGGTGCGCTGCACCACCGGGTACGCACGGGCGTCGCCACCCGGGCGGCGGACGATCATCGCCGGTATCGATGCGGGTCTGCCTGCCCGCCGGCGTCGCGTGCGCCATGCCGGCGCCCATCGGCGGCGCCATGCCGAGAAGTACATGGATCTCGACCCGGCGCGCCATGCCGCCGGGGTGGACCAGGTGACTGCGCTACTGCACCACCTGCACCTGGCGGCGGCGCTCCACGTAGCCGGGCC
Source organism: Pseudomonadota bacterium (assembly GCA_046045865.1). Lineage (GTDB taxonomy): Bacteria > Pseudomonadota > Gammaproteobacteria > Burkholderiales > Burkholderiaceae_C > Sphaerotilus. Next base: position 2,109 of record JBJOKY010000384.1, on the reverse strand, counting down.
GGGTGGCGCGGGTGTCGTCGGGGCAGGTGGCCGGGGCGTTGCAGGCCACCGCGTCGATCATGACGACACGGCGCTGCTGCGGCACGCCCGCGCTGGCCTCGCCCTCGTTGTAGGTGGCCGAACTGCAGCTCACGGTGACGAGCATGCCGGCACTCTCGGCGCGCAGGTCCAGCGTCTGGCTGGCGCTGGCGCCGGTGCAGCTGCTCGCCCAGCTGCCCTTGAGCGCCTGGTACAGGCCCCACTCGTTGCCGGTGCGGGCAGCCTGCCAGGCACGAGCCCCCAGCAGATCCTGCGCCAGGGTGAGCTGGGCCGTGCCGCCGATGCGCACGATGGCCGCCGCCAGCGCCGCCAGCAGCACCAGCACGACGATGGCGGCGATGGCGCCCAGGCCGCTTGCGGCGCGGCGCGACCTGCCACCGGTGGGGCGCGCCGCCCGGCATGGGCGCTGGCCGGGCTGACGCTGCGGCAGCCGGCGCGCAGGGTGGGGTGTGCGCGGCGTCATGGCGCGTTGTCCACGTGGGCGCCGTAGGCCAGCGTGATCTGCTCGCCGCCACGCGCCAGCACGATCTGCAGCCAGACGAAGCCGTTCTGCTGCGTCGCGCCCTGGTTGGGGTCGTAGACGAACTGGCAGCTCAGCACCTGGCTGGCCAGCAGGTGGCCGGCTGCGGTGTCGGGGCAGCTGGCCGGGTAGGCGGCGTTGTAGCCATAGCCCATCAGCCGCATCAGGCGTCCGCGGCCGTTGCCCTGGGCGTCGGTGCTGCCGTCGGCGCCGTCGCAGACATAGAACACCGGGCCCTGCGCCGCCGGCACGACGAGGAAGCGCCCGCCGTCGTAGCCGTTCGGGAACTGCGTGCTGGTGACCGCGATGCGCAGCCGCCCGTAGGCCGGCGCCGGCGTGCTGGTGGCGGTGACGGTGGCACGGTTGCTGCCGCCGTAGACCTGCCCGGGCACCTGGTTGCCCACCACCACGGCGTCGCCCGCGGCCGGCGTGACGGCCAGCGGGCCGAGCACGTCGAACACAGTGGTGGCCTGGGTCGTGTCCAGCGGGGCGGAGCAGGTCGGCCCGGGCGTGCAGTCCGGCGCGCTGTCGTTCACCGTGTCGGGCTCCATGCGGTAGCGCCCGCCGGCGCTGCTGGGCAGCAGCTCGAAGCAGCGGCTGTCGGGCTGGCGGATCGAGTTGGGCACGGCCGCGCGCACGTCGCGCGCCATGCGGCGCAGGGCTGTGTCGGCCTGCTCGACCAGGTCGGCGCGTGCGCGGGTGGCTAGGTAGCCCTGCAGCGCCGGGCGCATGAACACGACCAGCGTGGCCGCCAGCGCCGAGCCGATCACGATGACCAGCACGAGCTCGATCAGCGTGAAGCCGCGCATGCCGGCCAGGCCGCCCAGGTGGCGCGTGCCGCGGCGCACCGCTGCGGTGCAGAGCGTGGATTCAGCTCGCATGGTCGCTGCGCCAGCCGGTGAGCTCGAGCCGCTCGCCGCCGCGGCGCACCGTCACGACGATGCGTTTGGCCGCGGCCACGCCGGCCAGTGGCGCGACCGTCACGCTGACCGCCACCGAATAACCCGCCAGCGCCGGCATCGGCGTGCCGTCCAGCCCGCAGACCTGGCCGCTGGTGGCGTAGCCGTCGTAGTCGGACACGTCGTTGTAGCTGTCACGCGCGCAGGGTGCCGGGGCCGCGTTGGGCGTCGGGGCGTAGGGCTTGAGCGCGATCTCCTCCAGCATCTCCTCGGCGATGGCCAGCATCTGCTTGCGCAGCGCCGCGTCGCCCGAGCCGCGCGTGACCGCGCCGAAAGCCGTCAGCACCCCGGCCAGGCCCACGCCCAGCACGACGATCGCCAGCACCAGCTCGATCAGGCTCAGGCCGCGTTGCTGCAGGCGCTGCTGGTGGTGCTGGCGGCGCTGGTGGTGCTGGCGGCGCTGGTGCCCGCGCTGGTGCTGGCGCGCGCTGGTGTCACTCGACATGGCCGGTCTCCCCCATCACGCCGATGGCGCCGGCGCCGCTCACGCGGATGGTCCAGGTGCCGGCATTCAGGCCGGCGCCGTCGCTGGTGATGCGCCCGGAGGGCTGGAAATACAGCAGGCCGGCCGGCGTGACGCTGCTGGTGCTG
>JBJOKY010000383.1:0-4437 GCA_046045865.1 Pseudomonadota bacterium | reverse complement strand
GAGCAGTCGCGCTCGAAGAGGTAGACGCACTGGCCCTGCGTGTCGGCAAAGACCTGGATCTCCACATGGCGCGGGCGCAGCACGTATTTCTCGACCAGCACATGGTCGTCGCCGAAGGCATTGCGGGCCTCGCGCTGGCAGCTGGCCAGGGCCGCGGCAAAGTCGGCCGGCACATCGACGCGGCGCATGCCCTTGCCGCCACCGCCCGCGCTGGCCTTGATGAGCACGGGGTAGCCGATGGCCTGCGCCTGCTCGGCCAGGAATTCGGGCTCCTGCCGGTCACCGTGGTAGCCGGGCGTGAGCGGCACCCTGGCCGCTTCCATCAGCGCCTTGGCGGCGGACTTGCTGCCCATGGCGCGGATCGCCCCCACCGGCGGGCCGATGAAGACGATGCCGGCGGCGTCGCACGCAGCGCAGAAGTCCTCGTTCTCGGACAGGAAGCCGTAGCCGGGGTGGATGGCCTGGGCGCCGGTCGCCTGGGCCGCCGCGATGATCTTCTCGATCACCAGATAACTTTCGCGCGCCGCCGCCGGGCCGATGGCCACGGCCTCGTCGGCCAGGCGCACGTGGCGGGCGTTGGCATCGGCCTCGGAGTAGACGGCCACGGTGGCGATGCCCAGGCGCCTGGCAGTCTGGATGACGCGGCAGGCGATCTCGCCGCGATTGGCAATCAGGATCTTGTCGAACATGATGGTCTCAGCTCCCAGCCTTGGCGGTCGTCGTGGTGTCGGGGGTGGACGGCACCCAGGCCGCCGGGCGTTTGGCGAGGAAGGCCGCCAGGCCTTCGCGCGCTTCGTCGGTGGCGCGCAGGGTGGCGATGCGCCGGGCGGTGTCGGCCACCACGGTGTCGTCCACCGGCTTGTTGGCCACGGCGCGGATGAGGTCGGTGGCGGCGGCCTGGGCGGCCGGGCCGCCGGCCAGCAGGGCGTCGACGATGGACTGCACCTGGGTGTCCAAGCCGTCGGCGTCGGTCACCTCGTGCACCAGGCCGATCTCGCGGGCGCAGGCGGCGGCGATGCGTTCGGCGGTCTGGAAGTAGCGATACGCCTGGCGCTCGCCGATGGCGCGGATGACGTAGGGGCTGATGGCCGAGGGGATGATGCCGAAGCGCACCTCGGAGGTGGCGAACACGGCCTTGTCGCTGGCGACGCAGATGTCGCAGGCGCTCGCCAGGCCCATGCCGCCGCCCAGGGCCGCGCCGTGCACCCGCGCGATGGTCGGCTTGGCGAGCGTGGAGAGCGTGCGGAACAGGCCGGCCAGGCGCTCGGCGTCGGCGATGTTCTCGGCCTGGCTGGCCGCCGCCTGGCGCTGCATCCAGTTCAGGTCGGCACCGGCGGAAAAACTCTTGCCGCGCCCGGCCAGCACGATGACGCGCACGGCGGGGTCGGCGTCCAGCGCCTGCAGCGCGGCGGTGAGTTCGGCGATCAGCGTCTCGTCGAAGGCGTTGTGCACCGCCGGCTTGTTCATCCAGACCCAGGCGACCTGGCTGCTGGCGTTCTGGCCGCTGGTGGCGACGGGGCGTTGTTCGATCTCTAGCGTGGTGTAGTTCGTCATGTCCTGTTCCTCCCTGCCGTCACATGCGGAAGACGCCGAACCTGGTCGCCGGAATCGGCGCATTGAGCGCGGCGCTGAGCGACAGCCCCAGCACGCGGCGGCTCTGCGCCGGGTCGATGACGCCGTCGTCCCACAGGCGGGCGCTGGCGTAGTAGGGATGGCCCTGGTCCTCGTACTGGGCGCGGATGGGCGCCTTGAAGGCGGCCTCGTCCTCGGCGCTCCAGCTGCCGCCCTTGGCCTCGATGCCGTCGCGCCGCACGGTGGCCAGCACGCTGGCGGCCTGCTCGCCGCCCATCACCGAGATGCGGCTGTTGGGCCAGGTCCAGAGGAAGCGCGGCGAATAGGCCCGGCCGCACATGCCGTAGTTGCCGGCGCCGAAGCTGCCGCCGATCAGCATGGTGAGCTTGGGCACGGCGGCGGTGGAGACGGCCGTCACCATCTTGGCGCCGTCCTTGGCGATGCCACCGTTCTCGGCCTTGCGGCCCACCATGAAGCCGGTGATGTTCTGCAGGAAGACCAGCGGCACGCCGCGCTGCGCACACAGCTCGATGAAGTGCGCGCCCTTCTGCGCCGACTCGCCGAACAGGATGCCGTTGTTGGCCACGATGCCGATGGTCGTGCCGTAGAGCTGGGCGAAGCCGGTCACCAGCGTGGCGCCGTAGCGCGACTTGAACTCGTCGAAGCGCGAGCCGTCGACCACGCGGGCGATGACCTCGCGCACGTCATAGGGTTTCCTGGTGTCGGTGGGGATCACGCCGTATAGCTCGGCCGGGTCGTAGATCGGCTCTTCCACCGCACCCCGCGGTGGTTGCGGCGGGCGCTGGCGGTTGAGGTTGGCGACGATGCGCCGGGCGATGGCCAGGGCGTGGGCGTCGTTCTCGGCCAGGTGGTCGGCCACGCCGCTGATGCGGGTGTGCACGTCGCCGCCGCCCAGGTCCTCGGCCGTGACGACTTCACCCGTGGCGGCCTTCACCAGCGGCGGGCCGCCCAGAAAGATCGTGCCCTGGTTGCGCACGATGATGGTCTCGTCGCTCATGGCCGGCACATAGGCGCCGCCGGCCGTGCACGAACCCATCACCACCGCCACCTGCGAGATGCCCTGCGCCGACATCTGCGCCTGGTTGTAGAAGATGCGGCCGAAGTGCTCGCGGTCGGGGAACACCTCGTCCTGGCGCGGCAAAAAGGCGCCGCCCGAATCCACCAGGTAGACGCAGGGCAGGTGGTTCTGCAGCGCGATCTCCTGCGCGCGCAGATGCTTCTTCACCGTCATGGGGTAGTAGGTGCCGCCCTTGACGGTGGCGTCGTTGGCGATCACCAGGCATTCCAGGCCCTGGATGCGGCCCACGCCGGCGATCATGCCCGCGGCGGGCGCCTCGTCGCCGTACATGCCGTGGGCGGCCATCTGGCCGATCTCCAGGAAGGGCGTGCCGGGGTCGAGCAGCTGCTCCACGCGATCGCGCGGCAGCAGCTTGCCGCGCGCGGTGTGCTTGTCGCGCGCCGCCGCGCCGCCGCCTTCACCGGCGCGCTGGGCCTGGCGGCGCAGGTCGTCGACCAGGGCGCGCATGGCCGCGGCGTTGGCCTGGAACTCGGGGGAACGCGTCTGGATCTGGGACTGGATCTGGGACATGGCGGTGGTGTTCTCGTGGCTGGGCTGGGCTGAGCTGGGCTGGAACGGGGCCGGTGCAGTGTCAGAGTGCCCGCCCGGATCGGCAAGCGGAGAACCCCCGCAGGGGCACGCCACGGTGGCGCCGCACGATAGGCCGGCACGGCGTGCGGCTGCGGCCAAAATGGTTGCAGATCGTGCCAGCCTGAATCCACGCCCTGTCGCCACCATGGCCTACGCCGCTCCGCCCGCCCCGGCCACTGCCGTCACACCGGTGGCCTTCATCCGCACCATTGCGCTGGCCTACGACCGTCGCGGCATGGACATCGCCGGCCTGCTGGCAGCGGCGCAAATCACGCCAGCCTGGCTGGCTGAGCCGGACGGCCGCATCACCGCCGCGCAGCTCGAGGCCGCGAGCGGCCACGCCATGCGCGAACTGGACGACGAGGCGCTGGGCTGGTTCGCCCGCCGCCTGCCCTGGGGTAGCACCGGCATGTTGTGCCGCGCCTCGCTGGGCGCGCCCGACCTGGGCCATGCGCTGGCTCGCTGGTGCCGCCACCACCGGCTGCTGGAGGACGACCTGGTGTTCGAGCTGGGCGTCGACGGGCCGACGGCGCGGCTGCGCTTCGTCGAGAACCGCGACTTCGGCGCCGCACGCGAGTTCTGCCTGCTCACCTACCTGCGCTTCATCCACGGCTACACCTGCTGGAGCATCGATTCGCAGCTGCCTCTGCAGCGTGTGGGCCTGCCGTTCGAGCGCCCCGCGCATGGCGCGCTGTACGAACTGCTCTTCCCCGGGCCGGTGGAGTTCAACGCCGCTCAGGCCGGCTTCGACTTCGACGCCAGCTACCTGGCCCTGCCGCAGCGCCGGGACGAGGCAGCGCTCAAGCGCCTGCTGGCGCGGTTGCTGCCGCTCATCGTCAAGCCCTACCGGCGCGACCGGTTGCTGGTGCAGCGCGTGCGTCAGTTGCTGGCGGCGGCGGGCGAGGGCGGTGGCCCTGGCCAGGGCCCCGGCACGGCCGCTGATGCCGTGGCCATCGCCCAGGCCCTGAACGTCTCGCCGCGCACCCTGTTCCGCCGCCTGGCGGATGAAGGCGCCACCCTGCAGCAGCTCAAGGAGCAGGCCCGGCTCGACCAGGCCCGCCACTGGCTGAGCCGCAGCGACAAGCCCATCAAGCAGATCGCCGGCCTGGCGGGTTATGCGAGCGAGAAGAGTTTTGCGCGAGCCTTCAAGGGCTGGACGGGGCTGAGCCCGAGCGAGTACCGGGGACTGACGGCGG
>JBJOKY010000382.1:0-4443 GCA_046045865.1 Pseudomonadota bacterium | reverse complement strand
GTGCGGGCCTGCAGCCACGCCAGCGCGTCGCCGCTCACGTGCGGGCTCAAGCGCCGCAGCACCTGCTCGTGGTAGGCGTTGAGCCAGGCACGTTCGTCCTCGCGCAGCAGGGCCGGCTCGATGCAGCGGGTGTCGATCGGGCACAGGGTGAGCGTCTCGAACTCCAGGAAGTCGCCGAACTCGCCCGCGCCTTCCAGGCCCTGGGCCGGCACGTTGAGCACCAGGTTCTCGATGCGTATGCCCCACTGGCCGGGGCGGTACAGGCCCGGCTCGATCGAGGTGATCATGCCCGGCCACAGCGCCATGCCGGCGTCGGGCAGGGCGCGCGAGATGTTCTGCGGCCCCTCGTGCACGTTGAGGAAGTAGCCCACGCCATGGCCCGTGCCGTGGCCGTAGTCCAGGCCGTGCTCCCACAGCGGGGCGCGTGCCAGCACGTCGAGCATGGGCCCGGGCGTGCCGGCCGGGTAGCGCAACCGCGACAGGCCGATGGTGCCCCTGAGCACCCGGGTGTAGTCGGCCTTCTGGGCGCTGCCGGGCGTGCCTACGGGCCACACCCGCGTGATGTCGGTCGTGCCGCCCAGGTACTGGCCGCCCGAGTCGATCAGCAGCAGGCCCTCGGCGCACAGGCCGCTGGCGCTGCTGATCTGCGCATGCGCCTCGGGCAGGGCGCGGTAGTGCGGCAGCGCGCCGTTGGCGTTGAAGCCGGCGATGGTGGAAAAGCTCAGGCACACGTAGCCCGGCTGGCGCGCGCGCTCGGCCGTCAGGCGCTCGTCCACCGTCAGCTCGCTGATCGGCTCGCGCCCCAGCGCCTGCTCGAACCAGGCGTAGAAGGCGCACATGGCCGCACCGTCGAGTTCCATGGTGTGGCGCACATGGTCGGCCTCGGCCGCGCTCTTGCGGCTCTTGGCCAGGGTGCTGGGGTTGGGCGCCTCGACCACCCGCACGCCCGGTGCCACCGCCTGGCGAAAGCCCAGCGTGATGCGGCGCGGGTCGATCAGCAGCACGGCGCTGGCGGGCAGCGCGGCCAGCGCGGCGGCCGCGCCGGCATAGGGCACGACGGCAATGTCGTCGCGCGCCAGCCGGGCGACCAGGGCGGCGTCGAGCTTGGCCGGGTCGACGAACAGCGTGGCGACGTCGCGCCCGACCAGCAGGTGGGCGCAGAACACCGGGTTGTAGTCGACGTCGGCGCCACGCAGGTTGGTGATCCAGCAGATGTCGTCCAGGGTCGAGACGAAGTGGTGCGTCGCACCGTGGCGCACCATGGCGCCGCGCACGCTGCTGAGCTTGTCGGCGCGCGGCGTCGGTGCCCAGGGCGCGGCGTGTTCGTACACGGGCGCGCCAGGCAGGGCAGGGCGGTCGGGCCAGACCTCGTCCAGCACGTCCAGGTCGGTGCGCAGGGTCACGCCGCGCGCCGCCAGCGTGTCGCCCAGCAGCTTGCCCATGGCCAGGCCGAGCACGGCGGCGTCGGCCGCCGGCGTGGCGCCGGCCGGCAGGTGGTCGGCCAGCCAGTCGATGTGGTGGGTGGCCGCGCCGGTGCTGATCTTCACCAGCTCCACGCCGGAGCTGGCCAGTTCGCGCTCGGCCTGCACCCAGTAGCGGCTGTCGGCGAACAGCACGGCGCGCTCGCGCAGCACCACCAGCGTGCCCATCGAGCCGGTGAAGCCCGAGAACAGTTCGCGACCCTGCCAGCGCGCCGGCAGGTACTCCGACAGGTGCGGGTCGGCCGATGGCACGAGCACGCCGTCGAGCTGATGGCTGGCCAGCGCGAGCTGCAGTTCGGCGATGCGCCGACGGGTGGGTGAGGTGCGGGTGTCCATGGCGGGTGGTGCGCGTGTCAGGCGGCGGCGGGCTGCGGGGAGGAGGGGATTCTGACAAGTCTGCCGCCGGGCTGCGTGCCGGCGGCTCACGCCGCCCGGCGGCGCCCCCAAGGAAAACCCCTGTCACATCGTGTCGGATTGCAAAGCAAAGTGGGGTGACAGCCATCGCACCACGGAGCCCGCCATGTCGACCGCCGTCGCCAACGAACCGCTCATCCTCGACCACGTCTGCGGGCATGCCCGCATGCGCGCCAACGAGGTCTTCCTCACCCAGCCGCTGGGCAACGGCCAGGTGGCCGACTACACCTGGGCCCAGGTGCTCGACCAGTCGCGCCGCATGGCCGCGCACCTGCAGTCGCGCGGCTACGGGCGCGGTGCGCGCATCGCCATCCTGTCCAAGAACTGCGCCCACTTCGTCATGGCCGAGCTGGCGATCTGGCTGGGCGGCTACACCACGGTGGCGATCTTCCCGACCGAGACGGCCGAGACCGTGCGCTACGTGCTCGAGCACAGCGAGGCCAGCCTGCTGTTCGTCGGCAAGCTCGACAGCTGGCCGGCGCAGCTGCCCGGCGTGCCGGCCACGCTGCCGCGCATCACCCTGCCGCTGGCGCCGGCCACGCGCGACGTCGAGGGCTACGAGCGCTGGGACAGCATCGTCGCCGCCACGCCGGCGCTGCCCGGCGCGCCCGACCGGCGCGGCGACGAGCTGGCCATGCTGATCTACACCTCGGGCTCGACCGGCCAGCCCAAGGGCGTGATGACGACGTTCGCGGCCTTCACGCGCGCCTGCGCCGGGGTCGTGGCCGAGGTGACGAGCCAGAACGGCGGGCGGCTCAGCCCGCAGCGCATGTTGTCCTACCTGCCGCTGGCGCACAGCTACGAACGCACCTGGGTGGAAGGCGCCTCGCTGGTGGGCGGGCTGATGCACCTGTATTTCGCCGAATCGCTCGACACCTTCGTGCACGACATCCGGCGCGCCCGCCCGACGCTGTTCGTCTCGGTGCCGCGGCTGTGGCTCAAGTTCCAGCAGGGCGTGTTCACCAGGATGCCACCGGCCAGGCTCGACAGGCTGCTGGGCATGCCGCTGCTCGGGCGGCTGGTGGCGCGCAAGGTGCTCAAGGGCCTGGGGCTGGACCAGGTCACGCTGGCGGGCAGCGGCTCGGCGCCCATCCCGGCCGAACTCATCGTCTGGTACCGCCGCCTGGGCCTCAAGCTCATGGAGGGCTACGGCATGACCGAGGACTCGTCGTATTCGCACACCTCCAGCGACGCGCACAACGCGCCGGGCTGCGTGGGTGTGCCGCTGCCCGGCGTGTCGGTCAGGCTGAGCGACACGGGCGAGATCCTGATCAAGTCGCCCGGCCAGTTCAGCGGCTACTACAAGCAGCCCGAGCTGACGGCCGAATGTTTCACGTCCGACGGCTACTTCCGCACCGGCGACCTGGGCGAGATCGACGCACGCGGCCTGTTGAAGCTCACCGGCCGTGCCAAGGAGCTGTTCAAGACGTCCAAGGGCAAGTTCGTCGCGCCGGCGCCGATCGAGAACCGGCTCAACGCCCACCCCATGGTCGAGCTGTCGATGGTGTCGGGCGTGGGCCAGTCGGCCGCCTACGCCATCGTGGTGCTGGCCGAGGCGCTGCGCCCGCGCCAGGCCGAGCCGGCGCTGCGCGCCCAGGTCGAGGCCGAGCTGGCCGCGCTGCTCAAGGCCGTGAATGCCGGGCTGCCCGAATACGAGCACCTGCGCATGATCGTGGTGGCGCGCGAGCCCTGGAGCATCGAGAACCGCTGCCTCACGCCCACCATGAAGATACGCCGCAGCAGCATCGAGGCCTCGGTGCCCGCCGCCCAGCTGGAGCGCTGGTACCAGTCGCGCGACGCGGTGGTGTGGGCATGACGGATACAGCCGCCCGCACCGCCGACACCGCTGCCACGCCTCCGTCCGTCGACCGCCCCGGCCGCCACGGCGGCCACCGCGTCGCCGACGCCCTGCTGGCCCAGGGCGTGACGACGGTCTACACGCTGTGCGGCGGCCACATCTCGCCCATCCTGAGTGCGGCCAGGTCACGCGGCTTGCGCATCGTCGATGTGCGCGACGAAGCCACCGCCGTGTTCGCCGCCGATGCCCACGCGCGCCTGTCGGGCCGCCCCGGCGTGGCCGCCGTCACGGCCGGCCCGGGCATCACCAACACCATCACGGCGCTCAAGAACGCCCAGCTCGCCCAGGTGCCGCTGCTGCTGATCGGCGGGGCCGCCCCCACCGCGCTGCAGGGCCGCGGCGCGCTGCAGGACATCGCCCAGCGCCCGCTGGTGGAACCACACGTCAAGCGCTTCATCAAGCTGCGCCGCGTCGCCGAGCTCGGCCCGGCGGTGCACGAGGCCTTTGCCCTCGCCCAGGCCGGCGTGCCCGGGCCGGTGTTCGTCGAATGCCCGGTCGACCTGCTGTACGAGCCCGACCTCATCCGCCAGTGGTACGCCGACGCCGCCGGCAAGGGCCAGGCGCTGGCCGACCGCGCCCTGCACTGGTACCTGGGCCGGCACGTGCGGCGCATGCTGGCCGGCGCGGAGCTGCCCGAGGTGCACGCCCGGCCCGTGCCTGTGCAGCCGCCGCGCGGCGGCGATGCCACCG
>JBJOKY010000381.1:0-4500 GCA_046045865.1 Pseudomonadota bacterium | reverse complement strand
CGTCTGGTACTTCTTCTGTGCGGGCGGCTTGCTCATCCACTCAGTGTGGCATCGCCTGGCTGCGCGGCGCTGACGGGGTGGGTTGTGCAACAAAGCCGCGCGCCGGTGCCCGGCCCGGCCTGCGGGTACGGCACCACAGGTGTGCTCGCACGAATTCACGGCGTGCCATGCGCCAGCGCTGATTCGCGGCCGGAAGACGCATCCGGACAAATTGCCCCATGGTCCAGGGATGAACGGCCAGCAGCCCGGCGATCAGAATGAAGAAATCGGCAGAAAACTGCCCGGCAGATATTCGCAGCGACCCAACCAGACATCACCGGATACCACCATGACATCCGCCAGTCAGACCACCACGCAATTCCTGATACTAGGCAGCATGCTGCTGGCGAGCGCCTGCAGCGCATTCGCCGCGACACCCAGTGCAAGCGCCGCCAATACCTCGTACCTGAGCTACACGCTCATCGATCTCGACCCCAGCGACAACATCAGCGCCAGCCTGAGCTTCACGGGCAGCTTCAGCGCAACGGTGGAGACGACCGATTCCAGCGCGTACAACAATTATTTCAGTGATCAGCTGGTGCAAGTGCTGCCGGGCCAGGACGGCAGCATCAGCCACACCATCAGTTTTCCGGATACCACGGCGGCGGCACATGCGGCGTTCAGCCACTCGGGTGGCGCATGGCCGGACAGCTTCAGTTCCAGTGCATCGGCCACATTCCTGAGCAGCTCACCCGTGGCCAACACCTTCTCGACCGACAGCCACGGATTCACCAAGGTCTTCGACAGTTATGTCCTGTCGGCCCATACCCAGGTCATCTGGACCCTGGACATCCTCAACAGCGCCACCACGCTGGCCACGTCCAACTACTACGGCAATTTTGCCGGGGCATCCGGCCAACTGACAGTCTCGGCTGATCCGGGCATGACCACCTTCGAAAGCGGCACCAGCGCGCTCGACAGCTTCAACAGCGTGACGGCGCCCAATCTCTACCGCATCTCGCGCAACCAGGGCTTTGCCGACGTGGTCACGCTCACACCCGACCGGATCAGCCTGGCCCAGTACAACACGACGTCCGGGGACATGACCGCCTACCTGACCGTCGCGACGGGTTCGGGCGTGTTCGCCTCGCAACCGCTGTCACTGTCGGCCGTGCCCGAACCGGGCTCCTGCGCTTTGATGCTGGCCGGCCTGGGCGCACTGGGCATGGCAGGGCGCCGACGCGGCAGCGGCAGCAGCAGGACCGACCGGATAATGCCCGGATGAACAGCCCCTCGCCCACCTCCCAGCCCCCCGCCACCGGCACGCTGAGCTACGAACAGTCCGGCGTGGTCTACGACCTCATCGACCCCATCAAGATCAGCGCCCAGCGCGCCGCGGCGGCCACCGCCGTGCACCTGGGCGGGCACGGTTTCACCGAGGTGCCGGCCTCGCGCGGCGAATCGGCCTATGTGGTCGACGTCGGGCCCTTCTACCTGGCCTCGATCGTGGAATGCCTGGGCTCCAAGGCCCTGGTGGCCGACGAGATGGCGCGCCTCACCGGCAAGCCCTTCTACGCCGGCATCGCCCAGGACACCATCGCCATGGCGATCAACGACCTCATCACCGTGGGCGCCACGCCGCTGGTGGTGCAGGCCTACTGGGCCGCCGGCGGCTCCGACTGGTTCGGCGACGCCGAGCGCGCGCAGTCGCTCGTCGCCGGCTGGAAGGCCGCCTGCGACACCTGCGGCGTGGCCTGGGGCGGTGGCGAGACGCCCGCGCTGGCCGGCATCGTCGAAGCCGGCCGCATCGACCTGGCGGCCTCGTGCACCGGTCTGGTCAACCCCAAGCAGCGCCTGTCGCTGGGCGACCAGCTGGCCGCCGGTGACGCCATCGTGCTGCTGGCCTCCAGCGGCATCCACGCCAACGGCCTGTCGCTGGCACGCAAGCTGGTGGAGCGCCTGCCCGAGGGTTACCTGACCAAAATCGACCCCATTGGCGAGCCGGGCCTGAGCTACGGCGAGGCCCTGCTGGCGCCCACCACGCTGTATTCGCCCGTCACCGAGGCGCTGTGGCAGGCCGGCATCGTGCCGCACTACAGCGCCAACATCACCGGCCACGGCTGGCGCAAGCTGCTGCGCCACCCGGCCGCGCTGACCTACCGCATCCACACCGTGCCGCCGGTGCCCAAGGTGCTGAGCTTCATCCAGCAGCAGGCCCGGCAGGACGACCGCGAGGCCTACGGCACGCTCAACATGGGCGCTGGTTTCGCGCTGTTCGTGAAGGCCGAAGACGCAGCGCGTGTGGTCGAGATTTCGCAGAGCCTGGGCGTGCCCGCCTGGCATGCCGGCAACGTGGAAGCTGGCCCCAAGCAGGTGTTGATCGAACCGCTGGGCATCCGCTTCGGCCACGACGACCTGCAACTGCGCTGAGCCGCGCACGACCACCTGGCCGCCACGCCCGCACAGGCGCGACGACATGATCCCCTGGCTGCCACCCGAAGCGCTGGACGTCAGCGGGCACCTGACGCCGTTTCCACCTACCCAGCACGCGCTGGGTGATGGCAGCCCCGCGCCGGGCCTGCTGTGCGCCGGCGCCAACCTGGGCGTGCGCCGGCTGGAGGAGGCCTACCGCCATGGCATCTTCCCCTGGTTCGGCAAGGACGAGCCCATCCTTTGGTGGACCACCGCGCCGCGCATGGTGCTGCAGACGGCGAACTTCCGCCTGCACCGCTCGCTGCGCAAGACGCTGCAGCGCTTCATCGCCATGCCGGGCTGCCGGGTCGTCATCGACGGCGACTGCCCGGCCGTCATCCGCGCCTGCGCGCAGTCACCGCGCGAGGGCCAGAGCGGCACCTGGATCGTCGACGACATGGTGGCCGCCTACGAGCGCTGGCACCGGTCGGCCGGGCCGACCTCGGGCGTTCATTCCTTCGAGACGCGCGTGGACGGCGAACTCGTCGGCGGGCTGTACGGCGTGAGCATCGGGCGCATGTTCTACGGCGAATCCATGTTCGCGCGCAGCACCGATGCGTCCAAGATCGCGCTGGCCGCGCTGGTGGCCTGGTGCCGCGCCCAGGGCATCACCTGGATCGACTGCCAGCAGCAGACCGGCCACCTGGCCAGCCTCGGTGCGGCACCGGTCAGCCGGCGTGAATTCGAAGACCATCTGCGCCGTGTAACCCGTGAAACACGCCCAGGTGGCCGCGAGGAATGGACCTATCATGATTTGCATTGGCGCCAGCTGCCCGAGCTGAATCGCTGATCCACCGCAAGGCCAGTGCGCGCCCACAGGCAGCCCGCGCCGCGCGAGTCCACCCGCAGTCGAAGTCGAGCCCCGCGTGACCTACCCCAAGGATCTTCCGCTCGCCCAGTTGCAGTTCTACGCGACGGCGCCCTACCCCTGCAGCTACATCGGCGGGCGCATGGCGCGCTCGCAGGTGGCCACGCCCAGCCACCTCATCAACGCCGACACCTATTCGGGTCTGGTCGCCAGCGGTTTCAGGCGCAGCGGCATGTTCACCTACCGGCCGTACTGCGACGGCTGCCAGGCCTGCGTGCCGCTGCGCATCCCGGCCGAGCGATTCAAGCCCAACCGCAGCCAGCGCCGCGCCCACCGGCAGCACCAGGGCCTGCAGACGCGCGTGATGCGCCTGGCCTTCCTGCCCGAGCATTACCAGCTCTACCTGCGCTACCAGAACGGCCGCCATGCCGGCGGCGGCATGGATCACGACTCCATCGACCAGTACACCCAGTTCCTGCTGCAGACACGCGTCAACTCGCGCCTGGTCGAGTTCCGCGAACCGCCCGCGCCGGGCGAGACCCTGGGCGCGCTCAAGATGGTCACCATCGTCGACGTGCTCAACGACGGCCTGTCGGCCGTGTACACCTATTACGAGCCCGAACCCGGCAAGAGCTACGGCACCTACAACGTGCTGTGGCAGATCAACCAGGCGCGCGACCTCGGCCTGCCCTATGTCTACCTGGGCTACTGGATCGAGGACAGCCGCAAGATGGCCTACAAGTCGCAGTTCCAGCCGCATGAACTGCTGATGGATGGGGTTTGGCAGGAAGCTGCGCCGACCTGACCGACATCACCTGATTACCAGCGCCTGGGGAGGCGACAGACATGGCGACGGAATTGCAAGTCGGGCCTGAATCGATCGCGCTGCGCATCCTCACACTGCGCGGTCAGCGGGTGATCATGGACGCCGATCTGGCCGCGCTCTACGAGGTGCCGACAAAGCGCCTCAACGAAGCCGTCAAACGCAATGCGGCGAGGTTTCCCGAAGACTTCATGTTCGTCCTCACTGACGAGGAGTTCGCCAACTTGAGGTCGCAAATTGCGACCTCAAGCTCTGCCCACGGAGGCCGGCGCTATCTGCCGCGAGTCTTCAGCGAACACGGCGCCCTGATGGCCGCCATCCTGCTGAACAGCCCGCGCGCGGTGGAGCCACGACACCTTCAGCCGCAATACCCGCGCCCAACTCAAGCAGATATTTGACACGCTACGCGAACTGATGA
>JBJOKY010000082.1:0-14333 GCA_046045865.1 Pseudomonadota bacterium | reverse complement strand
TGGTGAGCGCAACATCTCCCAGGCGCTTTGGCGCAACGCCCTGTCGCTCGATCGGTTGCTCAACTACGCATGGGTGCGGAAGCAGTGAACAGCCCTGGGGTGACCACGGGGTGACGCAATCGATTCATGGGGCTGGGTGCATGGAAATGATCCGTCCAAGCATACATAGACAAAGCGATCTCGGCCACAGTTGTCGGCAAGCAGACGCATGAAGCTGATCCGGCTCGGGATGGGCATGTCGGTGCAAATTAACCAGGACTCAGCCTGCGTCACATATTCCGGTCAGCCGGAATATGTCGGGGACATATCAATATCGATGGATTCAAGGGTTCTTGCTCCCATGGACAATCAAAAATGTCGCGGCCGGGTCGCCTGGTCGGAAAATCCCATGGACAGCGATCCGCTGGCCACCCGGCCGGACGCCGCGGTAGCGGCCGCGATCGAGACGATCGACCGCGTGCTGCGTCAATTTGCGCAGGACACGCCGGGCGCCTTCCAGGGCTATTCACCTTATTCGCCCTACGGGGCCCCGCCAGCGTATTCCCGCAGCGCACCGGCGGCCGGGTTTGCCGACAGCGACATGCCGGCGGATTTCGACCTGATGCCCAGCGCGGGGCGGTCCACACATTTGACCGACACGCCGCCCAACCGGCGGAGATTCCATTCCGGCCTGCGCCGCCTGCGCCAGCTGAACGGTGCCGACAGCGAGCCCGAGACGCTGCGCCTGGCCTGGGCGAACTGGTATGCCAGCCACCAGGATCCCTATGGTCACCACCGCGCGGCGGCCGGCCTGCGGGTCAAGGAGATCGAACTGCTGCGCGCCCTGCAGGGCCACGGCGTGCATGCGCTGCATGCCGACCTGGGTGAGCTGCTGGGCCCGCTCGGCCGCTGGGGCCGCGTGGTCGTGGAGCTGCGCCATCCGCTCGGCCAGGCCTGCGTGTGCCTGTCGCCCACCCAGGTGCGGGTCGACACCGCGCAGGTGCTGATGATCGACCCGGACGTCCAGTTCGCCCTGGGCGCGCTGGCCTTTGCCGAATGTTTCCTCATCCACGGCGTCGGCGTGTTCTCGCTGTACGGCTTCGACGATGCCGGCGAGGTGGTGGCGCGTCTGCATCTGGTCGACCTGGCGCGCGGCGCCTCGGCGCATCTGCAGGCGCTGCCGCATCTGCTGGCCTATGCCGCAGGCGAGGCCGCCGCGCGGCCTGCCCTGACGGCGCGCACCGGCGACCGCCTCACCCAGCCCGGCTGGTGCGTGGTCGAGCGCCAGGTGCGTGAGCCCGGGGCGCTCGCGCAACTGTGCCGCCAGCTCGGCCGGGCGCTCGACACGCACGAGGCGCTGAACTTCATGATGGAGAGTGAGGCGGCCATCCTGGCCTGCCAGTCCATGCGCGTGCAGCAGATCGGCGTCCGCTCGCCGGCACCGCAGCCGCTGAGCGTCTGCAAGCTCGGCCTGCGTGCGGCCGAGGTGCGCCGGGCCAGCGTGTGCACCGGGACGGATGGGCGCGTCTTCCTGCGCCTGAATGCGGACTACGGCCACTGCCTGCGCTTCCAGCACCCCGGCACCCCGGCCGAAGCGCGTGCCTGGATCGAGGCCTTGTTGCCGCAGCCGTCATGAACGCGCCGCTGCTGGCCCCCGCGCGCCACCCGCTGGCGGCCACGCCTCAGCGTGTGGTGCTCCAGATCAGGGACATGAACGGCCCGGCGTCGGCCGAGCGCGTGCGCGCTGCGGCCGCCGGCCTCGATGCGCTGGCCGTTGTGGGTGTCGACCTGACGAGCCACTGCATCGACATCGTCTCGACCGCGGCCGATGCCTACGACTTCGCCGACGCGATTGCGTCGGCCGGCTACACGCCTGTGCTGCTGCTGTGGCACGCGCAGCGGCCGGGTTGAGCCGGGGCCGCACCGCAGGACCGGATCGGGCCGCACCGCGGCACTCGGGCAAGGGGGCCGCGGCCCCCTTCCTTCATGTCATGGCCCGGTCAGGCCACGATCAGGCGGCCGACTGCTGCCAGGCGCCGCGGCGCCGGCTCAGCCAGGCGATGGCGCCCAGGCCGGCCAGCAGCATGGCGCCGCCATTGGCTTCGGGCACGGCGCTCACGCTGGCCACATCGAGCCTGAGCTGGTTGCTGCGCAGCGAGGCGGCGGCGCCCACCGCCGTGTCGTCGTCGAAGCTCAGCGTGTAGCTGGCCCTGAAGTTGCCGACCGGCCCGAGCAGCGCCACCTGCCCGGCGGTCGACGTGCCGGCCGCCAGATCGTTGAAGCTGCCCAGCGCGAGGCTGAAGTGGCTGCAGTCGCCCGTGCAGTTGATGGCCTGGCTGTAGTCGAGCAGGGTCGTGCCGGCGCCGCCCAGCGCGAAGACCGAGAACGCCGCCGGGCTGGCGCCGTTGCCCAGCGCCAGGGCCAGCGTGTTGCTGTCCGCGCCGCTGTCGAACGAGGCGTTGGCATGCTGCAGGAAGCTGTAGCTCACGCTGACCTGGGCCTGCAGCGGTGCCAGCACGGCGCCGGTCCTGTTGGCGGCCGGGGCGATGAAGGCGTTGGCGGCGACCTGCCGGTTGGTGTTGCCGTTGCCGTTGTTGATGTTCTCGTCCCTGAGCCGCGCCACCACGGCGCTGTTGACCGTGCCGCTGCCGACGAAGTCGGCCAGCGCCGTCGGGCTGGCCACCACGGCGGCCCAGCTGTTGCTGAAGGTGCTGCCGGGGCCGGCGTGCTGGGGCAGGTCCACCAGGGTGGTGAACGCCGCACCCACCGGGGTCTGCGTCAGCACGCCGGGCGAGCCCAGCACCCAGTGGGTGGCCAGCGAGGCGGCCGCCAGGCCGCCGTCGCCGACCGACGACACCAGGAAGGTGTCGGCCGAGTTGGCGATCGTGAGCCTGCCGGACACGCCCAGCAGCACGCCGCCGGCAGCGTCGAAACGGGCGACCGGCGCATTGCTGAAGAAGTCCTTGCTCGCGGCGCTGCCCGCCGCGGAGATGGACAGCACCGACGCGTTGGTCGCGTCGAGCAGCGTCTGCGTGACCGGTGCCAGGGTCAGGGTCTGCGGTGTCGGCAGGGGTGTCTGCGCCCAGGCCTGGGCACAGGCCAGACAGCTTGCGGCCAGGGCCCAGCCTCTGATGTGTACGGTTGTCATGGTGATGTCTCTCAGGTCGATGTGGTTGTCGTGTACTTCTTGCTCGCTGCGTCTTGACTGTGGGCAACTGGCGCTGCCTCGTCGTTCTGGGGTCCGGGTTGCTCCCTGCGGATGCGCGCATGACGCGGTGCCGACTTCCCCTGCTCTGCTGCCACGGAAAAACAGCCGCCCGGCTTGCGCGGGGCGGCCGGCTGCACGGCGGCTGCCGTGCGTCGTGGCGGTGGCCTTATGGGGTGGTCACCGTGCCCGTGCCGGAGAAGCCGCCGACCAGGCCGGTGCCGGCACCGCCGACCGCACGCAGGCGGTAGACATAGGTGGTGCGGCGCGCCACCGTGTTGTCCGCGAAGCTCAGCGTGGCGCGGCCGTCCACCGTGCCGGCGCTGTTGACGGCGGTGCCGGTCAGCTTGGCGAAGGTGGTGCAGGCCGTGCCGGTGCAGCGCTGCACCTCGTAGCCGCCGATGGAGATGCCAGGCGTCGGCGCCGTCCAGTTCACCGTCACCCGGGCCGTGGTGCCGACCAGGGCGCGTGCCAGGGTCGGACGCGCCACGGCGGGCAGGCCGCCCAGCGTGTCGACCGCGAACACCGTGGCCACCGGGCCGACCGTCGTGCCGTTGCGGGCCGCCACCTCGTAGCGGTAGGTCGCGTTGGCGTTGGCGGTGTTGTCGGTGAAGGTGGTGGTGTTGGCCGGCAGGGTGTTGGTCAGCGTGGTCGGCGTGCCAATGGTGACCGAGCCGGTGGCGCTCACCGTCACCAGCGAGCGGCGCACGCGGTAGGTGGTTTCACCGGTCGAGGCATCCGTCCAGGTCAGCACCGGGTTGGTGCCCGAGGTGGCGACCAGGCCGGTCGGCGCCAGCAGGGTGACTGCGGCAGCGCCGGGCGTCGTGACCGCGGCCGAGATCGCCGAGGCCGTGGTGCCGGCCCAGTTGCTCACGTCCACCCGGTAGCTGTAGGTCGTGCCGGGCACGGCCGTGGCGTCGACGAAGCTCGTGCTGTTGGCGGGCAGCACGCCACCCACCGCGGCGAAGGCACCGGTGCCGATGCGCCGCATGACCTGGAAGCCGGTCTCGTTGGTGTTGGCGTCGGCCCAGTTCACCGTCACCGAGGTGCCCGAGGCGGCCGCGACGGCGGTGACGCCGGTCGAAGCGCTCGGCAGGGCCGGCGTGGTCAGGCTCGCCGTCGCCGCCGTGCTGCGCGTCGTGCCACGCACCGCAATCACCTGGTAGAAGTAGGTGGTGGCGGGCAGGGCGGTGGTGTCGGCCGCTGTGGTGGCATTGGCCGCCGCCGTGGCCACCTGGGCAAACACGCCGGTCGCGCTGGTCGAACGCAGCACGATGAAGCCGGTCTCGTCGGCCGAGTTGTCGGTCCAGCCCAGCGTCACCGTCCTGGCCGGGGTGGCGGTGGCGGTGGCAGCCGTGGGCGCCACCACCGGTGCCGTGGTGCCGGCCGGGGTGGTCACGGCCGCGGAGGCGGCCGAGGCGGTGGTGCCGGCCCAGTTGCTCACGTCCACCCGGTAGGTGTAGGTGGTCGAGGGCAGCGCCGTGGTGTCGACGAAGCTCGTGCTGTTGGCCGCCAGCACGCCGCCCACCGCGGCGAAGGCACCGCCGGCCGTGCTGCGCATGACCTGGAAGCCGGTCTCGTTGGTGTTGGCGTCGGCCCAGGTCACCGTCACCGACGTGCCCGAGGCAGCCGCGACAGCCGTGACGGCGGTAGACGCGCTCGGCAGCGCCGGGGTCGTCAGCGTGGCCGTGGCCGGCGTGCTCGGCACCGTGCCGCGCACCGCCACCACCTGGTAGAAGTAGGTGGTGCCGGGCAGGGCCGTGGTGTCGGTCGCGCTGGTGGCGTTGGCCGCGGCGGTGGCCACCTGGGCGAACGGCCCGGTCGCCGCGAGCGAGCGCAGCACCTGGTAGCCGGTCTCGTCGGCCGCGTTGTCGACCCAGCCCAGGGTCACCACCCTGGCCGGCGTGGCGGCGGCCGTGGCCAGCGTGGGCGCCAGCGGCGGGGCCAGCGAGGCGGTGGTCGCCACCAGCGTGTTCGAGCCGGTCTGGCCGGCCGCGTTCACGGCGAACACCTGGTAGGTGTAGGCAGTGGCGGCGGTCAGGCCGATGTCGGTGAAGGTGGTGATGTTGGGGCCGACGCTGCCGACCTTGACCGCGTTGCGGTAGATGTCGAAGGCGGTCTCGTCGGTCGAGGCGTCGGTCCAGTTCAGCGTGACCGAGGTGGTGGTGACCGCACCGGCCACCAGGCCGGACGGCGCCAGCGGCGGCACGGGCGTGAACACGCGCACCTGGGCGGTGTCGCTGCCGCCGGCGGACGACACCACCGTCACCGTGGCCGGGGGCGCCACGGTGGTGATGGGCAGGCCGGGCGCGCTGCCGTATTCGCTGATGGTCAGCGTCGGCGGCAGGTTCAGGTCGCCCGAGGCGGCCAGCACCAGCAGCGTCTGGGTCACCGGGTTGTAGTCGGCCTGGCTGATCTTGACGAAGTCGACCAGCGGATGGACCAGCGTGGTCGGGTCGCTGACCGGGGCCAGGCCGGGCTCGGAGGCGGTGACGGCCAGCACCGGCGGCAGGGCCGGGGTGTCGACGCCGGTCACGGCGATGCTGGCCGAGTCGATGGCGCCACCCAGGGCCGACGCGGCGCGGCCCAGGGTGACCGGCAGGGGGATGCGCGAGCTGCCGGCCGGGATGGTCGGGCCGTCCATGACGCTCACGCTGGCCGTGGCGGTCGAGGTGGCGAAGGTGTCGATCTGGCCCAGCCCGCCCAGCGGGCGCGAATAGGTCAGGCGCGAGGCCGTCAGCGGCGTCTGCACCTTGCCGTCGAACAGCCTGCCCTGCACATCGAACAGGTTGGTGGTCAGCACGTTGCCGCCGCGCCCGTCGAGGTTGAGCCGGTTGCCCAGCAGGTCTCTGCCGGTCAGCGTGACCGAGTTGGTGGCGCAGGGGCTGCCGGTGACGGCGTGCAGCACGCCGCTGGCACCGGCAAAACCGGCCGGCGCACCGGCGTTCCAGACCAGGAAGGGGCCGACCGGGCCGTTCACCGTCGCGTTGGGCGCAAAGCCGACGTCGATGGTGTTGAACACGTCGCGCCCGCCGCTGGCCACGTCGACCGTGAAGTTCTCGGTGCCGTAGGGATGGACCAGGGTGTAGGTGCCCGCCGCGGCGGCCTTGACCACCAGGCGCAGGCGCAGGAAGGGGAACTGCGAGCCGTTGATGGGCGCACCGGTGTTCGGGTCGACCTGCAGGAAGGCGGTTTCAGCCGCCATCACCAGGGTCACCTTGGACCCGGCGGCGTCGTTCAGGGTGGCAGTGGCCGACCAGTAGAAGGCTTCGCCACCCGAGCCGATCTGCACCGAGAACGGGTCCGAGGCCACGACGGGGTCGAAGAAGCACAGCACCGGGTCCAGGCAGCGCTGCATGCTCCTGCCGGTGGAGTCGGTGACGAATTCGGGGAAGCCGTCGACCGGGTTGAGCGGGCCGGCCACGATGGGGGTGGCGCCGTTGCCCAGGCAGGCGGCCTGGGCGAGCGAGCCTGAGTAGAACGCGATGGCCGTGGCCACGACGGTCAGGACGAGTCTGTTTTTCATGGTCATGCTCCCGATCATTGGTTGACGACGGTGACCGGCTTGCTGGCCGATCCGCCTGCCGCCGAGGTGACAGTGACCGATCCCGGCAGTGCCGTGGCGCCGGTGACCGTGATGGTTCCGTTCGCCAGACGGGTGGCGGTGTGCGCCAGCGTCAGGGCCGGGTTGCCGACCGCGTCGCTGGACTGGGCGTCCACGCTGAGCGTGCACAGCCTGGTGGCGGCCGTGCACAGCGCGTCGGCACGGGTGATGGTCACCAGGTCGCGCAGCGGCAGGGCCGGCTGGTTGTTGGGGGTGGCGGCGTTGGCCGCGTCGGTGGCGGTGACCGCCACCGTGAGCGGCAGGGTGGTGCCCGCGAACGGTGTGGTGACGTAGAAGCGCCCGGTGCCGTCGCCGGCCAGGCGTCCGCCCGGCGTGGCGGTCACGGCGGCGGTGGGCGAGGACTGCGCCATCACCGTGATGGTGGTGCCGGTGGTGGCGCTGCGCGTGAAGTAGGCGTTGCCCACGGCCAGCGGCGTGACGCCGGTGGCCACGCGCTTGCCCATCACCGTGAACAGGCGGCTGGTGTAGCTGGCGGTGGAGCCGTCGCCGTCCGTGTCGCCCGGGTCGATGGCGATCCGTGTCACGCCGTCTAGCGCCTTGGCGGTGATGCGCACGAAGTTGTTGCCGCAGGGGCTGCCCACCACGCGGTGCAGGGTCGCGCCGTCGCCCAGGTAGCCGGCCGTGGCGGCTGGCAGCACGGCCGGGTCCCACTTCAGGAAGGGTGTGACCAGGCCCGCCGAAGCGACGCCGGCGTTGAACGAGATGTCGGTGACGTCGCTGATCTCCATCCGGTTCTGGCCGTTGCCCGCCGGCAGCAGCGTGCTCACCGTGTAGGTCTTGCTGCCCCAGGGGTGGTCGACCGTGTAGATGCCGGGCACGTTCACATTGACGCGGATGCGCAGGCGCGAGAACTGGGTCTGCTGGCCGTCGACCGGGTCGGGGCTGAGGAAGGCCGACTCCATGGCCATCACGATCACGGCGTCGACGATGGCCGGGCCGGAGGTGGTGAAGGTGTTGTCGGCCAGGTAGTAGAAGGCCTCGTTGCCGCGCCCGATGGCGGCCGAGAAGGCGTTGCCCGGAACGACAGGGTCATAGAAGCAGGGCGGCGGATTGCCCAGACCGTCGACGCTGTCCAGGCAGATGCCCAGGCCGACGCCGTTGGAGTCGACCACCCATTGCGGGAACTTGCTGACCGGGTCGATCGGCCCGGCGGTGAACGGTGTCACCGGGGCGGTGCAGACCTGGGCGAACAGTGGCGTGGCCAGGGTGCCCGCGGCCACCATGGCCGCGCGAGCCAGTTTTCGTGTCTTGAACATGGTTGCTCCTTGTGGGGATGCCGTTTGTCTGGCGGTGGTGGCCAGTGCTGACTGGGCAGCGGCTGGGCTGGCCGGCTTGACCGTCGGTGGATGCAAAGAAGGTTTAATCATGTATATGATCAACCTATGTCGTATATAGCAGCTACCGTGCCACGCCCGTGAATGGGAAGGTTGCCCAGAAAAATCTTGGGATTGAGGTCAGCGAAAATGAGAATTAAGAAAAAATACTCAGTAAAAACCCTTAATCCAGGGGTCCGCTTAAGAAAGCAGGGGGTTTTCGCCCGGCGCGCCGGGGGATTTGCACCAATGTGGAGATATCCCCCAGATCCCGTCCGGTGCGGCGGTCAGGCAGGCCCGTCGGGGCAGGGGCGGCGGTGCCAGGTCGTTGCACGTAGTGCGTCGACCACCGCCTTGTCACGGAAACGTCGACAGCGGCATCCGCCTTCGACCACGTGCAAATCAGGGCGCGTGGGATGGCCGGGTGCCAGGGCGCTGCCTACGATGAAGATTCCCACCGAGGAGGGGGATCCCATGAACAGCGCCGTACTCATCATTGACGAACGACTGGCGGCACTCACCCTGCTGGGTGCCAACCTGGCCAGCGCGGGGTATCGCGTCGCCCGCGCTGCCGACCTGGTGCAGGCCCGCGCACACGCGGTGCGGCTGCGGCCGGACATCGTGCTGCTGAGCAGGAAGCTGCAGGGTGTGTCCACGCTGCACTACGTGCGCCAGCTGCGCGCCGACGAGCGCACGGCCGGCGCGGCCATCGTCGTGATCGGCGCGAGCGCCACGCATCAGCCAGATGCCGTGGCCGCGCTGGAATCCGGCGCCGACGACTACCTGGCCGAGCCTTTCGAGGTCAACGATCTCTTCGCCCGCATCAAGGCGGTGGTGCGGCGCCGTGCGCCGCACCTGGACGACGACGTGGTCGAGGTCGAGGGCCTGCGCTTCGACCCGGCGGCACACCGTGTCAGCGCCCACGGGCAGGTGCTGGCCCTGGGGGCGATCGAGTACCGCCTGCTGCATTTCTTCATGACCCATCCCGACCGCGTGATCGGGCGCCCCCGCCTGCTGGACGAGGTGTGGGGCGAGCAGGCCAGCGTGGAGGAGCGCGCCGTCGACATCCACGTGCGGCGCCTGCGCCTGGCGCTGCAGGCGGTCGGGCACGGCGCTCGCATGGAGACGCTGCGCGGCTACGGCTACCGTTTCCTGAGCCGGCTCGACGACGGGGCGATCACCCGCATCGACGGCATCCTTGTCGACCCGGCCGGCCTGGGCTGGCAGGCAGCGACGCGCCGCGGCGTGGCGCCTGCGCCCCGGCCGGTGCATGTCGAACGCGCCGGCCCCGGCCGGGCCGCACGGCATGACGGTGACGCATCATGCTGAACGCCGCCTCTTGTGCCGCCCCTAGCGCCACCCCCTGCTGCGACGACCTGGCGGTGCTGGCCGATCCGCCGGCCAGCGCCCCGGCCACAGCGCCGGACCCCTTCGACGCGGAGGCGCTGCTCCTGAACCTGCACGCCTCGCTCAGGGTGTATGCCCGTCCGCACTTCTTCGCCTGGACCCAGGGGCTGCTGCAGCGCTGGCTGCGCCATGACGTGCTGGTGTGCCTGCACCCCCTCCACCCGCCCCAGCCCTACGGCGTCGACAGCTATTCCAGCCGGGTGCCCGACGCTGCGGTCTTCAGCCACGCGCTGCGCGGCGACCTCACGCTGGTGCCGCGGCTGGTCGACCTCTGGTGCCGCAACGACCGCCTGCCGGTGGAGATCGACCTGCGCGATGACCTGCGCGATGACCTGTGCGAGGCGGGTGCCCTGCACCACAGCGCGTGGGGCCGGGCGCTCGATGCCCTGGGCGCAACCCGGCTGCTGCTGCACGGCTGCCATGACGTGGACGGCGAGCCGACCGGCCTGTATCTGTTCGCCGGCCAGGGCAGCACCCTGCCGGCCAGCAGCCAGGACGGACTGCAGCTGCTCGTGCCGTTGCTGCACGCGGCGTGGCTGCGCACGCAGTTGCAGCCGCCAGCGCGCAGCGCAGCGGGTCCGTCGCGTGGCGAGGCCGTGGTCAGCCCCCGCGAGCAGGAGATCCTGAAGTGGATCTACCTGGGCAAGAACAACCTGGAGATCGGCCTCATCCTCGGCATCAGCCCCCTGACCGTCAAGAACCATGTGCAGCACCTGCTGCGCAAGCTCGACGTGGTCAACCGCGCGCAGGCTGTCGGCAAGGCACTCGATGCCCGCATCCTGCGGCTGTGAACGCGCAGCCGCTGTGCCAGCTCCGATTCATCAAGCACTCCGATTTCGAGGAGGCGTGTGCATGTTCGATCCGTCCGTCATCGACCGGCTGCTGGCCACCACGGCCCTGGCCTGGCAACTGCGCCCTGTCATCGGCCCCGACGGCCGGCCGCGCTTCGCGCGTGCGCCGACCGACACCGACGTCGCTGCGGCCGACGAGATCCACGGCTGGGTCGGCCGGCTGGCGCGCCACGCGGCCTGGTCGGCCGCCGTGGCGCCGTCCGACGGCCTGGGCCGTCTCGCCACACGCATGCTGCGCGCGCAGCCGGCCGGCACCGCGCCGACGCCGGTGGTGCTGGCCCGGCGTCCCTGACCGCCCCCGCGGGCCGGCGCGCCTGGCCTGCGGCCCGGGCCATGCGCTGCTCGGGCCACGGCGGTGCACGACCGGGCTTTGCATGGCGCGTCGATACCTGCGCATGACGCACGCGCGTCGCGCCATGCCGGGTCGGTCGGACCGGCGCTGGCTCACGCACCGGCCAGGGAGTTCGGCCATGAAGCTACTCATTGCAGACGACCATCCCCTCATCCGCCGCTCGCTGGTGCAGCTGCTGGCCGGTGAGCCCGACCTGCTGGTGGCCGGCGAGGCGGGTGACGGCGACACGGCCATGAGCCTGGCACGGTCGATCGACTGGGACGTGGCCATGCTCGACCTGTCCATGCCCGGCAGCCGGGCGCTGGACGTGCTGGACCACCTGCACGTCGAGTTTCCGCTCCGCCCGGTGCTGGTGCTGAGCGAGCACGCCGAGCAGACCCATGTCGTGCGTGTCCTGCAGCTGGGGGCGGCCGGCTATGTCGACCTCGACACCGCGCCGCAGGAGCTGGCCAAGGCCATCCGCAAGGTCGCTCTGGGCGGCCTGTACCTGAGCCCCGTGGTGGCCCAGGCGCTGGCCGGGCGTGCCGCCGAGCCGGCCGGCCAGATGCCGCCGCACGAACTGCTGAGTGACCGCGAGTACCGCGTGATGTGGCTGCTGACCTCCGGGCGGTCGATCGCCGAGATCGCCACCGAGCTGGGCCTGCGCCCGCGCACGGTGAGCCGGCACCGGCGCCGGGTGCTGGTGCGCCTGGGCCTGCGGGACGATGCCGAACTGATGCGTTATGCCCTGACGCACGAACTGGTCGGCTGAGCCGCGATGGATGCGCCCACGCTAGACCCTGCCGACGACGCGCGCGCCCGGCCCGCGTACCGTGCGGCGCTAGCACTCGGCCATGCGGCGCGCCTGCCGGCCGGCAGCGGCCGCGGCGGCCACCCACGACACGCCATGGACACCCCGGGCAAGGCGAACATCCTGCTCGTCGACGACGAGCCGAAGAACCTGTATGCCCTGCGCATGCTGCTGGAGCCGATCGGCCAGAACCTGCTGCAGGCCACGTCGGGCGAGGCGGCGCTGCGCTGCTGCCTGGAGCACGACTTCGCGCTCGTCCTGCTCGACGTGCGCATGCCCGGCCTGGACGGCTTCGAGACGGCGCGTCTGCTGCGCGCGCGCGAACGCTCGCGCCGCACGCCCATCATCTTCCTGACCGCCGCGGCGGACGAGCTGGGTGCGGTGTTCCGTGGCTACGAGGTCGGTGCGGTCGACTACCTCGTCAAGCCCCTGGTGGCGGAGGTGCTGATGTCCAAGGTCGCGGTCTTCGTCGACCTGTTCAGGAAGAACGCCGAGCTGGCGCACGAGATCGTCGAACGCGTGGCGGCCGAGCGCCAGGTGCGCGAGTCGGAGGAACGCCTGCGCGCCCTGGCCAGCCACGTCATCAGCGTGCGCGAGGAGGAGCGCACCCACATCGCGCGCGAGATCCACGACGAGCTGGGCCAGGTGCTGACGGCGCTGAAGATGGACATCGTCTGGCTCACCCGCCGGCTGGACGACGCCGGCCTGCTCGACAAGGTCAACGCCATGCGCCAGCTGGTCGACGACACCATCCGCACGGTGCGCAAGATCGCCACCGGCCTGCGCCCCGAGGTGCTGGACAACATGGGCCTGGTGGCCGCCATCAGCTGGCAGACCACCGAGTTCCAGAAGCGCACCGGCGTGCGCTGCCGCACCCGGCTGCCGCCCGAGACCTCGGTGTACGACCAGGATCTGTCGACCACCCTGTTCCGCATCTACCAGGAACTGCTCACCAACGTCGCCCGCCACGCCCACGCCACCCGCATCGACGTGGAGCTGGCGCATGCCGACGGCCGGCTGGTGCTGGACGTGGCCGACAACGGCGTGGGCATGCCGCTCGACCAGGCCGGCACCAAGGCGGCGCTGGGCCTGCTGGGCATGCGCGAACGCGCGCTGCGCCTGGGCGGACGGATCGACATCAGCAGCATCCACGGCACGGGCACACGCGTGTCGGTGTCGATCCCGATGGCCATGACGCCGCCGACCGGGGCCGCGTCATGACGCTGCGTGTCTTCATCGCCGACGACCACCCGGTGGTGCGCCAGGGCCTGAAGCAGATGCTGGGCGCCGAGCCCGACCTGACGGTGGCCACCGAGGCCGCCAGCGCGAACGAGGCGATCGAGCTGGCCGCGCAGGTGGAGTGGGACGTGGCCGTGGTCGACTACAACATGCCCGGCAAGGGCGGCGTGGACCTGGTGAAGGACCTGCGCCGGCGCTACCCCCTGCGCCCGGTGCTGGTGCTGAGCATGTTCCCGGAGGACCAGTACGCGCTGCGCGTGCTCAAGGCCGGCGCGGCGGGTTACCTGACCAAGGAAAGTGCGGCCGAGGATCTGGTCAACGCCATCCGCAAGGTGGCCCGGGGCGGGCGCTTCGTCAGCGCCGCGCTGGGCGAGCGCCTGGCCCAGGAGCTGGCCGGTGGCGACGACCAGCCGCTGCACCGCAAGCTCTCGGACCGCGAGTACCAGATCATGTGGCTGATCGCCTCGGGCAAGACGGTGAGCGAGATCGGGGCCCAGCTCTTCCTGAGCCCGAACACGATCAGCACCTACCGCGCCCGCATCCTGCACAAGCTCGAACTCAAGAACAACGCCGAGCTGATGCGTTACGCCATCCAGAACGAGCTGGTGGCCTGAGCCGGCCCGGCCTGTCCTGCCCCCTGCGATGCGAGGTTCATCATGCACACGCTAGACCAGACCCAGGCACGCAACACCCTGAACCGCGGCGAGCTGCTGCGTGCGCTGCTGGCGTTCAAGCGCGGTGACTTCTCGGTGCGCCTGCCCGTGGGCGGCACCGGCCAGGACCGCGACATCGCGCAGGCCTACAACGACGTGGTGGAGATCAACACCGCGCTGGTGGCCGAATTCGCCCGCGTCAGCGCCCAGGTGGGCAACGAGGGGCGCATCGGCAACGAGGGGCGCACGGCGCTGCACCTGGCCGTGCCGGGCGCCAGCGGCGCCTGGGCGGACTGCATCGACGCGATCAACACCCTGATCGGCGACATGGTCCATTCGGTGAACGAGGTGGCGCGCGTGATCGGCTCGGTGGCCCAGGGCGACCTGTCGCAGACCATGGTGTCGGACATCGACGGGCGGCCCATGCGCGGCGAGGTGCTGCGCATCGGCAGCGTGGTCAACACCATGGTCGGGCAGCTCAACGCGTTCGCGTCCGAGGTGTCGCGCGTGGCGCACGAGGTCGGCACCGACGGCAAGCTCGGTGTGGAAGGACCTGACCGACAACGTCAACTCCATGGCCGCCAACCTGACCAGCCAGGTGCGCAACATCGCCGAGGTGACCACGGCGGTGGCCAAGGGCGACCTGTCCAAGAAGATCACGGCTGACGCGAAGGGCGAGATCCTGGAGCTCAAGAGCACGATCAACACCATGGTCGACCAGCTCAATGCCTTCGCGTCCGAGGTGTCGCGGGTGGCGCGCGAGGTCGGCAGCGACGGCAAGCTGGGCGGTCAGGCCCAGGTGCCGGGCGTGGCCGGCACCTGGAAGGACCTGACCGACAACGTCAACTCCATGGCCGCCAACCTGACCAGCCAGGTGCGCAACATCGCCGAGGTGACCACGGCGGTGGCCAAGGGCGAC
>JBJOKY010000081.1:0-14093 GCA_046045865.1 Pseudomonadota bacterium | reverse complement strand
CTTGAGCTGCTGGATGGTCGTCGCACTGCCCACGGTGAAGCGCCCGCTGTTGGTGACCGTCACGGTGGCGGTGTCGTTCAGCTGGTTGACCGCTGCGCCCGACGCCAGCGCCAGGGTGGCGGTGGCCGCGTCGATGTTGATGGCAGTGGAGGCCAGGCGACCATTGGCGCCGACGGCGAGCGTGCCGCCCGTGACGGTGGTGAGGCCGCTGTAGGTATTGACGCCACCCAGCGTGAGGCTGCCGAGGCCGGTCTTGGTCAACTGGCCGTCGACGCCGCTGATGACGCCGCTGAAGGTGGTGGCCAGCGTGTCGGGCGTGGTGTTCACGCTCAGCGTGTGGCTGCCCAGGTCGACCGAGGCCGTGCCGGTGGCGGTGGCGCTGGCCTTGTCCGACAGCGCGCCGATGGTCTCGTTGCCACCCAGCGTCAGGGTGGCGCCCTGGACCAGATTGACACGGGTGGTGTTGCCGATCTGCTCGTTGACGGTGGTGCTCAGCGAGCCGGCGTCCAGGTCGATGGCGCCCGGGTTGAACTGGCCGGTGGCGCCGACGGTGAGCGTGTTGGCCCCGGCATTGACCAGCGTCGAACCAGCCGAACCGCTGATCTTGCCGCCGAAGGTGGTGGTGTTGTTCAGTGTGAGGGTGGACGTTGCGCCCACCAGATTCACGGTGGCGGTACCGTCGACCTGCCCGGTCTTGTCGGCCAGTGCGCCGATGGACTCGTTGCCATCCAAGGTGAGCGTGGCACCGTTGGCGATGGTCACGGCACTGTTCGGATTGGTCAGCCGCTGGTTGCCCACGGTGGTGAGCGAGCCGTTGTCCAGGTTGAGGAGGGGTGTGTCCAGGGTGCCGGGGTCGCTGATCCTGAGGGTGCCCGCCGTGACGGTGGTGGTGTTGGCGGAAACGCTGGCCAGGATGGCTGACGCGCCGGTGGAGCTCAGGGCCGGGGTGGCCAGCTGGGCACTGACGGTGCCGCCGGTCAGGGCGGTGGAGGTGGTCGCATTCAGCGATCCGGCGCCGTCCAGTGTGCCGCCCAGATCGAGCTGCTGGATGGTCGTCGCACTGCCCACGGTGAAGCGCCCCCCGCTGGTGACCGTCACGACGGCGGCGTCGTTCAGCTGGTTGACCGCTGCGCCTGACGCCAGCGCCAGGGTGGCGGTGGCCGCGTTGACGTCGATGGCGGTGGAGGCCAGGTGACCATTGGCGCCGACGGCGAGCGTGCCGCCATTGACGTTGGTGGCGCCGCTGTAGAGATTGGCGCGACTGAGCGTGACGGTGCTGGTGGCGGCGCCAGTCTTGGTCAGGCCGATGGCGGGAGCACCTGCGGCCACGGCAGCCCCATCCAGGATGGCGCTGACCGTGCCGCTCTGGACATCGAAGTTGGTGCTGCTGGTGAGCACACCGTCGGTGCCGGTGATGGTGCCGCCTTGCAGCGACACACTGGCCACGGTGTTGTTGTTGGCGCCCAGGTTGAGCGTACCGCCGGTGACCACCAGAGCGCTGGCCGGATTGATGGCATTCACCCTGCCCAGGACCAGTTCGCCCTCCGTCACGGTGGTGGCACCGGTGTATGTGTTGACGCCGCCGAGCGTGAGACTTCCTGCGCCTGCTTTTGTCAGCGCACCGGTACCCCCGATGGCCCCGGCAATCGTTGATGTCCCGCTGCCAAGAGTCCAGGTGCTGTTCGCCACCAGGTTGATATTGCCAACGATGGAAAACGTGGCTCCGCTCAGGTCTGCACCGATCTCGTGTGATCCTGTTCCATCAGGGTTGTTGGAAATGGAGAGATTGCCAGTGCCCGCGTTCAATGGCGCAGATGTGATGACGCTTCCCGTCGTAATCGTTTTGGCTGCGCCAGGGTCATTGGCCGATAAGGTGAGGCCGTTGGTTGAAATGGATGCCGCGATGTTGATCGTGCCGCCGGCTTGCAACGTCAGGCTGTTGGGGCCGGAAATCGTCGTTGCAGTACCGGACCCTGCCGGTGGATTTGTGGGCGCGGCGACAGTGATGTTGTTGTGAGCCTGCAGGCTCACGGCGGCCAAGTTCAGCTGGGTGTTGAGTGCGCCTTTTGTGATGACACTGTTGACATCGGTCGGTTGAACACCATCCACACCCGCTGAAACCGGACCTGATGGGAAGTTGAATGCCAGCGTTGCCGTCGATAGGTCTACATCTGCGGTGCCGGCGAGGTTGGGGTCGCTGTCCTGAATGGTGAGATCGTGTGGATCCAGCAGCAGCGTGCCGGCCTGGCCACGTGCCGCCGTCAGATCCACCAATCCCCTGAAATCCAGCCCCAGCTTGCCCGATACCTCGGCAAAACCACCGTCACCGCCTTGTGCACCGCCGCGTGCGCTGATATTGCCGAGAAATCGTGTGCCCTCGTCCGACCAGACGATCACGCTGCCACCCTGACCCTTGGCCACCGCGTCGGCGCGCAGGCTGGCGCCGGGCTGGATGAGGGTGTACTGGGCGTTGGGCAGATCGGGGTTGTGGCCCTGGTAGTCGCCGCCCACGCGGATGGCGCCGCCACCGGCGTTGCCAGACGCATCCACCACGGCGTTGCCGGTCAGCGCCACGCGCTGGCCCAGCACCTGGGCCTGGCCACCGGTCTCGCCGCTGGCGGCGGTGCCGCTCACGTCGACCTGGCCGTTCACCACCGTGACGCCGTCTCGTCCGCCGTCGATCACCACGCGGCCGTTGCGCTGGCCGATGGAGCGGGCCTGCACCACCCCGTCCATGTTGAGCACGGTGTCGGCAAAGCCGGCACGGGCAGCGGCGCGCATCTCGGCCGTTCCGCCGTCGGCCGTGAGGCGGCCGAGCTGGGCCAGGCGGGCGTCCAGGCTGCCGTCGTTGCGGGCGTTGAAGAAGATCAGGCCGTCGCCTTCCACGTCCACGTTGACATGGGTGGCGGCGGCCAGGCCGATGCGGCGTGCCTCGATGCTGCCGCCCTGGCTGAGTTGCGGCGCCACCAGCACGACCGAACCACCAGGGGCGCGGATGCTGCCTTCGCTGCGCAGGCTGCCCGGGGTGTTGCCGGTGCGGCCCAGGCTCAGGCGCCCTGCGGCGAAGTCGGCATTGCTGCTGCCGCCACCCAGTTCGCCCAGGCTCAGGGTGCTGGCGAGCAGGCCGCCCACGTCGACCTGCGAGCCGGCGCCGAAGACGATGCCGCGCGGGTTGATGAGCCACACGCTGCCGTTGGCCTGCAGGCTGCCCAGGATCTGCGAAGGGTCGTTGCCGATCACGCGGTTGAGCAGCACGGAGTCGCGCCCCGGCTGGCTGACCAGCACGCGCTCGCCAGCGGCGATGGAAAAGCTCGTCCAGTCCAGCCCGGCGCGTGGGGTGGTCTGGCGGATGTCGAGCTGCTTCGGGCTGGTCTGCTGCACGGTGGTCTGGCCCGAGGTCGGCGTGGCTCCGCTCGGCAGGGCATGTGCTGCCGGCATCGCGAACAGCAGGCACACGGCCAGGCGGATGGGGCAGGGCGCGAACGACAGCATGTCGCTGGTGGTCTTGCGCAGCACGGGGCTCATGATGTATTCCTTCCCGGGGAAGCAGGGCGGCAGTCGGTCGCCTTGTCGATCTGTCTGGATACCGTTGTGTCTGTCTGTCTGCCGGGCGTGGCCGTTTGCAGGTCCGCTTCGCTGCAGGTCAATTCGATTCAGTTGAAGGGATAAGTCACGTTCAGGTAGAGCCGCGTGCCTTTGGCCTCTGTGGTGTTGCGGGCGGTGCCGCTCATCGGCCGCGCCAGGCTGGCGCGTAGCGCGAACTCGTTGGGGCGCACCCAGGCCAGGCCCATGCCGTAGTCGCTGAACCGGTCGACATTGCCACCGGCCTGCGTGCTGTTGATGATGGCGCTCGGCCTGGCGCGGTAGCGCACGACGCCGAAGTCGGTGAACACGCTCAAGACCATGTCGCGTGCGTCCCGGCCTACCCAGTCTTCCAGCGGCAGCAGGCGCAGCTCGGTGGTCAGCATGGCGCCGACGTCGCCCGTGCCCTCGCCGCCTGAAAAGCCGCGCAGGCCATCGTTGCCACCCAGGCGGAATTGCTCGGTACTGTCGAGGTTTCTTCGCGTGTACTGCCCGCGCAGCGCGAGATACCCCAGCAGGCGCCCGGTCAGGATGTCCTGAAGCCTGGTGTAGCCATAGTTGATCTTGGTGAAGACCGGGGCATCGTCCAGCCCGCC
Source organism: Pseudomonadota bacterium (assembly GCA_046045865.1). Taxonomy (GTDB): domain Bacteria; phylum Pseudomonadota; class Gammaproteobacteria; order Burkholderiales; family Burkholderiaceae_C; genus Sphaerotilus. Next base: position 9,915 of record JBJOKY010000081.1, on the reverse strand, counting down.
CGGGCGACCGTCCGGGTAGCTCACGCGGCCGCGGGCTGCGGTCAGCTCATAGGTGCTGACGCCGCCACCGATCAGGTTGTCCCGGAAGTCGCCGCTGGCACCCAGCGAGAGCACGTTGACGTGTTTCCTCGTGCTGGCATTGGCGCTGCCGCCCTGGCGGTCGGTGTAGTGCTTGCTGTCGACCGACAGCAGATTGAACAGGTTCAGGTTGCGCGAACGGATGAAGGGGTAGAGCGCATAGCCGTTGGCGGTGTAGGCCGTGCCGTTCAGGTCGACCGGGAAGAGCTTCTTGTCGAGCTGATAGCGCACCCCCGAGATGGCCGAACCGAGCTTGAGGCCGTCGCTGCCGACGGGCAGGGTGTAGCTCAGCAGGCCGAAATTGAGGTTGCCGGTGTGCGAGGTCAGCGCCGTGGCGGTCAGGCCGTCACCCGCGCCGAGGATGCTGTGCAACTGGCCCAGCACCGACAGGCGCAGGCGGCCCACCGCCTTGTTGCCGTTCAGGTCGGCGTCGATCCGCCCGGTCCGGGTCTTGTCGGCCCTGGGTGTGACGACGAGCTGGGCGGTGCCGCGGTAGCGACCCGGGCGCACCTCGAAGGAGGTGCTGATGCCGCGCAGGTCGTTGACCAGGAAGATCACGCGTTCAACCTCGCGCACCTCCAGGATGGAGCCCGGCTTCAGGCGGGCCAGGTAGGCCTCGACCACCTTGCGGTCGACAGGCAGGCCGTCGGTCCAGTTGAGCACCACACGATCGAGCCGACCTTCCATGACCGCGATGCGGATCTGCCCGGCCACCGGATCCTGCTCGGGCAGGTAGGCGTAACCCAGGTAGTAGCCGAGTTCGCGCTGCAGGTAGCGCGTCACGTCGACCGTGGCGTTGACCATGTCCTCGAAGCTGCGGCCCGGGCCGACATAGGGCGCCGTGATGGCCGGCAGGGCACGGCGCAGGGCTTGCGGCGTACTGTCGTCGACGATGTAGCGCGTCACGTCGACCCGCACGTCGTCCTCGGGCTTGCCCAGTTCACGCGGCAGGGGGGGCAGGTCGGCCAGGCCGGAACCGGCCGCCGGTTCCGGGACGCGTACGGGCGCCACGACGTCTGAGCTGCGGGGTACCTGGGGTGGCGTCGGAACCAGCGGTGGCCCGGACTGTGCGCGGGTCTGCAGGATGCAGCCGGCACCCAGCAGCAGGGCCAGCAGCCGAACGAGCCGCGGGGTAGCCGGTGTGCCTGATGTAGTGATCTGTTCTCTCGTCATGGCTCTACTCGTCTGGCGAATCGACTCGTCTATCCGCGTGTCTACGGAGCGCCGTCTGCATTGCTCCGCAACGACACCCGCGACCCGCGTGTGTGACGTCCATGCAAGAGTTGTTGGCCAGCCTCCCGCCTTGTTTGTCTCCTCAGCGTCCGATCGCGACAAGTGACTTTAGGGGGGTTCCTGTGCATCGTTGCGCTGACACACTGCTGTCCAGCCGTCCGTACGCCGCGCCGTGCGCACCTCGCGGATGAGCGGCTCGGGAGCGTGTGTCGGTCACACAACACAACACAACAACAGAGCACAGGTCATAGTGATGAGCGAGAGTCGTCATGCGCTGGACAGCACGGTGGAGCGCTGGCTGAAGCCCTTGAGTGGTGCGTCAGGCCCTTGTGGCGAAGACATCGAATATGACAACGACTTCGGCGCACTGACCCGTGCCGCGGCGGGCAAGCCCGAGACCCAGTTTTCCTCCGCCGAGCCGCCTGAGTGGCGCAAGGTGGTCGACCTGTGCGACGCGCTGTTCGAACGCAGCCGCGACCTGCGGGTGGCCGTGTTGTGGCTACGCGCCCAGCTCAATCTCGAAGGTTATGACGCCCTGGCGCCCGGCCTGCTGCTCATCGACGGGCTGCTCGAACAGCACTGGGACGACGTCCATCCCCTGCCGGACAAGGACGACGACACGCCGCAGTACCCGCGCCTGAACGCCTTGGCAGTGCTGCGCGAGAACGACGGTCTGCTGGGCGACCTGCGCCGCGCGCGCATCGTGGCCGATCGTGCGGTGGGGGATCTCACGCTGCGTACCGTCGAGGTGGCGTTGGGTCTGTCTGCCGCCCGCGCCGACGAGACCGAGATGGGCAAGCCTGCGATCACCCAGCTCCTGACGGCTGCGTTGGCGCGCCGCCCGGAACTGCGCGTCGATCTGGACCGTGTGCATCTGCGCCTGCGTGCGCTGATGAGTCGCTTCAACGACTGTTTCGGCGTAGGCGAGGGCCCCGACCTGCGGCCCGTGCATGCCCTGGTGCAGGGCCTGCACACGCTCATGCCGGCCGAGCAGGCCATGCCGGACTCCGACGCCGCCGCGGATGACGATGCAGGCTCCGCCGGTGTGCCGGTGGCGGGCGCCACCGCGTCGTCGACGGTGTCCTCAGTGGCGGGCGGGCGCGGTCTGTCCGGCCAGGTGAGCACGCGCGAGGAGGCCATCCGCGCCATCGACATGGTGTGCGCCTACCTCGAGGCGGCCGAGCCCACCAACCCGGCGCCGCTGTTCCTGCGCCGCGGCAGGCAACTGATAGGCCACAACTTCCTGCAGTTGATGAAGGTGCTGGCGCCCGACTCCCTGGCCACCTTCGCCGGCATGGTCGGTGTCAACCCCGATCTGGTGGAAGACCCGGATGCGCCGCCGCCCGAAGAGTCCTGACGTGATTCCTCGTCCATCACTTTTACAAAGGAAACCGACATGAGCAGCAGCCAGAAATTCATCGCGAGGAATCGTGCCCCGCGCGTGCAGATCGAATACGACGTGGAGGTCTACGGCGCCGAGAAGAAGGTGCAGCTGCCTTTCGTGATGGGCGTGCTGGCCGACCTGTCAGGCAAGCCTGCCGACCCGCTGGCGCCGGTGGCCGACCGCAAGTTCCTGGAGGTCGACGTCGACAACTTCGATGCCCGCATGAAGGCCATGAAGCCGCGGGTGGCCTTCCAGGTGCCCAACTCGCTCACCGGCGAGGGCAATCTGAGCGTGGACATCACCTTCGAGAACATGGACGACTTCTCGCCCGACGCCGTGGCACGCAAGGTCGACTCGCTCAACAAGCTGCTGGAGGCGCGCCAGCAGCTGCAGAACCTCGTGACCTACATGGACGGCAAGGGCGGTGCCGAGGAGCTGATCGGCAAGCTCATGGCGGATCCGGCCCTGCTCGGCGCACTGGCCAGCTCGGCCAAGCCGACCGACGCCTGAGGCGCCGGCCCGCCACTCCATTTCCTCCGCCTACCCCGTTAGTTCAGGAGCCACCCATGGCAGAAACGCAAGCATCAGCCGCATTGGCCAGCGTGACGATGGAAGGCAGCGACCTTGCATCGCTGCTGCAGCAGGAATTCAAGCCCAAGTCGGACGACGTCAAGAACGCCGTCGAGACGGCGGTGCAGACCCTGGCCCAGCAGGCGCTGGCGCAGACCACGCTGATCAGCAGCGATGTGGTTGCCTCGATCGAGGCCATGATTGCCGCCATCGACAAGAAGCTGTCGGACCAGATCAACCTGATCCTGCATCACGGCGACTTCCAGAAGCTCGAAGGTGCCTGGCGCGGCCTGCACTACATGGTCAACAACACCGAGACCGACGAGTCGCTCAAGATCCGCGTCATGAACGTGTCCAAGCAGGAGCTCGGCAAGACGCTCAAGCGCTACAAGGGCACGAGCTGGGACCAGAGCCCCATCTTCAAGAAGATCTATGCCGAGGAGTTCAGCCAGTTCGGCGGCGAGCCCTTCGGCTGCCTGGTGGGCGACTACCACTTCGACCAGAGCGCACCCGACGTGGAACTGCTCACCGAGATCGCCAAGATCTCGGCCGCGGCCCACTGCCCCTTCATCAGCGGCGCCTCGCCCACGCTGATGCAGATGGATTCGTGGCAGGAGCTGGCCAATCCGCGCGACCTGACCAAGATCTTCAGCACGCCCGACTACGCCGCCTGGCGCTCGCTGCGCGAGTCCGACGACTCCAAGTACATCGGCCTGGCCATGCCGCGCTTCCTCTCGCGGATGCCTTATGGCGCCAAGACCAATCCGGTCGAGGCCTTCAACTTCGAGGAGGACACGGGCTCCGCCGACCACGGCCGGTACACCTGGGCCAATGCGGCCTACGCCATGGCGACCAACATCAACCGCTCCTTCAAGGAGTACGGCTGGTGTTCGCGCATCCGCGGCATCGAGTCTGGCGGCGCGGTGCAGAACCTGCCCACCCACACCTTCCCGACCGACGACGGCGGCGTCGACATGAAGTGCCCGACCGAGGTCGCCATCGAGGACCGCCGCGAGGCCGAGCTCGCCAAGAACGGCTTCATGCCGCTGGTGCACCGCAAGAACAGCGACTTCGCCGCCTTCATCGGCGCGCAGTCGCTGCACAAGCCGGCCGAATACGACGACCCGGATGCCACCGCCAACGCCAACCTGGCCGCGCGCCTGCCCTATCTGTTCGCCACCTGCCGCTTCGCGCATTACCTCAAGTGCATCGTGCGCGACAAGATCGGCTCGTTCAAGGAGCGCTCCGACGTCGAGCGCTGGCTGGGCAACTGGATCGCGCAGTTCGTCGACGGCGATCCGGCGCGTTCGTCCGAGAACTACAAGGCCTCGCATCCACTGTCGGCCGCCGAGGTCGTGGTCGAGGAGGATCCGGCCAATCCGGGCTACTACAGCTCCAAGTTCTTCCTGCGTCCGCACTACCAGCTCGAAGGCCTGACGGTATCGCTGCGGCTGGTGTCCAAGCTGCCCTCGGCCAAGGCCGGCTGATCCTTCGCCTGATTTGCATGTCCCCCGCCGGCTGCGCGGTTGGGGGCGCCCGCGCAAGTGGGTCTCGTTCGCAGTGTTCAACGCCCGCTAGCGGGCAAGTAGGAGCCCACCATGGCAGTAGACATGTTCCTCAAGATCGACGGCATCGACGGTGAAACCGTCGACAAGGAGTTCGTCAAGACCAAGGCCATCGACATCTTGGCATGGAGCTGGGGCCTGTCCAACTCCGGCACCACCCACATGGGCGGTGGCGGTGGCAGCGGCAAGGCCAACTTCCAGGACATCTCCTGCACCAAGTACATCGACGCCGCCTCCCACGCCCTGCTGCTGGCGTGTGCCACCGGCGAACACCATGCCAAGGCCGTGCTGACGGTGCGCAAGGCCGGCAAGACCCAGCAGCCCTACGTCACCATCACGATGGAGGAGGTGATGATCGTCTCGGCCAGCACCGGCGGCTCGGGCGGCGAGGACCGCCTGACCGAGAACATCACCCTCAACTTCGCCAAGGTGAAGTTCGAGTACTTCCAGCAAGACGAGAAGGGTGTCGTGAGCAAGACCGCCAAGGCCTTCACCTACGACATCGCTGCCAACAGCAACGAAACCTGACGTTTGCCGTGCTTGCTGTGCTGGCCGGCGGCCGGCCGGCACACATTGCCCGGCAAGGTCTTGCTGGCTACCGGACTGATAAGCGCTTTTGGGGATATCGCCGTGGCACGTTCCGACATGTTTCTCAAGGCCACCGGGCAGCGCTCGGGGGCCATCAACGGCGAGGTGGACGACAAGGCCTATGCCGGCCAGATCGAGATCCTCGACTGGTCCTGGGGCATGAGCTCGCCCTCGGCTGTCGGTGGCCAGCCGGCCGGACGGGTGGCGATGAAGGAGCTGCGCATCGTCAAGAAGGCCGACAAGTCATCCACCGCCCTGATGTCGGTCATGAGCACCAACGAGCTGCTGCCCAAGGTGGAGCTCACCGTGCGCAAGGCCGGCGGCAGTGCCGCGCTGCCCTATTTCGTCGTCAAGCTGGAGCAGGCCCGCATCAACGGCTACGACGTGCAGTCCGGCGTCGGTCCGGACGGTGGCCCGACGCTGACCGAACAGATCTCCTTCACCTTCAAGACCATCACGATCGACTACACGCTGCAAAGCGGCACGGGTTCCGCCGTGGGCGCTTCGAGCTTCACCGGCCAGTCCGGCCCCAACTGAGCCGAAGGCGCTGCGACACCATGTCCACCCTGTCCGTTTCCGTCCCCGCCAGCCCGACGCCGGCCCAGCAGGCCCTGCGCGAGGGTGATGCCGCGCGCGCGCTCAAGCTGCTCACCGAGCAGGTGCGCGCCAAGCCGCAGGACGCCAGGCTGCGCGTCTTCCTCTTCCAGCTGCTGTGTGTGCTGGGCCAGTGGGAACGTGCACTCAACCAGCTCAACGTGGCGCTGGAACTCGATGCCTCCACCCTGCCCATGGTGCAGACCTACCGCGAGGCCATCGCTTGCGAGGCACTGCGCCGCGAGGTGTTTGCCGGCCGCAAGGTGCCCATGCTGTTCGGCGAGCCCCAGCCCTGGACGGCGCTGCTCATCGAGGCCCTGCTGCGCGAAGGCCGCGGCGAGCCCGAGGCCGGCCGCAGCCTGCGCGCCCAGGCGCTGGACGAGGCGCCCGCCAGCAGCGGCAGCCTCGATGGCCAGGCCTTCGCCTGGATCGCCGACGCCGACCCACGCCTGGGGCCCACGCTGGAGGCAGTCATCAACGGCCGCTACTACTGGCTGCCCTGGAACCGGCTCGCCCGGGTCGACATCGACCCGCCGCAGGACCTGCGCGACGCCGTCTGGATGCCGGCGCATTTCCAGTTCACCAACGGCGGCGAGGTGGTCGGCCTCCTCCCCACCCGCTACCCTGAAACCGACCTGGCCGCCGGCGACGGCCTGGCCCTGGCGCGCCGCACTGAGTGGCGGGACGTGGGTGGCGAGGTCTTTCTCGGCCTGGGCCAGCGCCTGTTCGTGACCGACCAGGCCGAGATCGGCCTGATGGACGTGCGTTCGGTGCTGATCGACGAGCCCGCGCCCGAGTCCGGTGTCGCGCCTGGCGACGATGCCGGCGCCGCTGCCGTCGTGGCCGGCTAGCACCTTCTGGCTGCACTGCCCTCGACCGCCCGCCGCCATGGCCACCACCCATCTGCGCGTCCACGACCGGTTGCAGCCCGCCTTGCTCGACCGGCTCACCGACGACGACGTCGGCTCATCGGTCGAGTCTGGTGAATCCCGTGTCATCAACCGCCAGCGCCTGCGCGACCTGATCCTGCGTGACCTGGCCTGGCTGTTCAATGCCACCTCACCCGGCGCCGAGATGGACTGGGAACGTCATCCGCACGCGCGCAACTCGGTGCTGAACTACGGCCTGCCGGCGCTGTCGGGGCAGACCGCCTCGACCATCGATCCGCTGGAACTGCAGCGCCGGGTGCGCCAGGCCATCCTGGACCACGAGCCACGCATCCTGTCCGACACGCTGCACGTCGAGATCCTGCAGTCCGACCTGCAGATGAACCACCACAACCAGATCGCCTTTCGCATCACCGGCCAGCTCTGGGCCCAGCCCGTGCCGCTGGAACTGCTGCTGCACACCGACATCGACATCGAGACCGGTCGTGTCTCGGTGCGCGAACTCGACCGCTGACCCGATCGACCGAGGCCCGCCATCCATGGACCCGCGCCTGCTGCGCTACTACAACGAGGAGCTGCGCCACCTGCGCGAGATGGGCGGCGAGTTCGCCCAGCAGTTCCCCAAGATCGCGGCACGCCTGGGCATGGAGGGGCTGGAGGTCACCGACCCCTACGTCGAGCGTTTGCTGGAGGGTTTCGCCTTCCTGGCCGGGCGCATCCAGCTCAAGATCGACGCCGAGTTCCCGCGCTTCACCCAGCGCCTGCTGGAGATCGTCTACCCGCAGTTCCTGGCGCCCACGCCGGCCATGCTGATCGCCCAGGTGCAGCCCGAGCTGAGCGACCCGGCGTTGGCCGAGGGCCCGAACCTGCCGCGCGGCAGCGTGATGATGAGCCAGGCCGGCAAGGGCGGTGCCACGGCCTGCGAGTTCCGCACCGCGCATGAACTCAGGCTGTGGCCGCTGGAGATCAGCCAGGTCGAGTATTTCACCCACGCGGCCGACCTGCCCGTGGCGGCCCTGCCCGAGTGGCGCAAGTACCGCTCCGGTCTGCGTCTGCGGCTGAACACCACGGCGGGGCTGGATTTCAGCCAGATCCAGCTCGATGACCTGCGCGTGCACTGCGCCGGGCTGGACGAGGTGGCCTACCGCCTGCACGAGCTGGTCTGCGGCCACGCCCTGGGGGTGCTGGTCATGCCGGGCAAGCGACCGGCCGCCTGGCACGAGGCGCTGGCCGGCGAGATCATCGAACCGGCCGGCTTCGAGGAAGACCAGGCCTTGCTGCCGCCGGCCCGCCACGGCTTCCAGGGCTACAGACTGCTGCAGGAGTACTTCGCCTTCCCGCAGCGCTTCCTGTTCTTCGACCTGCGCGGCCTGGGCGAGACGCTGCGTCGGCGCGGCGGCACCGAGCTCGACATCGTCATCCTCTTCACCCGTGCGGACAACGCCCTGCAGCAGGCGGTCGATGCCAGCAGCCTGGCGCTGCACTGCGTGCCGGCAGTCAACCTGCTGGACAAGCGCTGCGACCGCATCCACGTCGAACCCGGGACGCCTGACCTGCATGTCGTGCCCGACCGCACCCGGCCGATGGACTACGAGGTGCACAGCATCACCGAGGTGCTGGGCTATGGCACCGGGGTGAAGAACGAGTGGCGCTTCCTGCCCTTCTACAACGCCTTCCACACCGAGGACCGCGGCCACAGCGCCTACTACACCGTGCAGCGCGAGCCGCGCCTGATGTCGCAGCACCAGCAGCGCGAGGGCCCGCGCACCGCCTACATGGGCAGCGAGGTGTACGTCAGCCTGGTCGACGCCAACGAGGCGCCTTATCCCACCGAGCTGCGCCAGCTCGGCGTCAAGGCCCTGTGCACCAACCGCGACCTGCCCCTGCTCATGCCCCTGGGTGGCGCCAAGGGCGACCTCACGCTCACGCAGACCGCGCCGGTCAGGATCATCCAGGTCATCAAGGGGCCGTCGCGGCCGCAGTCGGCGCTGCGCGAGGCCAACCTGGCCTGGAAGCTCATCAACCAGCTCACCCTCAACCACCTGTCGCTCACCGATACCGACCACGAGCAGGGCGCCGCCGCGCTGCGCCAGCTGCTGCGCCTGTACACCCACGGCGGCGACGCCGGCGCCCAGCGCCAGGTGGACGGCGTGCGTTCGGTGCAGCTCAGGCAGGTGGTGCGCCGCCTGCCCATGGCCGGGCCCATCACCTTCGGCCGCGGCGTCGAATTGCGCATCGAGGTCGACGACCTGTCGTTCGAAGGCGCCAGCGCCTTTTTGCTTGGCTGCGTGCTGGAGCGTTTCATGGCCCGTCACGTCTCCATGAACGGCTACACCCAGACGCGGCTGCACTCCGCCAACCGTGGCGACATCCTGACCGGGAGGCCGCGATGCGGGAACCGCCCGATCCTGTGAGCCTGGGCGAGCGCCGCGCCGCCCTGCTGGCGGACATGGCTGCACAGCCCTGGCGCTACGACTTCTTCCACGCCCTGCGGCTGATCGAGGCCCAGTACCCCGACAAGCCGCGGCTGGGCCTGGCACGCCGCCCGGCCGACGAGCCGCTGCGCCTGGGCCAGTCGGTCGAACTCTCGTTCGCCCCGGCGGCCATCGACAAGGTGGTGGCGTCGGACCGCGATGGCCGCCCGCGCATGGAGGTGCGCTTCTTCGGCCTGTTCGGCCCCAACGGCCCGCTGCCGCTGCACATGACGGCCTATGCCCGCGAGCGCAAGCTGCACAAGGGCGACCACACGCTCAGCCGTTTTGCCGACTGGTTCCACCACCGTCTGCTGCTGCTGTTCTACCGCGCCTGGGCCCAGGCCCAGCCCGCCGCCAGCCTGGACCGCCCGGCCGAGGACCGCTTCGGCGCGTATGTCGGCTCCCTCATCGGTGTGGGCGGGCCGGATTACGCCGAACGCTCGGCCGCACCCGACCACGCCCGCCTGGCCTTTGCCGGCCTGCTGTCGCGCCAGGTGCGCAGCGCCGAGGGGCTGGAGACGCTGCTGGCCGGCTTCCTGGGC
>JBJOKY010000380.1:0-4529 GCA_046045865.1 Pseudomonadota bacterium | reverse complement strand
GCTGCGGCAACGACGACTTCATGAAGCGCCTGCGAACGCTTGGCCGCAACGACATTCTCGTGGTTGGCATGGAGACGCATGTGTGCGTTTACCAACCTCGCGCAAACGGTTGCTCGCCAGGGCGGATGCCCGGTGGCAACAACATCAACCCAGCGGGGCGACGCCGATCAGCGGTGCATGCACACGCAGCGCGAACAACAGCCCGCCAGCCAGTCCGGCGACCACGGTGACGACGGTGGCGATCGCGCCAGGACGGGCGGGTGACGGCGCTGCCGTACCGGCACGGTCGCGCCGGCGGGCATGGCCGTAAGCCACGGCCGCCCAGACGAGGAAGCCACCGAACAGCAGCACATCGGCCAGCCGGCCGTTGGCCAGCAGATGGGCCGCGGCCCAGACCTTGGTGCCCAGCAGCATGGGATGGCCGAGCCGTGCCTTGATCGCATTGCCCGGCACATAGGCGGCGGTGACGAGCACGAAGGCCGGCAAGGTGAGCGCCACGGCCAGGTGACGCGTCCACAGAGGCGGCAGCCACAGGTCGACGGGCGCCAGCCGTGCCTGGCCGTAACCGTAGACGATCAGCGTCAGGCCGAGTGCGCTGGCGAGCGAGTACAGACCCTTCCAGCCGCCCTCGCCCAGGCGCGTGCGCATGGCGTCGCGCCAGGGCCCGGCGACGATGCGCACGCTGTGCACGCCCAGGAACACGAACAGGCCGATCACGAGCAGGGTCATGGTGCAGTCTCCGGTCTCAGCCTTCCAGGCGCAACTCCTGGATCTTGCGCGTGATGGTATTGCGGCCGATGCCGAGCTTGTGTGCCGCCTCGATGCGCCGGCCCTTGGTCAGGGCCAGGGCGGTCTGGATGAGGCGGGCCTCGAACTGGCGCGTCAGATGGTCCCAGACCTCCGCCTGACCGTGTTCGAGCAAGGCACGCGCCTCGCGGTCCAGGTCGGTCAGCCAGGCGCTGCCTGCCGTCATCGGCAGTTCGGCCGGCGGGCTGGCGATGGCCGGGCCGGCCGGGGCGCCCTGGCTGCCTGGCGCCGTCAGGCCGTGGCCATAGGACAGCGCCGAGCCGCTCGTCGCCGCCGGGTGCTCGCCGTGGGCCGCGGCCTGGATCTCGGGCGGCAGGTCCTTCGGGTCGACCGTCTGCGCCGGCGCCATCACGGTCAGCCAGTGGCAGAGGTTCTCCAGCTGGCGCACGTTGCCGGGGAAATCGAAGGTGGCGACCATGGCCAGGGCGGCGTCGGACAGGCGCTTGGACTCGACGCCCAGCTCCTTGGCGCTGCGCTGCAGGAAGTGGCGCGCCAGGCCGGGGATGTCCTCGCGCCGCTCGCGCAGCGGCGGCAGGCGCAGGCGGATGACGTTGAGGCGGTGGAACAGATCCTCGCGGAAGGCGCCGTCGCGCACGCGCTCCTCGAGGTTCTGGTGCGTGGCCGCGATGACGCGCACATTGGCCTTGAGCGGGTGGTGGCCGCCGACCCGGTAGAACTGCCCGTCGCTGAGCACGCGCAGCAGGCGTGTCTGCAGGTCGAAGGGCATGTCGCCGATCTCGTCCAGGAACAGCGTGCCGCCCTCGGCCTGCTCGAAGCGCCCGCGCCGCATGGCCTGCGCGCCGGTGAAGGCGCCGCGCTCGTGGCCGAACAACTCGCTTTCCAGCAGGTCCTTGGGGATGGCGGCGGTGTTGATGGCGACGAAGGGGCCCTTGTTGCCCAGGTCGCCGCGCGGGCTGTGCTTGTGCAGGGCACGCGCCACCAGCTCCTTGCCCGAGCCGGATTCGCCCGTGATCATCACCGTGACATTGCTCTGGCTCAGGCGGCCGATGGCGCGGAAGACGTCCTGCATGGCCGGCGCCTGGCCGAGCATCTCGGGCACCTCGGTGGCGTGTTCGTCGACGCTTTCCTCGCGCACGCTCTCGTCCACGGCGCGGCGGATGAGTTCCACCGCCTTGGGCAGGTCGAAGGGCTTGGGCAGGTACTCGAACGCGCCGCCCTGGAAGGCCGAGACGGCGCTGTCCAGGTCGGAGTAGGCGGTCATGATGATGACCGGCAGCCCCGGGTGGCGCTCCTTGACCTTGGCCAGCAGGTCGATGCCCGAGCCGCCGGGCATGCGGATGTCGCTCACCAGCACCTGGGGCGCATCGCTTTCCAGCGCGGCGAGCACGTCGCGCGGGTTGGTGAAGCTGCGGACCTGGAAGTCCTCGCGGGCCAGTGCCTTTTCAAGCACGAAGCGGATGGATTGGTCGTCGTCAACGATCCAGATGGGTTTCATGCCTGGCAGGCCTTGCGGCGCTCGCTGAGGTGCTGGCCCCAGCCCGGGCTTGCGTCAGGGCAGGGGGAGAAGGATCGTGAACAGGGTCCGCCCGGGCTCGCTCTCGCATTCGATCACGCCCTGGTGCTGCTGGATGTAGTCCTGCGCCAGGGTCAGCCCCAGGCCCGAACCGCCTTCGCGGCCGGACACCAGGGGAAAGAAGATGCGATCACGCAGCTCGGGTGGGATGCCCGGTCCGTTGTCTTCGATATGCAATTCCAGTGCCAGTCGGAAACGCTGCCGCCCGATGGTGACCTGGCGGGCGCAGCGGGTGCGCAGCACGATGCGCGCCTTGCCGTCGGCCATCTGATCACCCAGGGCCTGCGCCGCGTTGTGGGCAATGTTGAGCACCGCCTGGATGAGCTGCTCGCGGTCGCCGCGGAACTCGGGCAGCGAGGTGTCGTAGTCGCGCACGATCTGCAGGCCGCGCGGGAACTCGGCCAGGATGAGGGCGCGCACGCGCTCCAGCACCTCGTGGATGTTGATGTCGGCCACCGTGGGCGCGCGCCGGTGCGGCGCCAGCAGGCGGTCCACGAGTGCCTGCAGCCGATCCGCCTCGTGGATGATGACCTGCGTGTATTCGTTCAGGCTGCGGTGCGGCAGCTCCATCTCGAGCAGCTGGGCCGCGCCGCGTATGCCGCCCAGCGGGTTCTTGATCTCGTGCGCCAGGTTGCGGATCAGTTCCTTGGTCACGCGTGCCTGCTCCAGCGTGCGCGCCTCGCGGTCCTGGCGCGACTGCTGCTCCACCTCGACCAGCTCGATCAGCACCAGCTCGCCATGGTCGATCTGGGTGACGATGACGTGCACCGGCAGGCGCTCCAGGCCCGAGCCCTGGGGGCGGTGCAGCAGGGCCTCGAAGCGCCCGGTGCTGAACTCGTTGCGCACCACCGACTGCATGGTGGCGTCCAGCGTGCTGGGGTCCACCATCCAGTCGGCCACGTACCCGCCCAGCAGGCTGCGCCGGGGCAGTCCCAGCGCGGTCTCGAAGGCGGCGTTGACGTAGACGCAGCGCCCCTCGCGGCTGGTGACGGCCACCATGGTGGCCAGGTGGTCGAGGGCGTCGTAGTTGCTGCGTTTCATGGCGAGGCGAGCTTGCCGATCTCGCGCTTGATGGCCGCGATGTCGGCCTGCTTGCGGTCGATGGCGGCCTTCATCTCGGCCACGCGTTCCTGGTACTTGGCGTAGTTGCCTTCGTCGCCGCGGCGCTCGGGGGTGCCGCCGGCGTAGTCCTTCTGCAGGGCGGCGAGCTTGTCCTCTTCCTTGCGCAGTTCACCTTCCAGGATGCGGCGCGCGTCGCTGTCGCGGGCACGCTGCACGGCCGGGTCGACGCGGGCGCCCTCGTTGCGTGCGCCACTGGCCGCCGAGGCGCCGGCCTCGGCCTTGGCTGGCGGGCGTCGGGTGGACTGGATCACCGTGACCGGCGCGCCGTCCAGCGTCTTGCAGCCACGCTCCTGTGCCTCCTTGGCACTGATCTGGTCGGTGTAGAGGTTGCCGGGGCAGCGGTAGACGACCCGTTCCTGGGCGGCAAGGCCGGGGCTGGCCAGGATGGTCGCCAGGCTCAGGCCGAGGGCCGCGAGGCTGGGCGGGCTCTTGATGCTCATGGATGCGGGCAGGAGGATGATCGGGGAGCCAGTCAGTATCGACGCAAAGGCCGGGCGTCACCTTCGCGGGGGCAGGCCCCAAACGACGAGACGGCCCGCAGGCCGTCTCGTTTCTCACGCCGTCACGCGCGCGCCGCTGGCGGCGCCGCGTGCATCACAGCGTGTAGTACATGTCGAACTCGACCGGATGCGTGGTCATGCGCATGCGCTGCACTTCCTGCATCTTGAGCTCGATGTAGGCGTCGATGTAGGCATCGGTGAACACGCCACCCTTGGTCAGGAAGCCACGGCCCTTGTCCAGGTACTCCAGCGCCTGTTCCAGGCTCGAGCACACGGTCGGGATCAGCGCGTCTTCTTCCGGCGGCAGGTGGTACAGGTCCTTCGTGGCGGCTTCGCCCGGGTGGATCTTGTTCTCGACGCCGTCCAGGCCGGCCATCAGCAGCGCGGCGAAACCCAGGTAGGGGTTCATCAGCGGATCCGGGAAACGCGCTTCGACGCGGCGGCCCTTCGGGTTGGCCACGTACGGAATGCGGATCGAGGCCGAGCGGTTCTTGGCCGAGTAGGCCAGCTTCACCGGGGCTTCGTAGCCCGGGACCAGGCGCTTGTAGCTGTTGGTGCCGGGGTTG
>JBJOKY010000379.1:0-4536 GCA_046045865.1 Pseudomonadota bacterium | reverse complement strand
AGGTAGAGGTCGAGGATGTCGGCCGGCGCGGGCTTGAGCACCACCTGGTACTGGTAGTAGTGCTGCAGGCGGTTCGGGTTCTGGCCGTAGCGACCGTCCTTGGGGCGGCGGCTGGGCTGCACGTAGGCGGCCTTCCAGGGCTCGGGGCCCAGGGCGCGCAGGAAGGTGGCGGTGTGGCTGGTGCCGGCGCCGACTTCCATGTCATACGGTTGCAGCAGGGCGCAGCCGTGGCGGTCCCAGTAGTCTTGCAGGCGCAGGATGATTTGCTGGAAGCTCAGCATGTGTGGGCAGCGCCCGCGCGAGCGAGCGACCTTGGAGGTTCGGTGGGTGGGCGCCGTGCGCGGGCGTCCGGGGCGCTCGCGGGCCGTACACGTGTCTGCCCGGGAGCGGGAGTGAGCGGCGGATTCTAGGTGGCGGGTGCCCCCGGCCCGTGGGGCTGGTGCCTCAGCCACCCTGCAGCGCGGCCAGATCGGCCGGCGTGCCGACATTGGCCCAGCGCCCCGGGTAGGCCAGCACGCCGATGCGCCCGACCGCCATGGCGGTGTGCAGCAGCGGGCCCAGGGCGGCGCGCTGGCCGGCCGGCACGCCGTCGAACAGCGCCGGCTTCATGAGCGCCAGGTTGGCGTAGGTCAGGCAAGGCGTGGCGGCCGCATCGACCGACCGGCCGGACAGGCCCAGGGCCACGCCGGGCGCCAGATCCGGCCGCGGCGCACCGAAGGCGAAGTCGCCCGTCGGGTGGTAGACCGGGTTGGGCACGAGCCAGAGCAGGGCGAGCAGGTCACTGGCGGCGAAACGGGCGGCCAGGGCGGCGTCGAAGACGAAATCCGGCGCCCAGATGTCGCCCGAGGCGACCCAGAACGCGGCCCGCCCGCCTTCGGCCAGCCAGGGCAGCACGGTGGCAATGCCGCCGGCGGTCTCGAGCGCGCCGCCGAAGCGGGCGCCTTCATGCGAGTAGCCGAGCTGCAGGCCGAAGCGGCGGCCGTCGCCCAGGGCGGCGGGGAACTGAGTCTCCAGCCAGGCGGTGTTGACGACGACTTCGGCCACGCCGCCCTGTGCCAGGGCGCGCAGGTGGTGCTCGACCAGCGGGCGACCCTGCACGTGCAGCAGCGGCTTGGGCGTGTGGTCGCTCAGCGGACGCATGCGTTCGCCGCGGCCGGCGGCGAGCACGATGGCGCGGGGGGGCAGAGGGGCAGCAGCGGGTGTGTCGGGCATGCGGGCAGTTTATGGCTGACCCGCAGGCATGCCGCCACTCAACCGAGGCCTATGGGCGCCGGGGCGATGCGCACGATGCGGCTGAATAGCGCCTCGTATTCGGCCGGCGGCGCGTGGCCGGTGAGCGGGTCGCGGTTGGCGGCGAAGGCAGCGTCGAGCTGGGTCCAGTCGGCCTCGGTCAGCACCTTCTCGGCCAGGGGCAGGATGACGTCCTCCTCCAGCCGCATGTGGGCGCGGTAGAAGTCGAGGTAGCGCGACAGCGCCGTCTCGAAGGCCGCCTGGCGCGAGGTGCCGAGCATCTCCCAGCCCAGCAGCGCGTGTTCGAGATTGCGGATGGCGGCTTCGCCGGCAGCGTGGTCGCGGTCCAGACGGTCGAGCGCCTCGTCGGCGTCGTGGCTGCGTACGCGCACCAGGGGAAAGAGCAGATCGCTTTCCTGACGGTGGTGCAGCCGCTCGGGGAACTCGTCGATGTAGAACAGCATGGCACGCAGCACCTCGAAGTCGCGCGCCGTGGCGACATGACCATTGCGGCGCTGTTCACCCAGCATCAGGCTGAGCGAGCTGAGCATGGCCGCCAGGGCCTGGTGTTCAGCATGGATGATCTTGATGGATGCATGGATGGTCATGACGGTCTCCGACGCGACAGGGCTGGGTATGGCGCTAGCCTCGCAGCTCGGCGGGCACATCGACTTGATGCGCGTCAAGCCCGATGCGCGGTGCAGGCGCGCCCCGAACACCTTTCGCCGCCGCCGCCGCCAGGGTGGCGTGCGCCGCACCCGTAAAATCCGCCGCTTTTCTCACGCCGCACCGTCTGGCCTGACTCCGGTCAGCCGACGCCGCGCACCGCGCCCGGCCAGCCTGCGCCGGGCCCCACAGTCCACCGCGACCCGCTCACAGCGACCCGACATGGCCGACCTCGCCCCTACGCCCGAACAGCTCGACACCCCGGCCAGCGTTGCCGCCCCTGCAGCGCCCGCCACCCTGGCCGACCAGGCCAACGCCATCCGCGCCCTGGCCATGGACGCCGTGCAGCAGGCCAATTCCGGCCACCCGGGCGCACCCATGGGCATGGCCGAGATCGCCGTGGCGCTGTGGCAGCGTCACCTGAAGCACAACCCGGCCGATCCGCAGTGGGTGGACCGCGACCGCTTCGTGCTGAGCAACGGCCACGGCTCGATGCTGATCTACGCGCTGCTGCACCTGTCGGGCTACGACCTGCCGATGGCGGAGCTGAAGAACTTCCGTCAGATGCACAGCAAGACGCCAGGCCACCCCGAGGCGGGCGTGACGCCGGGCGTGGAGACCACCACCGGCCCGCTCGGCCAGGGCATCAGCAACGCCGTGGGCATGGCGCTGGCCGAGAAGCTGCTGGCCGCCGAGTTCAACCGCACGGTGGACGGCAAGACCTACACCGTGGTCGACCACCACACCTACGCCTTCCTGGGCGACGGCTGCCTGATGGAAGGCATCAGCCACGAGGCCTGCGCCGTGGCCGGCGCCTGGAAGCTGAACAAGCTGATCGCCCTGTACGACGACAACGGCATCAGCATCGACGGCAAGGTGGCGCCCTGGTTCGCCGACAACACCGCCCTGCGTTTCGTCGCCTACGGCTGGAACGTGCTGGGGCCCGTGGACGGCCATGACGTCGACGCGGTCGACGCCGCCATCGCCCAGGCCAGGCAAAGCGCCGACAAGCCCACCCTCATCATCTGCAAGACCGCCATCGGCCAGGGCTCACCCAACCGCGCCGGCACCGCCAAGGCGCACGGCGAACCACTCGGCGCCGAGGAGATCAGGCTCACGCGCGAGGCCATCGGCTGGAGCGCCGAGCCCTTCGTCATCCCCGAAGCCGTGGCCACCGCCTGGAACCACCGCGCAGCCGGCGCCGCCGCCCAGCACGAGTGGGAGGAGCGCCACGCCGAGTACGTGCGCGACTTCCCCGAACTGGCCCTGGCCTTCGAGCGCCGCATGTCGGGCGACCTGCCGGACAACTTCGCCCAGATCGCCGTCGACGCCGTCGCCGCCGCCCACGCCAAGGCCGAGACCGTGGCCACCCGCAAGGCCAGCCAGCTGGCGCTGGAGCACTTCACCGCCGCCCTGCCCGAGCTGCTGGGCGGCTCGGCCGACCTGACCGGCTCCAACCTCACGAACACCAGGAGCACGCCGGCGCTGCGCGTCGACAGCCACGGCGCCGTGGTCAAGACGGCACTGGCGGAAGGCCAGGAGCCGGTGATCGGCCGCCACATCAACTACGGCGTGCGCGAGTTCGGCATGGCCGCCATCATGAACGGCGTGGCCTTGCACGGCGGCTACATCCCCTACGGCGGCACCTTCCTGACCTTCAGCGACTACAGCCGCAACGCCATCCGCATGGCCGCGCTGATGAAGCTGCGCGTGGTGCACGTGTTCACGCACGACTCCATCGGCCTGGGCGAGGACGGCCCGACCCACCAGAGCGTGGAGCACGCCGCCAGCCTGCGCCTGATCCCCGGCCTGGACGTCTGGCGCCCGGCCGACACCACCGAGACCGCTGTCGCCTGGACCCTGGCCCTGGCCAACAAGCGCCGCCCCAGCGCCCTGCTGCTGAGCCGCCAGAACCTGGCCTACGCGCCCAAGACCGACCCCGAGCTGATCACGCGCGGCGCCTACGTGCTGGCCGAGCCGGCCGAGGTGGGCCTGCGCAAGAAGGCCAAGGCGGTCATCATCGCCACC
Organism: Pseudomonadota bacterium; assembly: GCA_046045865.1. Lineage (GTDB taxonomy): Bacteria > Pseudomonadota > Gammaproteobacteria > Burkholderiales > Burkholderiaceae_C > Sphaerotilus. Next base: position 612 of record JBJOKY010000379.1, on the reverse strand, counting down.
GGTTCGGAAGTGCAGCTCGCGCTGCACGCCCAAGCCGAGCTGGCCAAGGCGAAGATCCCCGTGCGCGTGGTCTCCATGCCCAGCACCACGGTGTTCGACCGCCAGGACATCAAGTACAAGAAGGAGGTCCTGCCCAAGGGCCTGCCGCGTGTGGCCGTCGAGGCCGGCGTGACCGACTTCTGGTGGAAATACGGCTGCGACGCGGTCATCGGTGTCGACACTTTCGGTGAATCCGCCCCGGCCAGCGTGCTGTTCAAGCACTTCGGGCTGACGGTGGACAACGTCGTCGCTACGGTGCGCAAGGTGCTGGCCGACTGAGCAGGGCGGCACGGCAGTGCGCCTTGCCCCACATCAGCCTGACGGCACCGCCCCTCGATCAGGTTCTCGCGTAGTAACCCGCGGCGCGTCACACTGGCCGGCTTGTTCCATCAGCCCGGCCGGCCAGGTACACAGACGCCGCACCCGGCATCCTTTCCACTATCGTCTTTCATCCTCAGGAGTCTGATATGACCATCAAGATCGGCATCAATGGTTTCGGCCGCATCGGCCGCATGGTGTTCCGCGCCGCGGTGCAGAACTTCAACGACATCGAAGTGGTCGGCATCAACGACC
>JBJOKY010000080.1:0-14128 GCA_046045865.1 Pseudomonadota bacterium | reverse complement strand
CCGGCTGGTGAGCGAGATCCGCGCCTGAGCCTCATCCATACCCTTCGCCCCTTCCACCCCATCCCCCAGGAGATCCCATGAGAGAAAACCGCCTGCGCAGCCTCTGGGCCCAGGACTGCGCCGCCTGCAACGGCTGGCTGGCCGTGCCCAACGCGTTCTCGGCCGAAGTGATGGCCCACCAGGGCTGGGACACTCTCACCATCGACATGCAGCACGGCGTGATCGACTACCAGGCCATGGTCGGCATGCTGCAGGCCATCTCCACCACGCCCACCGTGCCGGTGGTGCGGGTGCCTTGGCTCGAACCCGGCGTGCTGATGAAGGCGCTCGATGCCGGCGCCTACGCCGTCATCTGCCCGATGGTGAACACCGCCGACGACGCCGCCAGGCTGGTCTCGTGGACCAACTACGCGCCCAAGGGCACGCGCAGCTTCGGCCCGGTGCGGGCGCTCTACTACGGCGGCGCCGACTACCCGCAGAAGGCCAACGAGACGGTGGTGCGCTTCGCCATGATCGAGACGGCGCAGGCGCTGGACAAGCTCGACGCCATCCTCTCGGTGGAAGGCATCGACGCGGTCTACATCGGCCCCTCCGACCTCTCGCTTTCGCTGGGCTGCCGGCCGGTGTTCGACGACGTCGACCCGCCCGTGGCCCAGGCCATCGCCCACATCTGCGAACGTGCCAAGGCCCATGGCGTGGTGGCCGGCGTGCACAACGGCCGGCCCGACGTGGCGCTCTCGCGCATCGCCATGGGCTTCCGCTTCGTCACCATCGGCTCGGACGCCCGCATCATGGCCGCCGGCTCGCAGGACATCCTCAAGACCATGCACGCCGGCAAGGGCACCTCGGGCGGCAGCGACACGTACTGATCCACCCAGCATCTTCGACAAGGACATCGACATGAAACTCGGATTCATCGGCCTGGGCATCATGGGCGCGCCCATGGCGGGCCACCTGCGCGCCGCCGGCCACGAGCTCTACGTGCGCACCCGCAGCCAGGTGCCCGCGGCACTGGCCGAGGCCGGCGCCATCAACTGCGCCAGCGCCGCCGAGGTGGCCCAGAAGGCCGACGTGGTCTTCCTCATGCTGCCCGACACGCCCGATGTCGAGGCCGTGCTCTTCGGCGAAGGCGGCGTGGCCGCCGGCCTCACCGCCGGCAAGACCGTGGTCGACATGAGCTCGATCTCGCCCATCGAGACCAAGGCCTTCGCCGCGAAGATCCAGGCCCTGGGCTGCGACTACGTCGACGCGCCGGTCTCGGGCGGCGAGGTGGGCGCCAAGGCCGCCAGCCTGACCATCATGGTCGGCGCCGACGAGGCGGTATTCGAGCAAGTCAGGCCCCTGTTCGAGAAGATGGGCAAGAACATCACCCTGGTGGGAGACGTGGGCGCGGGCCAGACCACCAAGGTGGCCAACCAGATCATCGTGGCTCTCAACATCGCCGCGGTGGGCGAGGCCCTGCTCTTCGCCAGCAAGGCGGGCGCCGACCCGGCCAAGGTACGCCAGGCGCTGATGGGCGGCTTTGCCGCCAGCCGCATCCTCGAGGTGCACGGCGAACGCATGATCAAGCGCACCTTCAACCCGGGTTTCCGCATCAAGCTGCACCAGAAGGACCTGGCCCTGGCCCTGCAGGGCGCCAAGTCCCTGGGCGTGGCCCTGCCCAGTACGGCGGGGGCGGCCCAGCTGATGCAGGCCTGTGCCGCCAACGGCATGGCCGACCTGGATCACTCTGCGCTCGTCAGGGCACTGGAACTGATGGCAGACCACGAGATCGCCCAAGCCGTCACCAGCAGCTGAAGCCGCACGGCCCGCCGGGCTGGGAACTGGCGAGCTGCCTGCGTCAGTGGTCGCCGGACAAGGGGTGACAAGCGGACCGGCAAGGGCGTGCCTCGACGGCAGCGTACCCCGCCCAAGCTGCGAACACCCCGCCTCCACGCAAGCCGCCGCCCATGCCCCAGTCACTCCTCACCGACGAACTCGACCTGCTCTCCGGGGCGGTGGCGACCTCGTCCAGGCGCATTGCGGCAGCTGCAGCCAGCCCCTCTTCGACGGCCATGCGGTGGCCCTGAGCGCGCAGAACATCGACCGCCACCTCGCCGACACCGACACCCCCGTGGTGGTGGATTTCCGGGCACCCTGGTGCGGCCCCTGCCGCTCCATGGCGCCGGTGTTCGAGCGCGCGGCACGCGAACTGGAGCCCGGCTGGCACTTCGCCAAGGTCAATACCGACGAGGAACCCGCCCTGGCCAGCCGCTACCAGATCCGTGGCATCCCGACCGTGGCCATCTTCAAGCAGGGCACGAGGTGGCACGCACCAGCGGCGCCATGGACGGTGCGCGCTTCATGGCCTGGCTGCGTGCCCATGCCTGATGCAGGCCTGGGCGAGTCCTGCCCGTCTGCCCACGGTCCACCGGCATGGCCCCTCGCTCAAACGACCCGGAAGGGAACACCATGCCCACCGAACCATCGCAGCCCGACGCCCCCGCCGGAGCGTCGCCCGGCCCGGCCCGGACGCCGGTACTGATCGGCGTGCGCACGGCCGCGGAGTTCGCCCGCAGCGGGCTCGAGGGCGCGGTGAACCCGCCGCTGACGGACCTGGCACGCGAGGCCGGGCGCGTGGTCCCTGACCGGCGCACGCCCGTGGCGCTGTGCTGCGCCACCGGTGCACGCACGGCCATGGGCTGCGCACTGCTGGCTCAGTTGGGTTACCGCCAGGTGATCGATGCCGGCGGGCTCTTCATGGCCGCAGCGCACCTGGGACGCGCGCTGCGCCTTTGAGCCGCCGGGCACCGGTCACGGCGCACCTACCTTGATCAGCCGCAGCCGCTGCCCGACTTGTCACGCTTGAGTTGCAGCACGATGCAGGCCTTGAAGTCCAGGTGCTCACTGGACTACCCTTCCTTGTGCAGAGAGGTGATGCTGGGTTTGACGAGAGAGCCTGTGCAGGAGGATCGTTCGAACCGACTTCCGTGCCCTTGCCGTGACTGCCTGTGGTGCTGGCCGCTCATGTCGGCTACGTCCTAGCCCCGACCGCGGAACCCGCGGACCGCTTGGGGGCGGCTCCCTGTATGCCCATGAAGGTATATTGCCGGATGCTTCGAAGTGCCGATGTGATGCAGGTCAAGGCAAGGCACAGCGCCCGCCGGGCACAGCGCGACGTGACAGCATGGAACAGTCATCATGAAGATCACATCGGGAGCACCCTTGCGCACCTTGGCGCAATCGCGACGTTGGCCCAACCGCCTGTCTGACTCAATACCCTCAATACCCGCCACCGGATGAACACCCCCGAGTGCAGCCGGGCAGCGCCCCCCCAAACCGGATCGGATGCTTTGCGCCCATCTGCAGATTCCCTGGATCACGCAAGAAGCACCTCATAACCAGTCGCTTCCAGAAAAGCATCGCACCAACGAAAAAGCCAGCACGTGGCTGGCTTCTTGTGGAGCACCTAAATACTTGATTCAGATGCGAAATTTCTGGTGGGCCCTGAAGGATTCGAACCTTCGACCAACGGATTAAGAGTCCGCTGCTCTACCAACTGAGCTAAGAGCCCCTGTACGCAGTCGAGGACTATAGACTGTTCTCGAAGCCGTGTAAACAACTTCCGCATCGCAAGTCTGTCGCAGCGCGAATTGTGTTGTCCGCAGGATCCGATACCCATGCAAGCAGCAGGCTGCGGCTAACCCACCGGCCTAGCGTATGCAGCACTTCGTTGCACCGATCCCGAATTCAGGGATGCAACAAAAAGGGACTCAGCTTGCGCCAAGTCCTTGTCTGCAATCGAATTATCTGGTGGGCCCTGTAGGATTCGAACCTACGACCAACGGATTAAGAGTCCGCTGCTCTACCAACTGAGCTAAGAGCCCCCTGCGAAGACCAGCACTATAACAGGATCTGGTGGGTTGTACAGGACTTGAACCTGTGACCAACGGATTAAAAGTCCGCTGCTCTACCGACTGAGCTAACAACCCGGGTCTTCGAACCGGTCTTCGAGAACAGCCCGCGAGTATAGCGTGCACTTGCAGGGCTATGCCGCCACCCAGGCCGGCACATGCTGCAGCCCGACCGTGCCGGCCTTGACACAGCGTCGATAATTCCGCGGCTCGACGTCACGATAGACGCGCCTGCTGCGACCGCGCGCAGCCAGTTCCCCACCCACGCCGCGGAGCCTCCGCCGGCCGCATGGCGCCCGACGCCGACACGCATGAAATCCTTGTTCCAGCAGCTAGGCCGCATCTGGCCGTACTTCGCGCCCCTGCGCATCGGGTTCATCGTGGCCGCACTGGCGAGCTGCCTGGTCGCGGCCTCCGAGCCACTCGTGCCCTGGATGCTGCAGCAGATGCTTGACCGCGGCTTCCGCGACGCCGGCCTGCCGCTGTGGTGGGTACCGGTCGCGCTGATCGGTGTGTTCGCCCTGCGCGGCGCAGCCACGTTCACGGCCAACTATTCGCTGGCCTGGACGGCGCTGCGCGGCACCGAGTCGCTGCGCGGCGCGCTTTTCCGGCGTGTGCTCGACGCCCACCCGCGGCTGTTCAGCGACCGCCCGTCCAGCAGCCTGATCAACACCGTCGCCTATGAGGTGCAGACGGGCGCGCAACTGCTGTCCATGTCCAGCCTGGACCTGGTGCGTGATGTCTTCACCCTGCTGGCGCTCACCGCCTATCTGCTCTGGCTGAACTGGCAGCTCACGCTGTTCGTCACCGTGCTGCTGCCGGCCGTGGCACTGGTGATGCGTGCGCTGAGCAAGCGGCTGCATCGCCTCACCCTGGCCGGCCAGACCTCGATGGACCGCATGGGCTACGTGGTGGAGGAAAACGTGCTGGCCTGGCGCACGGTGCGCATGCACGGCGCCCAGGCCGCCCAGGCCGAACGCTTCGACCGCGAGAGCCTGGCACTGCGTCGCCTGGCACTCAAGTCGACCGCGGCCGGCTCCATCATGACGCCCATCACCCAGCTGTTTTCCGCCATGGCGCTGTCGGCGGTGGTGGTCACGGCGCTGTGGCAGGCGCGCGCCGGCGGCGGCAGCGTGGGCGGCTTCGTGGGCTTCGTGACGGCCATGCTGATGCTGGTCGCGCCCATCAAGCGCCTGTCGGAGGTGATCGTGCCCATCACGCGCGGCCTGGCGTCGCTCGACCGTGCGCTCGACCTCATCCATGTCTCGCCCAGCGAGGTCGGTGGCAGCCATGACTGCGAGCGCGCCCAGGGTCGCATCACCCTGAGCGGCGTGGACGTGCAGTACAAGCCCGACACGCCGCCGGCGCTGGCCGACATCACGATCGACATACCGCCCGGCCAGGTCGTCGCCCTGGTCGGCCCGTCGGGCGCGGGCAAGACCACGCTGGTCAACCTGCTGCCACGCTTCGTCGATGCCAGCAGCGGCCTGATCGCGGTCGACGGCCGCGACGTGCGGGACTGGAGCGTCGCCGCCCTGCGCCGCCAGTTCGCCATGGTCAGCCAGGACGTGGTGCTGTTCAACGACAGCGTCGCGGCCAATGTCGCGCTGGGCCGCGCGGTCGACGCCGGGCGGGTGCGCGCAGCCCTGCACGCTGCCAACCTGCTGCAGACCATCGAGACCCTGCCCGACGGCATCGACAGCATGATCGGCCACAACGGCCAGCAGCTCTCGGGCGGCCAGCGCCAGCGCCTGGCCATCGCCCGCGCCATCTACAAGGACGCGCCCATCCTCATCCTGGACGAGGCGACCTCGGCGCTGGACACCGAATCGGAACGCCTGGTGCAGGACGCGCTGGAGCACCTCATGCGCGGACGCACGGCCATCGTCATCGCCCACCGGCTGTCGACCATCGAGCGCGCCGACCACATCGTCGTGCTGGACGGTGGACGCGTCGTGGAACAGGGCAGCCATGCCCGGCTGCTGGCCAGTGGCGGCCTGTTCGCGCGCCTGCACGCGCTGCAGTTCAAGGCCTGACGCGCGGGCAGAGCGTCCGGCGCTCGGTCACCGCGCCCGGCTGCGGCCCGGAACCGCAGACCGGGCTGCGCGGCTCAGGCCCAGAGTGCCGCGGCGGCCTCGTCCGCCGGCGCGACGTCGGCGTCCTGCACCAGCTGGACGCAGCGCACCCAGGCGTGCTGGTGGTAGCAGGCCGTGTCATGGCGGTTGAACAGCGCCAGCGTCGGCACACGCTGCGCCACGGCCATGTGGTAGGGCCCGCTGTCGGTGGACAGGAACAGGCCGCACTGCTCGATCACGCCGGGCAGCTGCAGCAGGCTGGTCGCGCCGGCCAGATCGTGGATGGGCAGCCCGGTGCGCTGACGATGCAGCTGCGTGAAGGCCTCGTTGACATCACGCTCGAACGGCGCGCCGGTCAGCACCAGCGCGGCCGGACGGCGCGCCTGGATGCGCGCGACCAGCTCCGAGATCAGCGCCAGCGGCGGGCGCTTCTTCTTCGCGTCGGGCGTGCCACAGCCGATGTTCAGCCCCAGCAGCGGCGCGTCGGCGGCCACGCCCAGGCGGCTGCGCAGCCCGGCGCTCAGCTCGCGTGCCGCCGGCACCAGTTCCAGCTCGATCGGGCGCTCCTCGCGCTCGATGCCCAGGGCGCTGAGCACGACGAAGTCGCGGTCGGTGTAGTCCATCGGATCGGGCAGCCGGCGCTGCCTGGCGAACGCCGCCGTGGACATCGACGCCCAGGTGTAGAACCACGCGCGGGTCGGGAACTCGGCAATGCCCAGCGTGGGCACGCCCAGCCGCGCCGCCACGCGCCACACCAGCGTGGTGCTGCGCATGCCGTGGGGCTCGCAGTCGACGATCAGGTCGGCGCCCACGCGGCGCCCGAGTTCCTCCAGCGCGCCGGCCAGCGCCTGCCACTGCGCCAGTCCCTTGCCGGTCTTGGGCAGCACGGTGTAGCTGGCCAGCAGATGGTGCTGCGCCATCAGGCTGTCGGAGACATAGCCCGGATCCTTGCTGATCAGCACCACATGCAGTTCCACGCCGGGATAACGGTCCTTCAGCGCCCGCCACGCGGCCGACGAACGCAGGATGTCGCCGATGCCCGCGCTGTGGCCCTTGACGAGCAGCATGCGCCGCGGCGCGACGGTGGAAAGTTGCCTGCGCGACCTCATGCTCGTGCACCCTCCTCGGCCAGGATCTCGCGGTACAGCCTGGCCGTGCGTTCACCCAGCGTGGTCAAAGAAAAATGCGCCTCGACCCAGGCGCGTCCGGCACGCCCGTAGCGCGCGCGCAGCGCAGCGTCGCCGGCCAGGCGCTCCATCGCCGCGGCCAGGGCCGGGGCGTCGCGTGGTGGCACCAGCAGGCCGTGTTCGGCGTCGACGAAGGTCTCGCCGATGCCGTCCAGCGCGCTGCCGATCACCGGCCTGGCGCAGGCCAGCGCCTCGAGAATGACCAGGCCGAGCGCCTCGCTGTTGACCGCCGGGTGCACCAGCACGTCGACCGCGCGCATGAGCGCCGGCACGTCGTCGGTGAAGGGGCGCGCGCTGAAGCGATCCGCCAGACCCAGGCGCACCGCCTCGGCCCTGAGTGCCCCGACCCGGTCGCCGTCACCCACGCACAGGAAGCGCGCCTGCGGACAGCGCTGCGCCAGCTGCGCCGCCGCGGTGACGAAATAGAACTGGCCCTTGCCGTCGGGCCCGTGCGTGGGGCCGACCACGACGAAGACGACGTCGTCGGGCGCGTAGCCCAGCGCGGCCCGGGTGGCTGCGCGGGTGGCCGGCGGGCCGGCCGGCAGGAGAGCAGGTTCGCCCGCGCCCTCGCCTTCGGGCCGGAACACCGTGGTGTCGATGCCGCAGTGGATCTGCGTCAGCGCCAGCGTGCCGGCCGGATCGGCCCGGCGCAAGGCGCCCATCACGGCTGCGGACACCGCGACCACGCGCGTCGGTGGCGCCAGCAGCCGGCGCGTCTTGTCCTTCAGCGTCGTCATCAGGTGGCGTGTCACCACCACCCGCGGCCGGCACAGCGCGAACCAGCGCGCCAGCAACGCCACCCAGTAGTCGCGCCCGTGGTGGGCATGGATGAGGTCGACCGCGTGTGCGCGTGCGTGGCGCGCCAGCAGCAGCGGCCAGGTCTGGCGGTGGCGGTTGAGTTCCAGCAGCTCCAGCCCGGCGATGGCGCGAGCACGCGGCAGCCAGCGCGCCTGCCTGGCCACCGCCAGCGTCACGCGCACGCCGGCCTGCAGGCAGGCGCTGCACAGCGACAGGGTGTGGCTGTCCACGCCACCACCCATGAGCACCGAGTTGATGATCAGCACATGCGGCCGCCCGGTGGTGTCAGCGGTAGCGGTCTTCATAGGCCGTGGTCAGCTTGAGCAGGAAGTAGCCCGGATGCGTCGCCCGCGCCACCAGCACGCGCGGCAGGCGGAAGCGGTCGTCGGCCGGCGTGGCGCGCCCGCGCCCGACCGTGGTGGCGCTGGCGTAGCCGGCCTCGCGCACCCAGTCGGCGTGTTCGGCGCGGTGGCGGCCGTAGGGATAGCAGAAGTGCCGCACCGGCACGCCCAGCGCCTGCTCCAGGTCGTGGCGCGATTGCGCGATCTGCTGGCGCGCCGTCGCCTCGTCCTGCTGCAGCAGGTCGACGTGGTCGCGCGTGTGCGAGCCCACCTCCATGCCGGCGCCCAGCCAGGCACGCAGGTCGGCCAGATCCATCAGCGGCGCCGAGGGCACGCCGATGGCGTCGTCCCAGGCGTTGGTGCCGCCGATCGCCCGGCTGACGACGTAGGACGTGGCCGTGTAGCCATGCCGCTGCAGCACCGGCACAGCGTGGTGCAGGGTGTTGCGATAGCCGTCGTCGAAGGTGATGCCGACCACCTTGCCGGACTTCTCGCCCTGCAGATAGGGCTGCAGCTCGCCCATCGACACGCCGCGGCAGCCCAGCAGCGCCAGCATGCGCATCTGCCAGGCGAAGGATGACGGTGCCACCACCATGCCCCGCATCGGTGTGCCGCGCGGCGGTGGCACGTCGATCTGGTGGTACATCAATATCGGGTAGCGGATCAAGGCAGGCGGGGGAAGGAAGTCGTGGAATCAGCGCAGCAAGCCGCAGCCATGCGCACCAGGGCACGCCCTGGCGGCAGGCAAAGGCGCGCGATCTTACGCGGTGGGCCTGCCCGGTCGGGCGCAAGCGGCGCTTGAGGCATCATCGCGCCCCATGCCGAAGAACTCCGTGACCGCCGTGATGGTGACCTACAACAGCAGCCGCATCCTGCCCTGGTCACTGCCGCCGCTGGCCGGGTGCGCCGAGGTCATCGTGGTCGACAACCACAGCAGCGACGACACGACGGTGGTCGTGCAGCGCGAGCTGCCGCACGCCCGCGTGATCCAGGCCGGGCGCAACCTGGGCTTCGGCCGCGCCAACAACCTCGGGCTGGAGGCGGTGACGACCGACTACGCGCTGCTCATCAACCCGGATGCCCGCCTCGCGCCCCACGCGCTGGCGCAGCTGCAGGACGCGGCGCGGCGTTATCCCGACGCCGCCATCCTGGCCCCGGTGCTGTACGACGCGCCCGGCCAGGTGGGCGACTTCTTCCGCGGCCCCTACTACGCGCCGGCATCGCGGCCCGCGCCCGAACCCGCCGGCGACCTGTGCGCCGATTTCGTCACCGGTGCGGCCATGCTGCTCAACCTGCGCCTGATGCGCGAGGTCGGCTACTTCGACCCCTGGTTCTTCCTGTACTTCGAGGACGACGAGCTGTGCCTGCGCGTGCGCCGCGCCGGCCACGCCATCGTCGTGGCGGCCGGCGCCAGCGTCGAGCACCATGTGCGCCAGGGCAGCACGCCCTCGGCGCGCAACACGCTGCGGCGCTTCTACTGCATGACGCTGTCCAAGCTCTACCTGACGCGCAAGGTCCAGGGCCGCGCCGCCTGCGTGCGGCTGGCCCTGCGCATCGGCCTGTCCAGCCTGCTGGCCGTGCCCCTCATGGCGCTGACCTGGCGGCGCGAGCGCCTGCTGCGCCAGGCCGCACGCGCCGCGGCCGCCCTGCTGGCCTGGCGCCACCTGGGGCGCAGGCATTGCTTCGAGCCGACCCGTTGACGCGCCCATGAGCAGCCCCGCCGCCACGATCCTTTTCCTGGCCTACCAGCAACGCGCCTACGTCGAGGACGCGCTGCGCAGCGTGCTCGGCCAGGCCTGCGAGCCGGTGGAGATCATCCTGTCCGACGACGCCTCGACCGACGGCACCTTTGAAGCCATGGCGGCCGTCGCGCACACCTACCGCGGGCCGCACGAGCTGCTGGTGCGCCGCAACACCAGCAACCAGGGCATAGGGCAGCACTACAACACCCTGATCGCCTGCGCGCGCGGGCAGCTGCTCGTCACGGCAGCGGGCGACGACATCTCGCAGCCCGACCGCGTGGCGCGCCTGCTGGCGTGCTGGCGTGCCCACGGCCAGGGCGTCGACCTCATCACCTCGGACCTGCAGGAGATCTCGCCGCAGGGCACGCCCGGCGCGCGCATCGACGTCGACGACCTGGGCGCCTGGCGCACGCTGGCGGACTGGTGCCGGCGACGCCCGCACGTGGTCGGCGCCGCCCATGCCTTCACCAGGCGGCTGCATGAACGCTTCGGCCCCTACGACGCGGACCTGTCCTACGAGGACCAGGTCAACACGCTGCGCGCCATCCTGGCCGGTGGTGCTGTGCGGCTGGCCGAGCCGCTGGTGCGCTACCGGACCGGCGGGCTGTCGGCCACGCAGCGGCTGGGCAGCGCCGAGGCCCTGCGCGCCCAGGCCCGGCGGCGCAACCGCTCCCACCTGGCCGTGCACCGCCAATGGCTGGCGGACGCCACCCTGGCAGGCTGTGCCGGGCAGATCACGCCGGCCATCGCCCACGACCTGGCGCGCGAGCTCTATCTTGCGTCGCTGCATCCGCCCGGGCCGCAGCACGCCCTGACGACCGGCTTCCCGCCGGTCCGTCCGCCCCCGTTCGGGTGGCGGCTGAAGAAGGCCCTGCAGCACCGCTGGCCCACGCTGAGTGCGCGCCTGCGGCGACGCTGAGCAGCCCCTTCCTCCTGCGCCCCCGCCACCTCGGCGGCTGGGCGCGCTGCGCGCGCCGGTTCAGCCGACCCGGTACAGATCGTCCAGGCCCGGGCCCGCGTCGAGCGGGCTCAGCCGCATGCCGACCAGGTTGTCCACCTGCGCCCGGGCCAGCTGGGCATAGACCTCGTTGCGCGCCGCCGCGCCACCGTGCAGCGCCACGTACAGCAGCATGGTCTCGCCCAGGTAGAGCTGCTTGCCGCTGGCAGCGGCGATCAGCGCCTCGGAGCAGATGGCGGCGCCGTCGACCTCGGCCACCGGCAGGTCGATCGCCTGGCGCTTGGCGGGCACCGGGTGGCGCACCACCAGCACCCGCGTGTGCGCCGCCGCGAGCCACGCCAGCAGCGCATCCAGCCGCAGCCCGGGGGACTCGAACAACACGGCATCGACGTCCGCCAGCCCGGCCGGCGCCGCGGCCCCGGGCGGGTTCAGGGCCGCCAGGTCGGCCACCGGCACGACCCGCAGCCAGCGCCCGATCCAGGCCGGAAACTCGCTGTACTGGCGAAAGGTGTAGTAACTGCCGCCACCAGCTTGCGCCAGCAGCCCGGGCTCGAAATTGCGCGGCGCCACCCGCCGCCCGTCCAGGCCGTCATCCAGATAGGCCACGCTGCGCGCACGGCGCATGATGCCCAGCCAGCGCCGGTTCAGGCGGTGATGCGGCACCAGGACCTCGTCGACCAGCCCGCACCACGCTGCCAGCTTGAGCAGACGCAACCACCACAGACTTTGTGGCCTGAACAGCCCGGCCCCCGGCGGCAGGTGGCGCCGGCCCAGGCGCGCACCGTCGTAAAGCACCAGCCTGCGGCGCCTGTGCCCCGCCTGACAGACCCCGTCCAGATACACCGCGGCATTGACCGGATTGGTCAGGCAGACCACGTCGAACATCAGCCGAGCCCGCCAGGTCGCCTCACACACCCATGCCGCTGAGCACGCGGCCGTGGTGGGCATGCCACTCGTCGGCCATCTCGCAAGCCTGGTAGTCCTTGAAGCACGGCGTGCCCAGGGTGTAGTGCAGCAGCTTGGCGTCGTAGTTGTCCGGATATTCGGTGGTGAGCCAGTTCCAGGCCTTGTCGATTGCACCGATATCCTCGTCGGCCAGCCAGCTGAAACGGTGCAGATAGGCCCCGGTCTGCCCCATCAGGAATTCCGGCGTGAGCACGCGGTGTTTCGCATGGCCACAGTTCCAGAGTATGACGCTGGACCAGTTCTTGCGCGGATAATCCTGGTTCATGTTGCCCAGATACTTGACGTGGGCCTTCGTCGCATACTCGTGCTGGACCACCTGCACGGCTTTCGAGGGGTCACGCAGGGCCCACAGCTCGGCAATATCGGCGCGGCAGACCATGTCGCCGTCGGCGAAGATGGCCCAGCCGTCGAAATCGCACAGGAAAGGTGTCAGGAAACGCGAATAGATGAAGGTGTTGGACCCGTCGGTATGGGTTTCCTTGTAGCCGGGCAATGATTGCAGCACCAGCGGCGTGATGCTGACCGGTTGCGTGGCCTTTTCCAGGATGCTTTGCGAGAACACGTGATAGGCAATCGCCTCGCGTGGATCGAAACCGACAAATACCCTAATCATGTGACACCTGTTCCTTCGTCAACTGGAAGATCTTGCCTGCGCGCAGCGATCAGGGCGCCGGCCGGGCCTTGAGCAGATGGCCCAGGCGCCGCACCAACGACCAGCGCCTGCGGTGATAGCGCCAGGCCTGCCGGTCGCATTGCTGCAGCCGGGCCCAGCCCTCGCGGCCGTTCGACGGCGCCGGTGCGGGTGCCGCGCTGCCGGTGCGCCTTGCCAGGCAGCGTATCGAGGCCGGGTGGTTGACCGGTTGATGCGGCTCGACCAGCACCACCTCGAAACCGGCCAGCTCGATCGCCAGCCTGAGCGTGCGCACGCTGAAATGCGTGAGGTGCGCGATATGCAGGGCATCCAAGCGCCGGTAGGCCTCGATGTCGGGCACGTCGATGTACAGGGCCGCACCCTCGGTCATCACGGTCGCGATGTCGCGCAGATAACCCACCGGGTCGGGCACATGCTCGTAGACATGATTGAGGATCACCACCGAGGCCTGCCGCCCCTGCGCGCGCAGGGCCTGCAGGTCGGGCCACCAGGTGCAGCCGGCATAGGTCTCGGCAAAGCGCCCGAATTCCTCGTTGGGTTCGATCAGGTAACGCTGCACGGCTGGCGCGACGGCCGCGATGGCGGCCAGTATGGCGCCCTCCGAGCCGCCCACATCCAGCACCGCGGCGCCGTCGCCCAGGACACCGTGGGTGCGCAGGAACTGCGCCACATAGGCGCCACGCACATCCTTCTTGTATTGCCTGATGTATTCCACCGACGGCACGCCGACACCTTGATAGAAGCGCCGGTAATGATTGCGGTAGAACTCGTTCATGAGCTCTGCGGACGGCTGCGGGTTGGTGAATACGAAGCCGCAGCCGCTGCAGCCGACCGTCACCAGATCCATGTCATAACGATCGGTGCCGGCCAGCTCCACCAGCTTGCGCACGCCGCACAGCGGGCAGCCGATGTCATGCAGGTGTTCGCGGGCGGGTTTCCAGTCGTAGAGCTTCGCAGCGGCCATGTCTATGTTGTCGATTCAGGTCTGGGGTATTCGCCTCATTGCCCGGCGAAGCGGCTTATGTCAGGAAGGCGAATGCACACGCCGGTTGCAGCATGCTAACGCAGCTTCCATACAAGGCCCGGCAAGCGCCGCCACCATCACCTCAGGCTCACCGTCGTGCTTTTCCAGCCTGCGTCGGCCCAGGGTGCGAACACGGCCAGCTGCTGCGGCGCATCACCTTGCTCACGCGGCGCGCCGTCGAACGCATCTTCGAATACAGCGTCGCCGAAGCGCCCGAAGCACCGGACCGCGCGACCTTCGTGCCGGGGCTGGAGCGCGATGGACAGGCAGACGCGGGATCGGCACGGTGCAAGCAATCACGGGACGCCGGCTGCGACAGGTGCGGGCTCGACCGGCTGAGCCAGACCCGCCGGCCCGGCTCAGGATCGGTCGGCGTCGCCGGACTTGATGGCTGTCATGACCAGATCGGCCATGTGCGCCGCCTCGTCGCCGGGCTGCGCGCGCAGCCCCTGCACGGTGCCGAGCCGGTCGGCCAGGGCCTCGTCCTGGCTG
>JBJOKY010000378.1:0-4544 GCA_046045865.1 Pseudomonadota bacterium | reverse complement strand
AACGCTGTCCGCCTTCAGCGTGGAACCGTGTCCGCGATCACGGCGGAATGCTGTCCGCCATCAGAGCGGAACGGTGTCCGGGATCGCGCGGAATACGCAGTAGTAGTCGACCGGCTCGTCGGCGCGCAGCATGGTGCGCAGCGTGCGTGCGCCGCGCACGCCGCTCATGGCCATGAGCTTGTTCGAATCGGGGTATTCGCAGACCTCCAGCTCGACCCGGTTGGACAGCGCCAGGTAGCGCAGCTCGGCCGTGCCGGTGTTGATGATCTGGTGCGCCACCTCGGCCCCGCCGGTCGGGCAGGCGATCACGTCGTGTGCGCGCAACGGGTAGCGCTGGGCGCCGAAACGCAGCTCGCCCGTGCCTGCGAGGATGAGGAACATCTCCTCCTCGCCGTGGTGGTTGTGGAAGGGGCACTGCGCCTTGCCCGGCGGCAGCACCGTGAGGTTGTAGCCAAGCTTGCGCGCACCGATGTGGTCGCTGATCTGGCCACGGCGCGAGGTGTAGTAGCCGTTGTCCTCGATGTCGTCGAACTCGACCTCGTCGAGGTTCATCACGGGTTTCATCCTGTCTGTCTCCTGGCTTGGGCTGGCGCCGGACGGCGCCGAACTGCGCAGCGTGCCGCCGCTGGCCTGCGCCGCGGCTGTGCCGGACCGGTGCGCAGGCCTCAGGCGCTGGCGCTGAACGCGTAGCCGCTGCCTTCGCGGCGCATTGTGCCGATGGCGGGGAAGGGGAAGTGGTAGCCGCCCAGCATGGCCTTGGCGTCGATGATGCGGTCGAAGGTGGCGCGGCGCGCGCGCTGGGCGGCCTCGGCGTCCATGTCGAACATGACGGCCCAGTCGGGGCGGCGGGCGAACAGCGCCGGCACGTTGGTGATGTCGGCGACGAAGTTGAAGCGCTGGTGGCTGCCGCCGTTGACCTCGAACACCGTGTGGCCGGGCGTGTGGCCGTAGGCCGCCAGCGCGCGGATGCCGGGCAGCACCTCGGTGCCGGTCTGGAACTGGCTCAGCCGCTCGCTGCCCATGCCGGCGAAGACCCGGCGCACGCCCTGGAAGGCGCCCTTCATGCCCTCGGGCGCGGCGTTCATGCGCCCGTCGTCCATCCAGAAGGCGAACTCGGCCTCGGGCACCATGACCTTGGCCTTGGGAAACATCAGGTCGCCCGCCTTGTTGCGCAGGCCGTTGATGTGGTCGCCGTGGAAGTGCGACACCAGCACCACGTCGATGTCGCCCGGCGCGACGCCGGCACCACGCAGCTGCTCGATCAGCCTGCCGGCGGTCGGGCCGCCGAACTCGCCCAGGCCGGTGTCCATGAGGATGCGCTTGCCGCCCAGCACGATCAGGAAAGGCGTGAAGGGCACGTCGATGTACTGCGTCGGCAGGCCCTGGGCGGCCAGCGCGGCCTGCACGTCGGCCAGCGGGGCGTTCTTGACGAAACCGTCCACCAGCGGCCGCCGGGCGATGCCGTCCAGCAGGGCGATGACTTCGGCGTCACCGACACGCACGCGCCGGTGGCCGGGCTGCGCAAAGGTCGGCGTGCCCAGGTCGGGCGAGGCTTGTGCCCACACGGGCAGGAAGGAACCGGCGGTGTAGGCAGCGGCGGCGCCGGCGCTGGCGCCCAGGAAGTGGCGGCGTGAGATCAAGTGGCAACTCCTGCGTTAAGAATCGTGAAGACGTCACATCATGGCAAGCCCGTCGGGCGCCGGGGCAGGATGTGGCGATTTCGCGACGCCACCCAGGGTTCTCACCCGGGTGGCTGCAGGCGGGCCGCAGGGCGGCGCGTCAGCTGGCCGGACGCAGCAGCAGCAGCATCTCGTGCACGTCGTGCGTCATCACGGCCAGGAAGGCGGTGAGCGCCAGGTAGTACAGGCCGTATTCGAGCTTGGTGGCGGTGGAGGTGGCGTAGTAGGTGCGCGCCTCCTCGCTGTCGCTGCGCCACCGGATCGCCTTCCAGACCTGGGGTGCGGCCAGCAGCGCGATCACGACCAGGATCACGCTGGGGCGCCACCAGAACAGCGCGCCCAGCACCGGCACGCCCGCCAGCCACACGCGCGGCGAGAGCACGGCCGTGATGCGCCCGCCGTCCAGCGGCGACAGCGGGATGAGGTTGAACAGGTTCAGGAAGAAGCCGGCGTAGGACACCGCCAGCAGCCAGGTGGCGTCGTAGCTGCGCGCCAGGAAGTAGCAGGCCACGGCGCCCACGCTGCCCAGCAGCGGGCCGCACAGGCCGACCCAGGCCTCGGTCTCGGCGTCGTGCGGCCGGTCCTTGAGCTCGATCCACGCGCCCAGGAAGGGGATGAAGGTCGGCAGGCCCACGTCCAGCCCGCGCTGGCGCGCCGCCAGGTAGTGGCCGAGTTCGTGCACGAACATCAGGGCGATGAAGCCGGCCGCGTAGCGCCAGCCGTAGATGAAGGCGTAGATCACCAGCGACAGCAGCATGCTGCCGCCGCTGGCCAGCAGCTTGCCGAGCTTGACGCCCGAGAACAGGAGCAGCAGCAGCTTGATCATGAGCCGGGCGGTGCAGGCGGTGCGGGCTGGGCCGGCGGTGCGGACGCCACCGCCGGCTTGCGGCGCCAGAACCTGGCCAGCAGCGCGCCACCGCCGGCCACGGCCACCAGGATCACCTTGGCGAACTTGGCGACAAAGGCCAGTGCCACGGCCAGCAGGCCGAGCTTCTTGGCCGCCACGCCGGCCACCAGGGCGGCAATGCCGTACTCGGCCACGTGGTCGGTGGCGGCGTTGAAGTCCTCGTAGCGCTTGCCGGTGTCGTATTCGAGCGCCGCGAGCAGGCCGTGCGCGGCGGGCTGGTGGCGCGCCAGCTGGTCGAGGTTGGTCACCAGGTTGAGCGAGAAGAAGCCCTCGCGGCCCAGCGCGTAGGTGTTGTAGTTGACACCCTGCACCTGGTCGTCGGGGGCGCCCTTCAGGCGCGAGGTCATGGCCCAGGCCAGGCGGTGTGTGGTTGCGTCATAGGCCGGCTTTGCCGCCCAGCCGATGATCTCCAGCCCCGGCTCGCCCAGCTTGGCGCGTTCGGCGTTGGCCTGCTCGGTGCCTTCGCGGTAGCTGGCCAGCAGCTCGTCGGCGTTCCAGTCGCGCGCCTCGTCGTCCTTGACGTAGCCGGCGGCTTCGTAACGCACGGTCATGAACCAGCTATCGCCGCCACTGGGAAAGATCAGGCCCTGCAGGCGCGGGTCCTGGCCCGGATTGCCCATGGCTTCCAGCACCTTGTGCGCCAGCGGCACGGGCACGAAGCCGCGTGCCCGCGGCAGGTGCAGCACGGCCTGGCCGGCCAGCGGCACGTCCTTGGGGCCTTCGATGGCGGTGCGCTGGGCTTCGGTGAAGATCTGCTGGCGCTCGTCGTCCGTCATGGCGAGCGACGCGGCGTGCACGGCCATCAGGCCGGCGAAGACGAGCAGGGCGGGCAGCAGGCGGCGGGTGATGTGGTCGATCAAGGCGGGCTCACTGGTGGTGTCATGCTGATGGGGTGGCGGGCGCTGATTGTCGCCGTCGACACCGGCAGGCCTGGCGCGTGTGCAGGCGTGCACTAAGCTGGCGCGATGAGCGTCACCCCCATCAAGCCTGCGGCGGGCCCGGCCATCACATCGCACCCGCACCTGCATGCGCCAGCGCCAGCGCCAGCGCACGATGATGCCGGCCGCGCACGCGTCGCGCTGCCGGCATTGCGCCTGCTCTTTCTCACCGCCGGTGCGCTGTACGCCAGCTGGGGCGTGGAGATCCCGGCCGTGAAGGCGCATTTCGGCCTGGGCGAGCAGGCCCTGTCGTGGGCGCTGCTGGCCGGCGGGCTGGGCACCACCGGTGCCATCGCCTGCGCGGCGCCCGCGCTGGCGCGCTGGGGCGAGCGGCGCGTCGCCGTGCTGTGCGGGGTGGTGATGGCGGCGGCACTGGGTGCGGTGCTGATGGTGAAGTCCTATGCCGCGCTGCTGGCGCTGATGGTGCTGTTCGGCGTGGTGGCCGGCTTGTTCGACGTGGCCATCAACGCCCAGGCCAGCGAGCTGGAGCGGCGCCAGGGCAGACCGCTGATGAGCGGCCTGCACGCCTGGTTCAGCCTGGGCGGCCTGCTGGGCGCAGGCGTGGGTGCCGGGCTGCTGAAGCTGGGCCTGAGCCCGGCGCACCACCTGCTCTGCGTGGGAGCGGCGGGCGCGCTGGCCGTGCTGCCGGGCGCGGCGCGCATGCTGGCGCACCGGCCCGCGCCCGCACCGGCCGACACCGGCAAGGCGCGCCCGCGCGGCGCCCTGCTGCTGCTGGGCCTGCTGGCCGCCAGCGGCCTGGTCGCCGAAGGCGCGATGTACGACTGGAGCGTGCTGCTGCTGGCCCAGGCCCGTGGCGCCAACCCGGTGCAGGCGGCGCTGGCGTTCGCCAGCTTCAGCGCGGCGATGGCGGCCGGGCGCTTCGGCGGCGACGCGCTGCGGGCGCGCTGGCCCATGGTGACGCTGCTGCGCGCCTGCGGCCTGCTGGCCGCTGCCGGCATGGCGCTGACGCTGGCGCCCGGGCCGCTGTGGGCGGCGCTGGCCGGTTGCGCGCTGGTCGGG
>JBJOKY010000377.1:0-4559 GCA_046045865.1 Pseudomonadota bacterium | reverse complement strand
CGGTCCAGCACGATGCCGGCCGACTGGCCCGCCTCGCAGCCGTCCACCTCGCTGCCGGCGTGGCGCACGGCAGCGACGATGGCCGTCTCGCCGCTCGGGAAGATCTGCACGGCGTCGCCCGCCTTCACGCTGCCGTGGGCGATGCGGCCCCACATCACACGATGTTGATGCCCCGTGCCTTCGCCGTCGTCACGGGCGACGTATTGCACCGGCACCAGCAGCTTGCCGTCGTGCGCCTCGTCGGTGACGGGCAGGGTTTCCAGGATCTGCAGCAGCGTCGGACCGGCGTACCAGGGCCAGTTGGCCGAGGGCGTGGCGACGTTGTCGCCGCGCAGAGCAGACACCGGCACGATGCCCTTGACGGTGATGCCGGCCTCGGCGGCGAATTTCTCCAGCGCCACGGACACGGCGGTGAAGGCCTGCTCGCTGCGCGCGTCGATGGCGTCGAGCTTGTTCACCGCGAACACGATGCTGGGCACGCGCAGCAGTCGGGCCAGGAGGCTGTGGCGACGGGTCTGCGGCAGCAGCACCACCTCGGCCACGCTGGTGTCGAGCTTGGTGATGTCCACCAGCACCACGGCGGCATCGCTGCCGGCGGCAGCCGTCACCATGTTGCGGGTGTACTGCTCATGGCCCGGCGCATCGGCAATGATGAACTTGCGCGTCTTCGTCGCGAAGTACTGGTACGCCACGTCGATGGTGATGCCCTGCTCGCGCTCGGCCTCCAGGCCGTCGGTCAGCAGCGAGAGGTCGATGGGCGCACCGGCGGCGCGCTTCTCCAGCGCATCCAGCTTGTCGGCCAGGATGCCGCGGCTGTCGAACAGCAGCCGTCCGATCAGCGTGCTCTTGCCGTCGTCCACGCTGCCGGCAGTGAGGAAGCGCAGGGCCTTGTGGGCGAGTTCTTCGCCGGCGTCGATGTGTTCGGTGCTCATCAGAAATACCCTTCCTTCTTGCGGCGCTCCATCGAGGCCTCGGACGTGCGGTCGTCCATGCGCGTGGCGCCGCGTTCGCTCACCGTCACCTGCAGGGTCTCGGCCACGATGTCGGCGGTGGTGCGGGCGTCGGATTCCACCGGGCAGGTGCAGGTCATGTCGCCCACGGTGCGGAAGCGCACGTCCACCGTCTCGATCGTGTCTCCGGCATCCGGCGGCGTCACCGTGGTCACCGGCACCAGCAGGCCCTTGCGGCGGTAGATCTCGCGCTTGTGCGTGTAGTAGATGCCCGGCAGCGGGATCTGCTCGCGCTGGATGTAGAGCCACACGTCCAGCTCGGTCCAGTTGCTGATGGGGAAGGCGCGGAAGTGTTCGCCCGGCTTGATGCGGGTGTTGAACAGGCTCCACAGCTCGGGCCGCTGCTCCTTGGGCTGCCACTGGCCGAAGCTGTCGCGGTGGCTGAAGATGCGTTCCTTGGCGCGCGCCTTCTCCTCGTCACGCCGAGCGCCGCCGATCATGCAGTCGAAGCGGTGCTCCTCGATGGTCTCCAGCAGCGTCACCGTCTGGTGGCCGTTGCGCGATTCCAGCGGGTGGGCCAGGCGGATGGTGCCGGCCTTGATGGAGTCTTCCAGGTGACCCACGATCAGGCGCTCGCCCATCTCGGCGACGCGTTCGTCGCGGAACCGGATCACCTCGGGGAAGTTGTGGCCCGTGTCCACGTGCACCAGCGGGAAGGGCAGCTTGCCGGCAAAGCGCGGCCGCTCACCGGGGGCGCTGAGCTTGCGCTTGAAGGCCTTCTCGGCCAGGTGCAGCACGACGCAGGAATCCTTGCCGCTGGAGAACAGCAGGCCGGGCCGCTCGAAGGCGCCCGCGACCTCGCGCAGGATGAAGATGGCCTCTTCTTCCAGCGCATCGAGGTGGCGCTGGTCGACCTGGGGCAGCAGGTGCTGGGGGGCGGTCATGGCGTTCATAGCGGCAGGCTCGAGGTGGCGGTCTTGGCTTGGGCTTCGGCGTGCGTGCTGCTGTGCAGCCCGCACTCCTTGGCGCTGGCGTTCTCCCACCACCAGCGGCCGGCGCGGAAGTCCTCGCCCACGGCGATGGCGCGGGTGCAGGGCGCGCAGCCGATGCTGGGCATGAAGGCGTCGTGCAGCGGGTTGTAGGGCACCTCATGCGTCTGGATGTGGTGCCACACGTCGGCCCAGGTCCAGTCGATCAGGGCGTTGAGCTTGGCGCGGCCGGCGTCATCCGTTTCCAGCATCGTCATGCCGCCGCGGTTGTTGCTCTGCTCGCGGCGCAGGCCGGTCACCCAGGCCGTGCGGCTGGAAAGCATGCGGCCCAGCGGTTCGAGCTTGCGGACGCCGCAGCAGGCCTTGCGCAGGTCCAGGCTTTCGTACATGGCCTTGTCGCCGTGCTTCTGCACGAAGTGGACGACTGCCTCGGCCTGCGGGCGGTAGACCTCCACCGGCAGGCCGTAGCGCTGCTCGATGCGGCCGATCAGGGCCACGGTCTCGTCGTGCAGTGCGCCGGTCTCCAGCGTGCCGATGGCGATGGGCAGATGATGGCGGGCGATCAGGTCGGTGATCACCATGTCCTCGGCCCCCAGGCTGGTGGCCTGCACGATGCAGCCGGGGTGGGCGGCAGCGGCCTCGCGCAGCGCGGCCAGGGTGGCCGCCAGGCGGTCGGCGTAACCCGCGGTCTGGCGGGCGTAGAGGGCAAGGGCGCTCATGGGGTGCTCCTGACTCAGATGGCCGCGCCGGCGTTGAGGAACTCGCGTTCGGCCGCGGCGGGCCGTGCGAAGGCAGGACGGGTTTCGCCCACGTCGCCCTGGTAGTGGCCCAGATCGAAGAAGTCCAGGGCGCGGGCAGCGGCATCGTGCGACTGGTCGCGGCGCAGCAGGGCGGCGTCAAAGCCGGTGCGGGCCAAGAGGGGCAGCATGTCGACCAACACCTCGCCGGTGGCGCGGATCTCGCCCGCATAGCGGTAGCGGCTGCGCAGCAGGCGGGCCTGGCTGTAGGCCCGGCCGTCGACCCATTTCGGGAACTGCAGCGCCACCAGGGCCAGGCGCGGCAGGTCGGCGACGATGTCCTCTACGTCCACCGTGTTGGCCAGCACCAGGCCGGTGCGGGTGCCCGCGGGCCAGGTGTCGCGTACCGCATGCCACTGCTCCAGCGTGAGCAGCAGACCGTCGCGCGGCGAGGGGTGGGGCGAGGGGCCGTCCTCGCCACCCACGGTGGTCCAGGCGTCGTGGGTGGTGTCGATGAACTTCATGATGTCGGGGGCGGGTTCGTCGATGAAGGGGCAGGCTCAGGTTTCGGGGTTCACGCCTCGGCGCGCGCCGTGGCGGTGCGCTGGGCATTGGCCGCCGCCTTGAAGGGCTCCAGGCCCAGGCGCTTGACGGCGTCGATGAAACGTTCGCCGGCCGCGCGCTCGCGGCGGTAGGTGTCGAGGATGGCCTCGATGGCATCGACCACCTCGCTAGCCGCGAAGCTCGGGCCGATCACCTTGCCGGGCGTGGAGGGGCCGCTCTGCGTGGAGCCGTCCGAGCCGCCCAGCGTGAGCTGGTACCACTCGGTGCCGTCCTTGTCGACGCCCAGCACGCCGAGGTGGCCGCTGTGGTGGTGGCCGCAGCTGTTGATGCAGCCGCTGATGTGCAGGTCGATGTCGCCGATGTCGAAGACCTCGTCCAGGTCGTCGAAACGTTCGGTGATCTCGGCCGCCACCGGGATGGAGCGCGCATTGGCCAGGGCGCAGAAGTCGCCGCCCGGGCAGGCGATCATGTCGGTCAAGAGGCCGATGTTGGGCGTGGCATAGCCGGCCGCCTTGGCCGCGGCGTGCAGGGCCGGCAGATCGCCCGCCTTCACCCAGGGCAGCAGCAGGTTCTGGTCGTGGGTGATGCGCGCCTCGCCCTGGCTGAAGCGCTCGGCCAGGTCGGCGGCCGCATCGAGCTGGGTGTCGGTGGCATCGCCGGGCGCCTGGCCGGCGCGCTTGACCGAGAGGGTCACCGCGCGATAGCCCGCCACCTGGTGGGCGTGCACGTTGCGATCGAGCCAGCGGCGGTAGGCCAGGGGTTCGCCCGCCGCGGCGGCACGCTGGGCGGCGAGGCCTGCATCGCTGGCATCCGCCACCACGCAGGCCGGGCGCACGAAGCTGGCGGCCACGCGGTCAAACTCGGCCTGCGGCACGAGGTGGGCGGCACCGCCGACGTCCTCGTTCAGGATGGCCTGAAACTCGGTGTTGACCGCATCGAAGAACTTCCGGCCCTCGGCCTTGACCAGGATCTTGATGCGCGCCTTGTAGGCGTTGTCGCGCCGGCCGTAGCGGTTGTAGACCCGCACGATGGCCTCGATGTAGACGAGGATCTGCTGCCAGGGCACGAAGGCATTGATCACCACGCCGTTGATCGGCGTGCGGCCCATGCCGCCGCCCACCAGCACCTCGAAGCCCACCTCGCCCGCGGCGTTCTTCTTCAGCTGCAGGCCGATGTCGTGCCAGGCGATGGCGGCGCGGTCCTCGGCCGCACCGCTCACCGCGATCTTGAACTTGCGCGGCAGGAAGGCGAACTCGGGGTGCAGCGTGCTCCACTGGCGCAGGATCTCGCAGTAGGGCCGCGGGTCGATGTGCTCGTCG
>JBJOKY010000376.1:0-4560 GCA_046045865.1 Pseudomonadota bacterium | reverse complement strand
TGCCGGCGCCCGCCTCTCCGCCGGCGTGGGCAGCGATGGCCGCTTTGCCGCCGTGGTGAGCGAGGACAACGAACTCATCGTGATGGACCTGCAGGACGGTGGCAAGCCGCGCTGGCGCAGCCGCCTGGGCTCGCGCGTGGTGACGCCGCCGCTGGTGGCTGGTGAACGTGTCTTCGTGCAGGGCGTGGACCGCGGCGTGGCCGCCTTCGATGCCCTGGACGGTCGCAAGCTCTGGTCGCTCACCCGCCCGGGCGAGCCACTGGCCCTGGCCCAGCGTGGCGTGCTGCAGGCCCATCGCGACACCCTGCTGGTCGGCCTGGGGCCGCGCCTGATGGGGGTGGACCCGCTGCTGGGCAACATCCGCACCGAAACCGTGATCGCCTCGCCGCGCGGCACCAACGAGGTCGAGCGCCTGGCCGACCTGGTCGGCCCGCCGGCCCGCCAGGGTGATTCGCTCTGCCTGCGCGCCTTCCAGGCCACCGTGGCCTGCGTCAATGCGGATCGCAACAGCCTGCTCTGGCAGCGCAACTACCCGGGCTCCGAAGGAGTGGCGGCGGATGCCGACCAGCTGTATGCGGCCGATTCCAGCGACCGGGTCTCGGCCTGGAAGCGCGCCAGCGGCGACCCGCTCTGGACCACCGAGAAGTTGCGCTTCCGGGCCCTGAGCGCGCCCGTGGTGGCTGGCTCGACTGTCGTCTTCGGCGACTTCGAGGGCTGGCTGCATTTCCTCTCGCGCGACAAGGGCGAGACCCTGCTGCGCCTGCCCACCGATGGCAGTCCGATCGCCCAGCCCCTGACGCGGGTCGGCGCCACCTTGCTGGCGGTGACCAGCAAGGGCACGCTCTATGCCTTCCGGCCCGAATAAGGCCGAGGCCCTCTCCCTGCATGAAACCCGTCATCGCCCTGGTCGGCCGGCCCAACGTGGGCAAGTCGACCCTGTTCAATCGCCTCACCGGCACGCGTGATGCCATCGTGGCCGACTTCGCCGGCCTCACGCGCGACCGCCACTATGGCGACGGCAAGCTGGGCGGACACGAGTTCATCGCCATCGACACCGGCGGCTTCGAGCCCGATTCCACCAGCGGCATCTACAAGGAGATGGCCAAGCAGACCCGCCAGGCCGTGGCCGAGGCGGATGCCGTCATCTTCGTGGTCGACGTGCGGGCCGGCCTCTCGGCCCAGGACCACGACATCGCCCGCTACCTGCGCAGCACCGGCAAGCGCGTGCTGCTGGCGGCCAACAAGGCCGAAGGCATGAAGGGCGGGCCGCAGTTGGCCGAGTTCCACGAACTGGGCATCGGCGAGCCGCTGGCCGTGTCATCGGCCCACGGCCATGGCGTGCGTTCGCTGGTCGAACTGGCGCTCGAAGGCCTGCAGGCCCCGCTTGATGAAGCCGACGAGTGGCCCGAGTTCGACAGCGCCGAACCCGACCAGGCCGCCGTGGCCAAGGCCCTGGAAGGTGATCTGGGTGCCCAGGCCGACGTGCTCTACGCCGACCCCAACCGGGCCATCCGCCTGGCCGTGGCCGGCCGGCCCAACGTGGGCAAGTCCACGCTGATCAACACCTGGCTGGGCGAGGAGCGCCTGGTCGCCTTCGACCTGCCCGGCACCACGCGTGATGCCATCACCGTGCCCTTCGAGCGCGGCGGCCAGAAGTTCGAGCTGATCGACACGGCCGGCCTGCGCCGCAAGGGCAAGGTCTTCGAGGCCATCGAGAAGTTCTCGGTGGTCAAGACCTTGCAGGCCATTGCCGACGCCAACGTCGTGCTGCTGCTGCTCGATGCGGTGGAGGGGGTGTCCGACCAGGATGCCCACATCGCCGGCTACATCGTCGAATCCGGCCGCGCCGTGGTGGTGGCGGTGAACAAGTGGGACGCCGTCGACAGCTACCAGCGCGAGATGCTGCAGCGCCAGATCGAGCAGCGCCTGCCGTTCCTCCGCTTTGCGCCCATGCTCAGCATCTCGGCCAAGAAGCGCCAGGGCCTCACGCCGCTCTGGAAGGCCATCGGTGATGCCTGGGCCTCGGCCACGCGCAAGATGGGCACGCCGGTGCTGACCCGTCTGCTGCACGAGGCGGTGGAGTTCCAGCAGCCCAAGCGCGCCGGGGCCTTCCGGCCCAAGCTGCGCTATGCCCACCAGGGCGGGCGCAACCCGCCCATCATCGTCATCCACGGCACGGCGGTGGAGCATGTGACCGATGCCTACAAGCGCTACCTCGAAGGGCGCTTCCGCGAACATTTCAAGCTGAGCGGCACTCCGCTGCGCATCGAACTGCGGGCCTCGTCCAACCCGTTCACCAGCCGTTCGCGTTGAGGGTCGCGAGGTCGCGCTGACCTTGGGCTTCCCCTGATTGACTGGCTCGCCCGACGATGACCGCGGTCATCGCGGTCATGGGCCGGATGCCCGAACTGCCTGTGTTAACGTGCAGGCTTGTTTTTCTTCCAACACGGAGAATATCGTGAGCAACAAAGGGCAACTTCTACAAGAC
This sequence comes from Pseudomonadota bacterium, assembly GCA_046045865.1. Classification (GTDB taxonomy): domain Bacteria; phylum Pseudomonadota; class Gammaproteobacteria; order Burkholderiales; family Burkholderiaceae_C; genus Sphaerotilus. The sequence continues at coordinate 2,072 of JBJOKY010000376.1, read as the reverse complement.
CCCTTCCTGAACATCCTCCGCAAGGAGCATGTGCCGGTCTCGATCTATCTGGTCAACGGCATCAAGCTGCAAGGTCACATCGAGTCCTTCGACCAGTATGTGGTCCTGCTGCGCAACACCGTGACCCAGATGGTCTACAAGCACGCGATCTCCACCGTCGTGCCGGGCCGCCCGGTGAACTTCCACCCCAACGAATCGGCCGAGGCCTGATTCACCCTTCACCCGGGTCGCTCACGTCCACACCGCCGTTGCCTCAACCAACTTGACCGCCGCCATGACACTCGCGCCCGGTGCGCCCCGTGCCGTGCTGGTCGGCGTGGACTTCGGCCCGGGTTCTTCTTTCGACCCCACGCTCGACGAACTGGCCCTGCTCGCCGAATCGGCGGGCGACCTGCCGATCGCGCGCCTGGTCGCCAAGCGCAAGTCGCCCGACCCGGCCCTCTTCGTGGGCTCGGGCAAGGCCGACGAGATCCGCGAACTCGTCGTGGTCCACGACGCCCACTGCGTGATCTTCGACCAGGCCCTGGGCCCGGCCCAGCAGCGCAATCTGGAGCGCCACCTCGGAGTCGAGGTGATCGATCGCACCGGCCTCATCCTCGAGATCTTCGCGGCGCGTGCGCGTAGCCATGAAGGCAAGCTGCAGGTCGAACTGGCTCGCCTCAAATACCTCTCCACCCGCCTGGTGCGGCGCTGGACCCACCTGGAGCGCCAGAAGGGCGGCTTCGGCCTGCGCGGCGGTCCGGGCGAGACACAGATCGAACTCGACCGCCGCATGATCGGCGTGCGCATCAAGTCGGTGAAGGAGCGCCTGGTCAAGGTGAAGCGCCAGCGTGGCACCCAGCGCCGCTCGCGCGAGCGCAATGGCGCCTTCCAGGTCTCGCTGGTGGGCTACACCAATGCCGGCAAGAGCACGCTCTTCAACGCGCTGGTGAAGGCCGACACCTATGCGGCCGACCAGCTCTTCGCCACGCTCGACACCACCACGCGCCAGATGTACCTGGAGCAGGCCGGCCGCAGCGTGTCGCTCTCCGACACGGTGGGCTTCATCCGCGACCTGCCCCACGATCTGGTCGATGCCTTCGAGGCCACGCTGCAGGAGGCCGCCGAGGCCGATCTGCTGCTGCATGTGGTCGATGCCGCCAGCGCCACCTGGCTGGAGCAGTTGCACGAGGTGCGCCGCGTGCTGGCCGAGATCGGCGCGGCCGATCTGCCCCAGCTGCTGGTCTTCAACAAGCTCGATGCCATCGAGCCTGGCCGCGAACCGCGCACGCTGGAAGACGTCTTCGAGGTCGAGACCGGTCGCAGCCTGCCGCGGCTCTTTCTCAGCGCCCGCAGCGGCCAGGGGCTGGACGGCCTGCGTGCCCGCATTGCCGAGGCGGCGCTGAAGCCGGATGTCCAGACCCGCCCCGCCTGGGACGTGCGCGGCGTCGACCTGCTGGCCGACGATGGCAGCGATGCTGATCCGGCCGCGGACTCTCACGCGGGCAGACCAGTCGCCGACATCGCGCATCGCGATGAGGCTGTCGCCTTCGGCGAGGGGCCGGGCTGATGCCCGGCTGTTGAAACTTGCGCCCGAGCCCAGACCTGAGACAACCTGCCGGATCTTCTCCGGACGCCCCCTCCTCTCTAGACACTATGTCCATGCCTGTCGATACCGCCTGGCCCGCGCGGCCCCACCAGTTCGCCCGGGCGATCGCCGTGCTCGTGGCCGGCGGCTGGGAGCGCCTGCGCTGGCGCCTCTCCACCTCCAGCACCGGCATGCCGGGTGCCCTGGCCAGCAACAACCAGGGACCGCCCGACCTGGACGAACTCTGGCGCGACTTCAACAACAAGCTCGGCGGCCTGCTGGGCGGCAAGCCCACCGGTCGTGGCAATGACTCGGGAGGACGCGGTGGCGAGCCCTCGGGCGGCGGTGCGGGCAATCCGTTCAAGGGCGCCGGCATCGGCGGTGGCCTGATCGCGGGCCTGGTCGCGCTGATCTGGCTGGGCAGCGGCTTCTTCATCGTGCAGGAAGGCCAGCAGGCGGTCATCATGACCTTCGGCAAGTTCGGCCGCACGGTCGACGCCGGCAT
>JBJOKY010000375.1:0-4560 GCA_046045865.1 Pseudomonadota bacterium | reverse complement strand
CGCACCAGCCGCGGCATGTTCTTCTCGCGCGGCGAGTCACCCGTCATCGCCCAGGTCGAGGCGCGTCTGGCCGCCTTGCTGCACTGGCCGGTGGAAAACGGCGAAGGCGTGCAGGTGCTGCACTACACGCCGGGTGCCGAGTACAAGCCGCACTACGACTACTTCGACCCTGCCCAGCCGGGCACGCCGACCATCCTGAAGCGGGGCGGCCAGCGCGTGGGCACCGTGGTCATGTACCTCAACACGCCCGAGCGCGGTGGCGGCACGACCTTCCCGGACGTCGAGCTGGAGGTCGCCCCGGTGCGCGGTAATGCCGTTTTCTTCAGCTACGATAGCCCGCAGCCCTCGACGCGAACCCTGCACGGTGGTGCGCCGGTGATCGCGGGCGAGAAATGGGTGGCCACCAAGTGGCTGCGCATGAGCCGCTTCGACTGAGCGTCGAGCGGCCGCCGGGTATACCCCTGGTCCCTCCCCTGGCCGTATGGCACGGCATGCCACCCACCCCGACCTGACGCTGGAACCCCGCCATGAAACCCATCTTCGCCGCCAGTCTCGCCCTGCTGACCATGGTTGGCAGCGTGCATGCCCAGAACGCGGCACCGAACACGGTCACCACGCCCGTGACGCCCATGCCCAGCCCGATCAGCCGGCCCCAGCCGGTGGCCCCGGTGCAGCAACCCATGATGCAGCCCATGACCCAGCAGGCACCCGGCGGCATGGCACCGGTCGGGCCGACGGGGGGCAATGCGGGCAACGGCGCACTGGCCGATCCGGGCCGCGCAGGTGATGCCGCGCCTGCCCGGTCGCAACGCAGTACCGCGCGCAAGGGGGGCAGCCATGCCGCCGAACTGGCCGGCGAACCCCATGCCGCAACCAAGAAGACCGCGGCCGCCAAGAAGGCCAAGAAGGCGAAGAAGGCCGCCAGGAAGTCCGGCAAGTCCGGCAAGGCCGGCGCTGCCGATCACACGCTGGCCGATGGCAGCACGGGCAAGCCGGCCAAGCAGCCGTCCAAATCGAAGCGTCTGATCGCGAACGACGGCTCGCGGCCCTGAGCCTGCGGACGCTGGCTGCAGCGCCCTTCAACCGCCGCGGCGCGGCGTCGTCAGGGCACTGCGCGTCGGTGCGGGCGAGCGACGCTCGCCACTGCCACCGGCATTGCCTCCCCCGTCGCGGCTGTCGCGACGGGGTTCGACATGCTGGCGCGCGATGGGCGCAGGGTGACCTGCACGGCCCGGGCCGCCGGCCGGCCGTGGCGGCTGCGGGCCCGACGCTGCGCCGCGCGGTGCCTGCTGGCCTGCACCAGCGCCGCCGCCACGCGGGTGACGGTCCGGCGCTGCCGGGCCGCTGCGGCGGGGCGCCGAGTCACGCGACGGCGCACGCGAGCCGCCACCACCGCCGCCACCACCATTGAGCGTGCGCCGGCCGATCTGGATCGGTTCGGCGCGTTCGCCGGCGGGCACCTCGAAGCCGGCGATGGTCTCGCGCGGCAGTTCGCGCTTGATGAGCTTCTGGATGTCGGCCAGGAAGCCCTGCTCGTCCAGGCACACCAGCGACAGCGCTTCGCCCTGCGCGCCGGCCCGGCCGGTGCGGCCGATGCGGTGCACATAGTCCTCGGGCACGTTGGGCAGCTCGAAGTTGACGACGTGGGGCAGCTGGTCGATGTCGATGCCGCGCGCCGCGATGTCGGTGGCCACCAGCACGCGCAGGTCGCCGCTCTTGAACTCGGCCAGCGCCTTGGTGCGTGCACCCTGGCTCTTGTTGCCGTGGATGGCCATGGCGCTGATGCCGGCCTTGTCGAGGAACTCGACCAGGCGATTCGCGCCATGCTTCATGCGCGTGAACACCAGCACCTGGTGCCAGTCCTCGGTCTGGATCATGTGGGCCAGCAGATCCTTCTTGCGCTCGCGCCCGACCATGATCACGCGCTGGGCGATGGTCTCGGCCGTCGTGTTGCGGCGCGCCACCTCGATCACCTGCGGCTTGTTCAGCAGCCGGTCGGCCAGGGTCTTGATCTCGTCGCTGAAGGTGGCCGAGAACAGCAGGCTCTGCTTCCTGGCCGGGATGATGGCCAGCACCTTCTTGATGTCGTGGATGAAGCCCATGTCGAGCATGCGGTCGGCTTCATCGAGGATGAACACTTCCACCTGCGACAGGTCGAGCGTGCCTTGCTGGTGGTGGTCGAGCAGGCGGCCCGGCGTGGCCACCAGGATGTCCACGCCGCGGCGCAGACGTTCCACCTGCGGGCCCATGCCCACGCCGCCGAAGATCACCATGCTGGTGATGCCGGGCAGGTACTTGCCGTAGGTGCGCACGCTCTCCTCGACCTGTGCCGCCAGCTCGCGGGTGGGCGTCAGGATGAGGGCGCGGATGGCCGGGCGGCCCTTGGCGGTCTTGACCGCGGGCGTGGTGGCCAGGCGGTGCAGCAGGGGCAGGGTGAAGCCTGCCGTCTTGCCGGTGCCGGTCTGCGCGCCGGCCAGCAGGTCGCCGCCCGCCATCACGGCCGGAATGGCCTGTTGCTGGATCGGGGTGGGCGTGGTGTAGCCCTCTTCGAGCACGGCACGCAGCAGCGGCTGGGCCAGGCCCAGTTCATCAAAGTTCATGGAGTGGGGGAACCCGCTCGGTGCGGGTGGGTCCTGCCAGCCACCACTCGTTGCGAGGGTGCCAGTCGAAGGCGGGGATGAGGGGGGATCTCGGGAATCGAGGGGCGCGTCCGGACTGGATCGTTCGCCGCCCCGGCATTGTAGTCGGCATGCCGCTGCCGGCCCGCAGATCTGATGCAGTGCAGCATGACCAGGTCCTCGCAGCACCGCGATGCCCACCAACCTGCACCGAAATGGCTCGCAAATGCACCAAACAAGTGCCTTCTAGCGACCAGGCAGGTGCGGTGTAGTGCACGACATGGCACCTGATGCGGGCCTGCGACTTGCTAGCGTGGTGCGGTCCGCCCGCACTGGGTGCGTTCAGACGCCCAGCGAGCACCACCTACAGGCACAACTACCGATATCCGAGGGTCAGATGGAGACTTTGAAACAAGGCGCAGATGCGTTGTTCATCCTGCTGGGCGCCATCATGGTGCTGGCCATGCACGCCGGCTTCGCCTTCCTGGAGCTGGGCACCGTACGCAAGAAGAACCAGGTCAATGCGCTGGTGAAGATCCTGGTCGACTTCGCGGTGTCGACCATCGCGTATTTCTTCGTCGGCTACAGCGTGGCCTATGGCGTCACCTTCTTCAGCGGCGCGGAAACCCTGGCGGCGAAGAACGGCTACGAGCTGGTGAAGTTCTTCTTCCTGCTGACCTTCGCGGCGGCCATCCCGGCCATCGTGTCGGGCGGCATTGCCGAGCGGGCGCGCTTCAACCCGCAGCTGATCGCCACGGCGGTGATCGTGGGGCTGATCTACCCCTTCTTCGAGGGCATCGCCTGGAACGGCCGCTTTGGCGTGCAGGCCTGGATGAAGGCCAGCTTCGGCGCCGAGTTCCACGACTTCGCCGGCAGCGTGGTCGTGCACGCGGTGGGCGGCTGGATCGGCCTGGTGGCCGTGCTGCTGCTGGGCGCACGCGCCAACCGTTACCGCAAGGACGGCGCCATGAGCGCCCATCCGCCGTCGAGCATTCCCTTCCTGGCGCTGGGCGCCTGGGTGCTGGCGGTGGGCTGGTTCGGCTTCAACGTGATGAGTGCCCAGACCCTGGACAAGATCTCCGGCCTGGTGGCGGTGAACTCGCTCATGGCCATGGTGGGCGGCACCCTGGTGGCGGTGGTGCTGGGCAAGAACGACCCGGGCTTCGCCTACAACGGCCCGCTCGCCGGCCTGGTGGCGGTGTGCGCAGGCTCCGACCTGATGCACCCGGCCGGGGCCCTGGTGGTGGGCGGCGTGGCTGGCTGGATCTTCGTCAACCTGTTCACCCTGACGCAGAACCGCTGGAAGATCGACGACGTGCTGGGCGTGTGGCCGCTGCACGGCCTGTGCGGCGCCTGGGGCGGCATTGCCTGCGGCATCTTCGGCCAGCAGGCGCTGGGCGGCATCGGCGGCGTGAGCATCGCCTCGCAGCTCATCGGCACGCTGATGGCGATCGCCTGGGCGCTGATCGGCGGCGGCGCGGTCTACGGCCTGCTGCGCGCCACCGTCGGACTGCGCCTGACGCAGGAAGAGGAATTCGAGGGCGCCGACCAAAGCATCCACCGCATCGGTGCCACGCCGGAGCGTGAAGTGAGCTGGTAAGCCGTTTTCGCGCCCTGCGGCGTTGCTCCCCTCGACTTCGCTCCCTTCGGCTTCGCTCAGGGAGCGGGTATTGCGCTGGCTGAGCGAAGCCGAAGCCCGCGTCACGACCGGCTGCCGACGATGGCGGTGCCGACCCGCACCAGCGTCGAACCTTCCAGCACCGCCGCTTCCAGATCGGCGCTCATGCCCATGGACAGCGTGTTCAGCGCCAGCGCGGGCTGCTCATGGTTGAGCTGCTCGAAGGCTGCAGCAGCGCCATATGGGGTGGAATCCGGCTCCAAACGCCGCAATCCGGAGTTTGCACACCACAAGCAGCAGTTGCAGACTGCAGACTGCAATTGC
>JBJOKY010000374.1:0-4570 GCA_046045865.1 Pseudomonadota bacterium | reverse complement strand
ACCCTTGGCGCCCGGCACCGCGCCACGCACCAGCAGCAGCTGGCGGGCTTCGTCGATGCGGACGACGTCGAGGTTCTGGGTCGTCACGGTGACGTCACCCAGGTGGCCCGACATGCGCTTGCCAGGGAACACGCGACCCGGATCCTGAGCCATCGAGATCGAGCCCGGCACGTTGTGCGAACGCGAGTTGCCGTGCGAAGCGCGCTGCGAACTGAAGTTGTGGCGCTTGATCGTTCCCGTGAAGCCCTTGCCGATGCTGGTGCCCTGCACGTCGACCTTCTGGCCCACGGCAAAGATGCTCACCGGCACCTTGGCGCCCGGGGTGTACTGGCTGGCCTGGTCGGCGCTGAGGCGGAACTCCTGGAGCAGCTCGGCACCTTCGGTACCGGCCTTGGCCAGATGCCCGGCTTCGGGCTTGTTCACGCGGGAAGCCTTGCGCTCCCCGAACGCCACCTGGATGGCGTCGTAGCCGTCGGTAGCTTCGGTCTTGACCTGGGTGACGCGGTTGTTGGACACGTCCAGCACGGTCACGGGAACGGCATCGCCGTCGTCCGTGAAAATGCGCAACATGCCCACCTTGCGGCCCAGCAATCCGAGGCGATAGCTCAGACTCTTGGTCGTCATGATGTTCTCCAATGCCCGACAACGATTGGTCGGGCTGACTGAATCACTCAACCGCCTCGGGCTTTTCGGGCCTCTGACGGCAAGCGTCCTACGCGAACGAGGTTACCCCTCGGCCGCAAAGCACGCGAGTATATCAGCGTTTGAGCGGCATTCCGAGAGGCCGCTGGTGCAACGTGCCTCTTGGGTCGAGTCGAGTCGGGTCGGGCCGGTCGTCGCGGCGGGCGGCGGCGTCCGTTGCCGTGCAGTGTCAGCCGATGCGCACGCTCAGTTCGGGCAGGCCGTCGACATGGCCGACGAGCAGGTCGCCCTGCACCACCGCGGCCACGCCTTCGGGCGTGCCGGTGTAGATCACGTCGCCGGGCTGCAGCTCCCAGGCGCGCGACAGGTGCTCGATGGTTTCGGCCACGTTCCAGATCAGCTTGGCCGTGGTGCTGCCCTGGCGCGGCGCGCCGTTCACGCTCAGCGTGATGGCTGCTGCGTGGATGCCGGGCAACTCGGCCGCCGGCACTACCGGGCCGATGGGCGCGGACTGGTCGAAGGCCTTGCCGATCTCCCAGGGCCGGCCCTGCTTCTTCATGTCGCCCTGCAGGTCGCGGCGCGTCATGTCCAGCCCGACGGCATAGCCCCACACGTGATCCAGCGCCGACGCGGCAGGGATGTCTCGCCCACCCTTGCCGATCACAGCCACGAGTTCGATCTCGTGGTGCAGGTCGCGGGTCAGGCTGGGGTAGGGCATGGTGCCCGTCTGGCCCGTCGGCACCACCAGCAGCGCGTCGGTCGGCTTGATGAAGAAGAAGGGCGGCTCGCGGCCGGTGAAACCCATCTCCTTGGCGTGTTCGACGTAGTTGCGGCCCACGCAGTAGACGCGCCGGGCGGCGATGTGATCGGCCCGGCCGATCACCGGCAGCGCGACCATGGGCGGGACGGGAAGGACATAACTCATGACGGGCTCCTCACAGGTGGCGCGGATCATATCGGTGCCCCTCGCGGCTTGCAGGTCGCCGCCAGGTGTGGAGGAATGCACGCTGCGCCGCAGGCCATCCACGTCTTGCCTAGACAGATGAGTGCATGGCTCCATCACGTGACGGTCGCGCCGCCGGGCACAGTGGCCGAGAGTTGCCTCCGAGGACGGCGACATCGCCGCCTCCGCATCAGGCGGTGCAGCCCGCGCCGCCTTCTCGACCTCTCACCACTACTGGAGTGACATCATGGCTATCGGTGACGAACTGGCAAGTCTGGACTTCGCGAACCTGATCGGCGGCCCGCTCAACGCGGTCATCCGTGCCCAGGCCCTGGCGGCCAACACCTCGGTCGACTTCATCAAGTCGGTCGGCTTCGAGGCGGACGATGCCGGTGGCGACAACGCCGGCAAGCCCACCATGATCACCTTCAAGTACGACAAGGCGGTCGAGACCAAGGCGGCCGACGGCAGCGTCACCACCGAGGTCAAGCCCTTCAGCCTGACCGTGCCCTTCCTGACCATGGTGCCCATCCCCTTCATCCGCGTCGAGGAAACGACCGTGGACTTCAACGCCAAGATCAACTCGGTGCAGCAGAGCACGTCGACCCACTCGACCGCACTCAACGCCTCGCTGGGTGTCAAGGCGGGCTGGGGGCCGGTCTCGGCCGAACTCAAGGTCAGCGTGGCCGACAAGCGCAGCACCAGCTCCTCGTCCAAGGAAGAGCGCACCTACTCCATGGCCGTGCACGTGCGGGCGGTGCAGGACGAGCTGCCGGCCGGCACCTCGCGTCTGCTCAGCATCCTGGAGAACAACATCAAGGAAACGCCGGCCGTTGCGGCCTGAGGCAGCTGATGCCGCGAACCCGGGCCGCCTGCGGGCGCGCCCGGTGCTGCATCCCCCGGCCACGACCGTCCGCAGGTCGTGGCCTGATCCTTCCCCGAGGAGATCCCCGTGCCCGATCTTGGTGACCTGATGGGCCTGCTGGTGAGCGGCGTCGCCCGCGCCCGCCGCATGGCCGACGAGGAAAGCGCCCTCATCGCCGAACAGTACCGCCGCAACCCGCTGCTCGAAGGCCTGAGCGTTCCGCGTGTGCGCATCCCCGAGATGACGGTCGAGCTGCCGCTGCTGCTGCAGGCCTACGAGCCTGGCCGCGCCGCCGTGCCCAACGATGCGAAGAAGATCGTCGGCGTGCTGCTCGAGCAGGCCGGCGAGAGTCTCGCGCGCCTGAAGCTGGAGCTGTCCAGGGACGACCAGACCCGCCTGCGCAGCATCCTGGAGCGCCTGGTGCGCGCCGCCGTGGCCGGCACCAGCCCCGCCACAGGTTACCGCGAGGCCGTCAGCCGCGCGGCGCAGCAGGCGCTGCTGGAGGTGCTTGACGCCGGCGGCCTGCGCGTCAAGTTCCCCCCCGCCGCTGTGCGCGAGCTGTTGTCCGACCTGCAGCTGCGCGCACTCGACGTGGCCGAGAAGACCCCGGCCGAGGTGCCGCGTCTGCAGGCCAGCATCCTCACCGCCGAGGTGAAGGACAAGGCCGACCTCGGCAACGCCGCGCGCATCCGCATGACCATCAAGGAAGAAGGCCTGGAGTGGACCGTGCACGAGGCCGCGGACGGCAGCCGCGTGCGCCGCCTGAGCCCCGAATGAGGCTGGATCACCTGCCGCCCGTGCCGTATCACCCACCGGAGCCTGCCCCGCCATGTGGACCCTGACCCACTACCGCGCCCTGGAGCGCCTGGACGAGGTGGCCGAACTCAGCCGCCTGTACGCCGCCCACGACCCGGCCTTTGCGCCGCGTGTGATCGCCTGGCTCGACGCCGCCGACCTGGCGCTGCGCCAGCTGCGCAACCCGCTGGCCGGGCGCATCTCGGCCGAGAAGGCGCGCCTGCTCGCCGTGCCCGACGGCTGGCGCCCGGCCAGCCTGGGCGAGCGCGCCACGCGCGCCAACAGCGCCTTGCGCGCCTGCGCCGCCCTGGCGCTGGAGCAGGTCGCGGCCTGGCTCGAAGCCCTGGCCAGCCAGGCCGAGCAGCGCCTGACCGAGCCGCGCGACAAGCTCGTGCAACTGCTGGCCGTGCACAGCGCCCACCAGCCCCTGCCCCTGCCGCGGGCCGGCGAGGAGCCGCGCGACTGGGCCGAACGCTGCTGGCGCGAGCTGCCCGCGCTGCCGCAGACGCGGAGCATGCGTACCTTCCTGGCCGGCAGCCTGAGCCACGCCGACCTGATCGCCCTGCTGGCCGAGGTGCTCGACCGCCTGCGCGACAACGCCGCGCTGCCCGGCCACCCGCCACTGGCGCCGGCCCGCGATCACGACGACGGCCACGACCGGGGACGCGACGCTGGCCACGGACGGCATGACCGCTGACCGGCGGGCCGATCCGTGCGCCCATGAAAAACGGCCCCGCAGGGCCGTCACCGGATCAGGGACAGGGCGCCGCGATCAGCGCGACACCACGCGCACCATCTCGAGCACCTTGTTCGAGTAGCCCCACTCGTTGTCGTACCAGGACACGACCTTCACGAAGGTCTTGTCCAGCGCGATGCCGGCCTCGGCGTCGAACACGCTGGTGCAGGGCTCGCCGCGGAAGTCGGTGGCCACCACCTTGTCTTCGGTGTAGCCCAGCACGCCCTTCAATCCACCTTGATCAATGGCGCCCTGGCTCTGCGCCTTCATCTCGGCGCAGATCTCGGCGTAGCTGGCCTCGCTGTTGAGCTCGACCGTCAGGTCGACCACCGACACGTCGCTGGTCGGCACGCGGAAGGCCATGCCGGTGAGCTTCTTGTTCAGCTCGGGAATGACGACGCCCACGGCCTTGGCGGCACCGGTGCTCGACGGGATGATGTTTTCAAGAATGCCGCGGCCGCCGCGCCAGTCCTTGTTGCTCGGGCCGTCGACGGTCTTCTGCGTGGCGGTGGCGGCGTGCACGGTGGTCATCAGGCCGCGCTTGATGCCCCACTTGTCGTTCAGCACCTTGGCCACCGGGGCCAGGCAG
>JBJOKY010000373.1:0-4584 GCA_046045865.1 Pseudomonadota bacterium | reverse complement strand
GCGGTGCGCAAGTTCATGGCCGAGAACCCGGACAAGTTCGACGCGCGTGAATGGCTCAAGCCCGCCCGCGAAGCCGCCAAGGCCATCTGCAGGCAGCGTTACATCGAGTTCGGCTGCGAAGGGCAGGCAGGCAAGATCCAGGCCATCACCACCGCCCAGATGGCGGTGCGTTATGCCGCCGGCGAACTGGCCCAGACGGTGGTCTGAAGCCAGGCAGCGCTGCGACGCAGACGGTGCCGCCACCGTCTGCGCCGTGTGGCGGGTGGCGTGGGTCACAATGCCCGGCGTATCGTGTGCATGCTGACGTCGTTGTTGCACAACCCGCCAGCATGAGAGCAGTTTCCGGCCTGATCCGGGCGGGGCTGCTTCCTATAATCGCCCTCCCGCCTTCACGGAGCTGCCGCTCAGCACGGCAATACATTCGATGAACCGTCTCGCCGCCATCCTGCCCGCCAGCAACGTGCTGGTGAATGTGGATGCCACCAGCAAGAAGCGCGCATTCGAGCAGGCGGGGCTGCTGTTCGAGAACCAGCACGCCATTGCCCGTGCCACCATCACCGACAACCTGTTCGCCCGTGAACGCCTGGGGTCGACCGGCCTGGGCCACGGGGTCGCGATTCCGCACGGGCGCATCAAGGGGCTGAAGAACCCGCTCGCCGCCGTGGTGCGGCTGGCCCAGCCCATCGCCTTCGAGGCGCCCGACGACGAGCCGGTCAACCTGCTCATCTTCCTGCTCGTGCCCGAGGCCGCGACCCAGCGTCACCTGGAGATCCTGTCCGAGATCGCCGAGATGCTGTCCGACCGCGAGCTGCGCGAAGCGCTCAAGGTCGACGCCGAACCTGGTCAGCTGCATGAGCGCATCTCGCGCTGGGAACCGCTGCGTTCGGTGGCCTGATCCGACGCCGTCGCGCCACCCGTCGCATCGCCCGGCCCACGCCGGAGCCTGAGCTCTCTTGAAACCCACCGTCATCAGCGCAGAGGCGCTGTTCGAGGCCCACCGTCCCGCCCTCAAGTGGGAGTGGATCGCCGGGCATGCCCACCCCGAGCGGCGCTTCGACGAGGTGGCGGTGCGCGACGCGCAGTCGGCCGCCGATCTGGTCGGCTACCTCAACTACATCCACCCCTACCGGGTGCAGATCGTTGGTCGCCGCGAGGTGGCCTATCTGCAGCACGACGACATCGACACCCAGGAGCGGCGCATCTCGCGCATCGTGGCGCTGGAGCCGCCCGTGGTCGTGGTGGCCGACGGCATCGCGCCGCCTGACCGCCTGGTCGCGATGTGCGAGCGTGCCGACATCCCGCTGTTCGTCACGCGTGAATCGGCCGGCCATGTCATCGACGTGCTGCGCGGCTACCTGGGCCAGCACTTCGCCGAGCGCACCTCGCGCCACGGCGTGTTCATGGACATCCTCGGGCTGGGCGTGCTGCTGACCGGCGAATCCGGCCTGGGCAAGAGCGAACTCGGCCTGGAGCTGATCTCGCGCGGCCACGGCCTGGTGGCCGACGACGTGGTCGACCTCTTCCGTGTCTCGCAGACCGCCATCGAGGGCCGCTGCCCCGAACTGCTGCGCAACCTGCTGGAAGTGCGCGGCATCGGCCTGCTGGACATCCGCGCCATCTTTGGCGAGACGGCGGTGCGCCGCAAGATGCGCCTCAAGCTCATCGTCCACCTGGTGCGCAAGGAAACCATGGAGCGCGAGTTCGAGCGCATGCCCTACGAGCCGCTCTATGAAGAGGTGCTGGGCATGAAGGTGCGCAAGGTCGTGATCGCGGTGGATGCCGGCCGCAACCTGGCCGTGCTGGTCGAGGCTGCCGTGCGCAACACCGTGCTCAACCTGCGCGGCATCGACACCTACCGCGAGTTCATCGAGCGCCACCGCCAGATGATGGAGCGCGGCGACACGGGGCTGTGAGCCCGCCGCACCGGGTTCGCGGCGCTCAGCGTCCGCGGTGCTCGCAGTCCTGGCGCGTGCAGTGCGCGTACAGCGCCAGGTTGTGTTCCTGCAGCGCGAAACCGCGTTCCTGCGCGATGGCGCGTTGGCGCGCCTCGATCTGCGGGTCGTAGAACTCGACCACGCGTGCGCAGTCCAGGCACACCAGGTGGTCGTGGTGCTGGCCCTCGTTGAGCTCGAACACCGACTTGCCACCCTCGAAATGGTTGCGCGCCAGGATGCCGGCCTGCTCGAACTGCATCAGCACGCGGTAGACCGTGGCCAGGCCGATCTCCGAGCTCTCGGCCAGCAGGATCTTGTAGATGTCCTCGGCGCTCATGTGGCGCTGCTGGCTGCGCTGGAACACTTCGAGGATCTTGATGCGCGGCAGCGTGGCCTTCAGGCCCGAGCTCTTGAGTTCTTCCGCGTGAGTCATGGCTGGCCGGGGGGCGTCGCTAGAATGGTCCGAGATCATATCGGCACGGATGATGCGCGCTGGCACCCAGCCCATGCCCTTCGCCATGCGCGCCGCACGACACCCCCAGCCCTGAGATGACGCCTCCATGACCTCGACGCCCCGGCCCTTCCACACGCGCGCCAGCTCGGGCCTGCTTCTGCTTGCCGCGGCCATGGCCGGGTGCAGCGCGCCGACCATGAGCATGCTCCAGCCCTACCGCATGGAGGTGGTGCAGGGCAACGTGGTCACCAAGGAGATGGTGACCAACCTCAAGGTCGGCCAGACACGTGACCAGGTGCGCAACCTGCTGGGCTCGCCCATGCTGACCGACATCTTCCACGCGCAGCGCTGGGACTATGTCTTCACCATCCGCCGCCAGGGTGCCGCACCGCAGCAACGTCGCGTGACGGTGTTCTTCGAGACCGAACGCGTCAAGAGCTTCGAGGCCGGCGACCTGCCCAGCGAGAAGGAGTTCGTCGCGTCCATCGACGCTACCCGGCCGCGTCGCGGCCAGGCCAGCCTCGAACTCGATGACGACCGGCTCAGGGCCCTGCCGCTGCCGACCGTCAGCGTCGCGATTGCGCCGGTGCAGGCTGCCAGCGGCCCGCTGCGCAACTACCCGCCACTCGAACCGATCAGCCGTTGAGCGGGCGCCGCCCGATCCATCGGCCCGCCGCCCGGCCTGGCCCACCGGACGCCGCACCTGCGACGTTCACGTCCGCCAGCCAGCCAGTCAGCAGCGACGCCAAAATCTAGGAATAGCCATGAGTACGCCCCATCGCATCGCCGTGGCCGGTTGCACCGGCCGCATGGGCCAGATCCTGATCGAGGCCGTGCTGGCCGCCGACGACTGCCAGCTCGCCGGGGCGCTCGACCGCGCCGGCAGCCCGCTCATCGGCGCCGACGCCACGGCCTTTCTCGGCCGCAGCAGCGGCGTGGCGGTGCAGTCCGATCTGCGCGCCGGCCTGGCCGGTGTCGCCAAGGGTGGCACGCTGATCGACTTCACCCGCCCCGAGGGCACGCTGGCCCATCTGGCCGTGTGCCGCGAACTGGGCGTCAACCTGGTCATCGGCACCACCGGTTTCAGCGACGCGCAGAAGGCCGAGATCCGCGCCGCCGCGCAGGACATCGCCATCGTCATGGCGCCCAACATGAGCGTGGGCGTGAACGTGGTGATGCGCCTGCTCGACATGGCCGCGCGTGCGCTCAGCGAGGGCTACGACATCGAGATCATCGAGGCCCACCACCGACACAAGGTCGACGCGCCCAGCGGCACCGCGCTCAAGATGGGCGAGGTGGTGGCCAATGCCCTGGGTCGCGACCTGAAGGAATGCGCTGTGTATGGCCGCGAGGGCGTGACCGGTGAGCGCGACCCGTCGACCATCGGTTTCGCCACCGTGCGCGGCGGCGACATCGTGGGTGACCACACCGTGCTGTTCGCCGGTACGGGCGAGCGCATCGAGATCACGCACAAGAGCGCCAGCCGCTCCACCTACGCCCAGGGCAGCCTGCGCGGCGTGCGTTTCCTGGCCGGCAAGACCAGCGGCCTGCACGACATGAACGCCGTGCTCGGCCTGGGCTGAGGTCGGCGCGATGGGCAGCTACGCGCAGGTCTTTGCCGAAGGCGACCTCATCACCCGTACGGTGGCGCTGCTGCTGCTGGCCATGTCGGTCGCGGCCTGGGTGCTGATCTTCTGGAAGAGCTGGATCCTGAACCGGGCCCGGCGCGACCTGGCGCGCGGCGTGCCCGCCTTCTGGGCCGCGCCGGGGCTGGACGAGGCGCGCAGCCATCTCGCCGCCATCGACCGTGAACAGGTGCTGCTGCCCCTGCTGGCCGCCGGCTTGCACCAGGCCAGCCGCGGCACGCTGGAGGCCGCCGGCCAGCTGGAAAGCCAGCTCACCCGCCGCCTGCGCGATGCCCTGCACGCCGTGCTGGCCCAGCTGCAGTACGGCCAGGTGCTGCTGGCGTCCATCGGCGCCACCGCGCCCTTCATCGGCCTGTTCGGCACCGTCTGGGGCATCTACCACGCGCTGCTGGGCGTCGCCGCCTCGGGCAGCATCGGCATCGACAAGGTCGCCGGCCCGGTTGGCGAGGCCCTGGTGATGACCGCCGCCGGCCTGGCCGTGGCCATCCCGGCCGTGCTGGCCTACAACCTGTTCGGCAAGTGGATCGGCGCCTGCGAGGCCGAGCTCGAA
>JBJOKY010000372.1:0-4589 GCA_046045865.1 Pseudomonadota bacterium | reverse complement strand
ACGAGTCGGACAAGTCCGGCATGCGCCTGGTGATCGAGTTGAAGCGCGGCGAGGTGCCCGAGGTCGTGCTCAACAACCTGTACAAGCAGACCCAGCTGCAGGACACCTTCGGCATCAACATGGTGGCGCTGATCGACGGTCAGCCGCGCCTGTGCAACTTGAAGCAGTTGCTGGAAATCTTCCTGGAGCACCGCCGCGAGGTGGTGACCCGCCGCACCGTGTTCGAGCTCAAGAAGGCGCGCAACCGCGGCCACGTGCTCGAAGGCCTGGCGGTGGCGCTGGCCAACATCGACGAATTCATCGAGACCATCAAGACCTCGCCCACGCCGCCCCTGGCCAAGGCCGCGCTGATGGCCAAGAGCTGGGACAGCTCGCTGGTGCGCGAGATGCTCACCCGTGCCGAGGCCGACACGCCCGGCGGGCGCGAGGCCTACCGCCCCGACGGCCTGCCGGTGCACTACGGCCTGCAGGCCGACGGTCTGTACCGCCTGTCGGACGACCAGGCGGGCGAGATCCTGCAGATGCGCCTGCAGCGCCTCACGGGGCTGGAGCAGGACAAGATCATCGGCGAGTACAAGGAGGTCATGGCCGAGATCGCCGACCTGCTGGACATCCTGGCCAAGCCCGAACGCGTCACGATCATCATCGGCGACGAGCTCACCGCCCTGCGCACCGAGTTCGGCCAGACCAAGGTCGGCGCGCGGCGCAGCCTGATCGAGCACAACGCCCAGGAACTCGGCACCGAGGACCTCATCACCCCGGCCGACATGGTGGTGACGCTCAGCCACGGCGGCTACATCAAGAGCCAGCCGCTGGCCGAGTACCGTGCGCAGAAGCGCGGCGGGCGCGGCAAGCAGGCCGCCACGACCAAGGAAGACGACTGGATCGACCAGCTCTTCATCGCCAACACGCACGACTGGATGCTGTGCTTCTCCAACCGCGGCCGCCTGTACTGGCTCAAGGTCTGGGAAGTGCCGCAGGGCGGACGCAACTCGCGCGGCAAGCCCATCGTCAACATGTTCCCGCTGCAGCCGGACGAGAAGATCAACGTCATCCTGCCGCTGACCGGCGAGTTCCGCAGCTTCCCGAGCGACCACTATGTCTTCATGTGCACCGCGCGCGGCACAGTCAAG
Organism: Pseudomonadota bacterium; assembly: GCA_046045865.1. GTDB lineage: Bacteria > Pseudomonadota > Gammaproteobacteria > Burkholderiales > Burkholderiaceae_C > Sphaerotilus. Next base: position 3,456 of record JBJOKY010000372.1, on the reverse strand, counting down.
AAGACGGCGCTGGATGAATTCAGCAACCCGCGCAAGGCCGGCATCATCTCGGTCGACCTGGATGACGGCGACTACCTCATCGGTGCGGCGCTGACCGACGGCAAGCATGACGTCATGCTCTTCAGCGACGGCGGCAAGGCCGTGCGCTTCGACGAGGAGGACGTGCGCCCGCTGGGCCGCCAGGCGCGCGGCGTGCGTGGCATGGCGCTGGACGAAGGCCAGAGCGTGATCGCCATGCTGGTGGCCGAGCAGGACCAGGGCCCGGTGGCCACCGACGATGCGGCCCAGGCGGCCGAGCGTGAAAGCGCCCGCATGAGCGTGCTCACCGCTACCGAGAACGGCTACGGCAAGCGCACGCCCATCCATGAATACACGCGTCACGGCCGCGGCACCAAGGGCATGATCGCCATCCAGCAGAGCGAGCGCAACGGCAAGGTCGTCGCTGCAACGTTGGTGAAAGCCGAGGACGAGATCATGCTCATCACCGACACCGGTGTGCTGGTCCGCACACGTGTGGCGGAAATCCGCGAACTGGGCCGCGCGACGCAAGGCGTGACCCTGATCGCGCTGGATGCGGGTGCCAAACTGGGCGGGCTGCAACGTATCGTCGAGAACGATGCGGCGCCCAACGACGCCAGCCAGAACGACGCCAGTGCCAACAACAACGACGCCGGTCAGGATGGCGACCCCACATCCGATCAGTCCGGCGACGCCGGCGGAGCGCAGTCTTGAATTTCCTTTTCCAAAGCGGCCGGTTGTCCTGCCGGCCCATCCCTCCCGTGCACCGTGGTGCACGCCTGAGCTCGGCTCTGCGTCCGCTGGCCGTGGCCGGCCTGCTGGGCGTGGCCGCCATGGCGGTCTCGGCGCAGACGCCGGCGGCCGCACCGGCACCTGCCGCGGCGGCCAGCGTGCCATCCAGCCCTGCCAAGAAGGCGCTGGTCAAGAAGATCCTGCAACTGCAGCAGCCCGGCATCGAGTCCATCGCGCGCTCGCTCATCGAGCAGCCCGCTGCGGCCATCCTGCAGCAGGTCGGTCGCACCCTGCAGACTTCGGTGCCCGAGGACAAGCGCGATGCCGTCGGCCGCGAGGCCCAGAACGACGTGCGCAAGTTCGTCGACGACGTCACGCCGCAGGTCAAGAAGCGCGCGGTCGAGCTCGCGCCCACCACCATTGGCCCCTTGCTGGAGGAGCGCTTCACCGAAGACGAGCTCAAGCAACTGGCCGCCTGGCTGGATTCGCCCGTGAGCAAGAAGTACCAGCAGTTCGGTGGCGACCTGCAGCGCGCACTCAGCGAGCCGCTGATCCTGGACAGTCGGGCCCTGGTCGAGCCCAAGATGCGTGCGCTCGAGGAAACGCTCATGAAGCGCCTGGGCGTGACCGGCCCTGCCGGCAAGCCTGCGGCCAAATCGGCCGCGGCGGCCTCCGCGCCGGCAAAGAAGTAAGGCGCAGCAGACCCCCAACGTTCCTCCGGGCGGGCCTGTCGCAGGCCTGCCGCCCCCCTCAACCTGCCGCGCCCGCGCACCTGAACCCGATGACGATCCGCCCCTACAACTTCTCGGCCGGACCTGCGGCCCTGCCCGAAGAGGTGCTGCGCGAGGCCGCCGCCGAGATGCTGGACTGGCACGGCAGCGGCATGGGCGTGATGGAGATGAGCCACCGCGGCAAGGAGTTCATGTCCATTGCGGCCGAGGCCGAGGCCGGCCTGCGCTGCCTGCTGGCCGTGCCGGCGAACTTCCACATCCTGTTCATGCAGGGCGGCGGGCTGGCCGAGAACGCCATCGTGCCGCTCAACCTGTCGCGCGGCGGCCAGGTCGATATCGTCGTCGGAGGCGCCTGGTCGGCCAAGTCGGCCAAGGAGGCGCAGCGCTACTGCCAGGTCCACGTGGCAGCCAGCAACGCCGAGGGCGGGCACGTCAGCCTGCCGGCACCGGCGAACTGGCAGCTCGGCGACCAGCCGGCCTATGTGCACGTGTGCAGCAACGAGACCATCCACGGCCTGGAGTTCCACGAACTGCCCGACCTGGCCGCACTGGGCTGTGCCGCGCCGCTGGTGATCGACTGCTCCTCGCACATCCTGTCGCGAGCGATCGACTGGTCGCGCGTCGGCCTGGCCTTCGCCGGTGCACAGAAGAATGTCGGCCCGGCGGGGGTCACCATCGTCATCGTGCGCGAGGACCTGATCGGCCATGCCCTGGCCGCGTGCCCGAGCGCCTTCGACTACAAGCTGGTGGCCGACAACCAGTCCATGTACAACACCCCGCCCACCTACGGCATCTACATCGCCGGCCTGGTGTTCCGGTGGATCGAGCGCCAGGGCGGTGTGGCCGAGATGGAGCGCCGCGCCATCGCCAAGGCCGAGCTGCTCTACGGCGCGCTCGATGCGCTGCCCTTCTACCGCGTGCCGGTGGCACGGGCCGACCGCTCGCGCATGAACGTACCCTTCTTCCTGGCCGATGAACGCCACAACGACGCCTTCCTGGCCGGTGCGCGCGAGCGCGGCCTGCTGCAACTCAAGGGCCACAAGAGCGTGGGTGGCATGCGCGCCTCGATCTACAACGCCATGCCGCTGGCCGGCGTACAGGCTCTGGTCGATTACCTGAATGAATTTGCCCGCCGCCATGGCTGATACCAACGCCTCCCCCGCCGCTGTCGTGACTGCCGGCGACGCCGCGCCCTCCCCCGAGTTGTTGCAGTTGCGCAACAAGATCGACGCGCTCGACGGCGAGCTGCTCGCCCTGCTCAACCGCCGCATGCAACTGGCCATCGAGGTCGGCGAACTCAAGAAGCGCGAGGGCTCGGTGGTCTTCCGCCCCGAGCGCGAGGCCCAGGTCATCGACGGCATGAAGGCGCGCAACCCCGGTCCGCTCAGGAACGAGAGCGTCGCGCCCATCTGGCGCGAGATCATGTCCGCCAGCCGTGCGCTCGAGACGCCCACCCGCGTGGCCTACCTCGGCCCGGCCGGCACCTTCAGCGAGGAGGCCGCTTTGGGCTTCTTCGGCAGCTCCATCGTGCGCGTGCCCTGTGCCAGCATGGACGAGGTGATGCGCGCCACCACCGCCGGCGCGGCCGACTTCGGCGTCATGCCGGTCGAGAACTCGACCGAAGGCGTGGTGGCCCGCTCGCTCGACCTGTTCCTGACCACGCCGCTGTTCATCATCGGCGAGACCAGCCTGATCGTGCGCCACAACCTGCTGCGCAAGGACAACTCGCTGGCCGGCGTCAAGGCGGTCTGCGCCCACCCGCAGGCGCTGGCGCAGTGCCACGCCTGGCTCAGCCATCACCTGCCCGACGCCGAGCGCCGGCCGGTCTCCAGCAACGCCGAAGGTGCACGTCTGGCCAGCCTGGATCCGGCCCTGGTGGGCATCGCCAGCGCGCGCGCCGCGACCGAGTTCGGCCTGCACGTGGTTGCACCCGCCATCCAGGACGACGCGCACAACCGCACCCGCTTCGCCGTCG
>JBJOKY010000007.1:0-28416 GCA_046045865.1 Pseudomonadota bacterium | reverse complement strand
CCTGGTGGAGATGTCGGTGCCCAGCACCTCCCAGGGCGTGGCCGGGTCCAGCGTCTGGGCCAGCACCATGGCGATGCTGTAGGCCTCCTCGCCGCTGGAACTGGCCGCGCTCCACACGCGCAGGCTGCGCCCGGCGTGGTGCTGGCGCTGCCAGGCCAGCGCATGCTCGCGCAGCACGTCGAAGTGCTGCGGCTCGCGCAGGAAGTAGGTCTCGTTGGTCGTGAGCAGGTCGACCGCCACCTGCACCTCGTCGGCATGGCCGGCGCGGCCCAGCAGCGCCAGGTAGTCGCCGTAGCTGGCCAGGCCGTGTGCGGCCACACGCCGGCCCAGCCGGCCGCTGACCAGCGCCTTCTTGGCCGCCGACAGGCTGATGCCGGCCTGCTCGTGGATGAAGCGGCGGAACTGGCCGAACTCGGCGTCGGTGAGCGGGCTGACCGCCCCGCCGCCGCCCCCTGCCATCCCGGTCATGGCGCCGCCCGCCACCGTCACGCGGCGCTCAGGCCGCCAGCAGCGCGGGTTCGGCCACGGCGCCCACCGCGGACAAGGCCTCGCCCATGGCGCCGATCTCGCTGCGCGACAGCACCGTCCTGACGTTGAGCAGGATGACGAACTTGCCGTTCACCTTGCCGATGCCTTCGATGAAGTCGCTGCGGATCTTGGCGCCGAAGTTGGGCGGCGGCTCGATCTCGCTGGCCGGAATCTCCAGCACCGCCTGTACCGCGTCGACCACCACGCCCATCTTGAGCCGCTCGCCGCTGTCACCGGCGTCGTTCTCGATGATGACGATGCAGGTGCTCTTGCTCTGCGGCGTGGAGGGCTTGCCGAAGCGCGTGGACAGGTCCATCACCGGCACCACCGCGCCGCGCAGGTTGATCACGCCACGGATGCAGGCCGGCATCATCGGCACCTCGGTCAGGCCGGCGTACCAGATGATCTCCTTGATGCACAGGATGTCGATCGAGAACATCTCGCCCCCCAGCATGAAGGTGAGGTACTGCTTCTGCTCGCCCGCGGCGGCCTGACCGGCCGCCGCCGCGCCGGGCCCGGGTGTTTGCACGAGTGCATTCATGATGGGCCATCGCTCAGAACTTGACGAACTGCGACTCGTCGATCGCGCCGCCGGGCGCGACCGCCAGGCCCAGCGGCGGCTTGGCCGTCGTGCCCGGGCGCGCCGCCTTGGCCGCCTTGCCGGCCTTGTGGATGGCCTGGGCCGCCACGCGGGCGTGGCTGGCACCCTCGAGCTTGAAGAAGGCCATGGTCTGCTGCAGCTGCTCGGCCTGGCCGCTCATCTCCTCGGCCGTGGCGGCCAGTTCCTCGGAGCTCGACGCGTTCTGCTGCGTGGTCTGGTTGAGCTGGCTCACCGCCGAGTTGATCTGGCCCACGCCGGACGACTGCTCGTTGCTGGCCGCGGCGATCTCCTGCACCAGGTCGGAGGTCTTGCGGATGCTGGGCACGATCTGCTCGAGCAGCTTGCCGGCCTTCTCGGCCAGCTCGACGCTGGAGCCGGCCACCTCGCTGATCTCCTGCGCCGCCACCTGGCTGCGCTCGGCGAGCTTCCTCACCTCGGCCGCCACCACCGCGAAGCCCTTGCCGTGTTCGCCGGCCCGCGCCGCCTCGATGGCGGCGTTCAGTGCCAGCAGATTGGTCTGCGCCGCGATGTCGTCGATGATGCCGATCTTCTTGGCGATCTCCTTCATCGCCTTGACCGTGGCGTCGACCGACGAGCCGCCGTCGGCCGCGTCCTGCGCCGCCTTGCTGGCCATGCCTTCGGTGACCTTGGCGTTCTCGGTGTTCTGAGCGATCGAGCTGGTCATCTGCTCGATCGATGCGCTGGTTTCCTCCACGCCCGCGGCCTGCTCGCTGGCCGCCTGCGACAGCGACTGCGCCGTGGCGCTGACCTGCTCGGACGCGCTGGACAGCGCCTGTGCGCCGGCGTTGACGTCGGCCACCACCTGCGACAGCTTGCCGAGCATGGCGTTGACCGCGCCCTTGAGCTCGTCCCAGGTGCCTTCGTAGCTGCGCTTCATCGGCAGGGTCAGGTCGCCGCCCTGCATGGCACCGAGCACTTCGCGCAGCTCCTGCACCGGCGTGTTGACGGCCACCATCACCGCATTCAGGCCGTCGACCACCTTGCGGTAGTCGCCCTGGTGACGGGTGACATCGATGCGCGCATCGAGCTCGCCGTGCACCGTGGCCTGGGACAGCATGCTGGCATCTGCCACCAGGGCGTTGACCGCCTTGGTCACGCTGATCAGCGCCTTGGCCAGCATGTCGTTGTCGGAGCGCACCTTGACGTCGCTGGACAGGTCGCCCATCGAGATCGCCTGGGCCGCACGGGCCTGCTGGTTGGTCGCCGCTATGCAGGCGTTGAGGTTGGCCTTGATGACGTTGTACTGGCCCTTGTAGGCCGTGGTGATGGGCGGCGGGATGTCGCCCTTGGCGATGCGGTCGACGTACTCGGCCGTGACGTTGAGCGGGCCCACGATGTTGGTCACCGTCTCGTTCACGCCCTTGACCAGCTGGTTCCAGCCGCCCACGAAGATCTGGGCGTTGGCGCGCTTGTCGAGCTCGCCGTCGGCCGCACCCTTGATGATGATGTCGGTCTGCGCCAGCAGGTCGTTCATCATCTTCACCATGGCGTTGAGATTGGCCTTGATGACGTTGTACTGGCCCTTGTACTCGGTCGTGATGAGCGGCGGGATGACGCCCTTGGCGACCTTGTCGACATAGTCGGCCGTGACGTTGAGCGGGTCGACGATGTTGGTGATGGTGTCGTTGACGCCCTGCACCAGGTCCTGCCAGCCACCCTTGTACTTGCTGGCGTCGGCACGCGTCTGCAGTTCGCCGGCGGCGGCGGCGCGGATCAGCACCGTGGTGTCGGCATGCACGGCCTTGATGTTGCCGCGCACCTGCTCGATGGTGTCGTTGATGAAGGCCTTCTTGCCCGGGAAACGTTCGAGTGGTGCGTCGAAGTTGCCCTCGCCGAACTCCTTCACGCAGGCCATGGCCTTCTTCTTCACCGCGATGTGGCCGAAAACCATCTCGTTCACGCCCTTGGCCATGGTGGCGTAGGCGCCCTGGAAGCGCGCCTCGTTGATGCGCACGTCGATGTCGCCGGCGTCGTGCTGCGAGGACATGGTGTTCATCTCGGCGATCAGGCCGTTGAGTGCGTCGATGCAGGTGTTGAGGTTGTTCTTGATGGTGTTGAAATCACCGTTGTAGCTGTCGGTGATCTTGGCCGGGATGGCACCGCGGGCGATGTCCTCGACATAACGGGCCGAGACATTCAAAGGCCCGATCACGGCGTCGAGCGTGTTGTTCACGCCGTCGACGATCTTGCGGTAGTCGCCCTGGTGCCGGGTGGCATCGGCACGGGTGGCCAGCTTGCCGTCCACCGCGGCCTTGGCAAGCATCACGGCATCGTCGGTCATGGCCTTGACCGAGGTCTGCATGCCGGCCAGGGCCTTGAGGATGCTGCCCTGGTCATCGGACTTCACATCGACCCTGGCCGACAGGTCGCCGGCTGCGAACTGGGTGGCCAGGGCGGCGATGTCGGCGGGTTCACCGCCTACCTGCTTCTGGATGCGGCGTGTCAGCACCACGCCGATGGTGACGCCCAAGCCCAGGCTGCCGAAGGAGAACAGCAGCATCATGAGCTTGCTGCTCTCGTACAGCGCGGTGGTTTCCGCCGCAGCTTTCTTGGCGAGCTGCTCCTTGGACACGGTGAGCTCGCCCATGTGGTCGTCGACCTGGCTGGCTGCCACGCCAAGCGCCGCGATCTGCGCAGTCATCTCGTCGGACTTGGCCACGGTCGACGACTTGTCGGCCAGCGCCAGCACACGCTCCAGCGTGGCGACATACTGCGGAAAGGCGTCGTCCACCTTCTTCAGCGCTGCCTTGCCCTGCTCGGTGACGAACATGCCGCGCGCCTTGTCCATGTGGTCGCGCACGGCCTTGACGTGTTCGGCTGCCTGCATCCTGGCCTTGGCGCGTTCGTCGACGCTGGACGCCAGCAGGGCATTGCGCCAGTCGCGCCCGATGTAGATCAGGTTGATGTTGGCCTCCTTCACGTGCGACAGGCCCATGAGCTCGCGTTCGTAGAGATCCTCGGCCATCTGGTCGATGGCACCCATGTTGCGGATGCCGACCAGGCCGACGACGAGGGAGAACAGGGCGACGATGACGAAGCCACCGATGAGCGTGGTGCTCAATTTCAGGTTCTTCATGGCAGTGCTTTCGGAAGGAGGCCGCGCCGTGACGCGGGCAGGCGGATCTGGAACATGCGGGGAGCGCTCGGGCTGGCCGCGGCAGGGTCAGGACATGGTGGCGAGTGCAGGGGCATCGCGTCTCCCCGACATGCGCGCGCCGGCGTCGTCGACCGGTGGGCCGTGGGTCGCACCCGGTGTGCGGGTGCCGTGCGACAGGACCTGTTCGTTGCGGATGGCGCGCTGCACCAGCGCGGGCACGTCCAGGATGAGGGCGACGTCGCCGCTGCCCAGGATGGTCGAGCCGCTAATGCACTTGACGTGCGCGAACATGGCCTCGAGCGGCTTGATGACGGTCTGGAACTCGCCCATGAGCGTATCGACCACCAGGCCGGCACGCTGCTCGCCGTGCTTGAGCACGACGATGTTCTGGCTGCGCGCGGGCGCGCCGCGCAGGCCGAAGATCTCGCGCAGGCGGATGAAGGGCAGCACCTCGCCGCGCAGGTTGGTGTAGTCGTGGCCGGGCTCGGCGCTGTAGGCCACGCACTCCTCGATCATGTCCAGCGGGATGGCGAACACCGACTTCGCCGCCCCGACCAGGAAGCCGTCGATGATGGCCAGGGTGAGCGGCAGGCGCACCGTCACGGTGGTGCCCTCGCCCTCGGTGCTGGCGATCTCGACCGAGCCGCGCAGCGCGGTGATGTTGCGCTTGACCACGTCCAGCCCCACGCCGCGGCCCGACAGGTTGGTGACCGTCTCGGCGGTGGAAAAACCCGGCTCGAAGATGAGGGCGTAGACCTCGCTGTCGCTGAGCATGGTGTGGCCGGCGCCGACCAGGCCGCGTTCGACCGCCTTGGCCAGGATGCGCTCGCGCTTGAGGCCGCCGCCGTCGTCCTGCACCGTGATGACGATGCTGCCCGAGTCGTGGAAGGCGTTGAGCCTGAGCGTGCCGCGCGCCGGCTTGCCGGCCGCCAGGCGCCGCTCGGCCGGCTCGATGCCGTGGTCCATGGCGTTGCGCACCAGGTGCATGAGCGGGTCGCCGATCTTCTCGACCACGGTCTTGTCGAGCTCGGTGTCCTCGCCATCGATGACCAGGGCGATGTCCTTGCCCAGTTCGCGCGACACGTCATGCACCACGCGCTGGAAGCGGCTGAAGGTCGCGCCGATGCGCACCATGCGCAGCTGCAGCGCGCTGTCGCGCACTTCCTGCACCAGCATCGAGAGCTTGGACGTGCTCTCGTGCAGCTCCTCGAAGCGCGCGCGGTGGGCGATCTGGTTGACGTTGGCGCCGGCGATGATGAGTTCACCGACCAGGTTGATGAGGTGGTCGAGCTTGTCGGCGTCGACGCGCACGGTGCGGCTTTCCTGCGCACCGATCTCCTTGACCTGCTTTTGCTTGCTCAGCGCAGCCTCGACCACCTCGGGCTGGACCACGCCGTCCTCGACCAGGATGGTGCCGATGAGCTTGCCCGGCTGGCCGGCCTGGGCCTGGATGGCGCGCTCGAGTTCCTGGGCGGTGAGCGTGCCGCAGCGCACCAGCATCTCGCCCAGGCGGGCTTCCTCGCCCTGGCGGTTGATGAGCTCGACGTAGTCGGCGATGCGGCTGTGCGGCGGCAGGATGCGCAGCTGGCAGTCGTCGCGCACGAACTCGAACACGCTCTCGATGGTGGGCTTGTCGGCGTCGCTGCGCAGCGCCAGTTCGAAGCCCAGGTAGCACAGCTCGGGGTCCATCAGCGCCGGCTCGGGCAGCTCGTTGCTCAGGATGGCGGCCCCGGCGATGCGGCCCAGGGTCTGCAGGTAGCGGATGAAGGACAGCGGGTCCAGCCCGTTCTTGACCACCTCGCGGCCGAAGCGCAGCGAGATGTGCCAGCAGTCGGTCAGCGCGGCGCCGGGTTCGCCGCTGGCCAGCGGCGCCAGCGCGGCGTGGACGGCATCGGCCGGCAGCAGCGCGGCACGGGTCGGGGCCGCGGCAGGCGCAGCGGTCGCGGCAGCGCCCGTCGCGCTGGCCAGGCAGCCGCGCAGGCGCAGCAGCGGCGCCTCGCCGCGCGCCAGCAGCTCGGGCGCGAACTCGCCGGGCGTGGCCTCGACCGCGTCGACCAGGGCGGTCAGGTGGTCGCGGCAGTCCAGCAGCAGCGCCAGCAGGTCCTCGCCCACGGCCAGCCGGCCGGCGCGCACGTGGTCGAGCACGCTTTCGACCACATGGGTGAAGGCGACGATGGGGTCCAGGCCGAACAGGCCGGCCGAACCCTTGATGGTGTGGGCGGCGCGGAACACCGCGTGGACGAGCTCGTCGCGCGGTTCACCGGCATCGCTGCCCTCGATGGCCAGCAGCGCGGACTCCATGTCCTGCAGCAGCTCGCGACTCTCGGAGATGAAGGTGTGCAGGGCCTGGTCGATGTTCATGGCGGTCTCGCTCGGGTCGGCGCGTTCAGGTCCGTGGGCCGCTGCCGGCGGCCGGGGCGTCGATGACCATGGGGTCGCCGAAATGGGCCGCGACGTGCAGCAGGTCGAACAGCTCGATCACCGCCGGGCTGTGGCCGCACAGGCGCAGCTCGCGCCCGTCGGCCCGGGCCGTGCGCTTGGCCAGCAGCAGCAGCTGCAGGCCGGTGGTGTCGATCTCGGTCACGCCGGCCAGGTCGACCTGAGCCGGCGCAGGCTCGCCCAGCAGCGCCTGCTTGAGCTCGATGGCGCGGTAGATCGTCATCTCGCCCTCGATGTGCAGCACGGGGTCGGCGGCGCCGGGGCTGCCCAGGGCGTCGGGGTAGCGTTCGGTGTCGTTGCGGGCACTGGTCATGGCAGGCTCCGGCGCGCTCAGGGCAGGCACAGCTTCTGCACGGCCACGAGCAGGTGCTCGGGCCGGAAGGGCTTGACCACCCAGGCCTTCGCGCCGGCCTCCTGGCCCTGGCGCTTCTTGCTCTCCTCCGACTCGGTGGTGAGCATGATGATGGGCGTGTACCTGTAGCTCGGCAGCTGCTTGACCGCCTTGACGAAGGTGATGCCGTCCATGTTGGGCATGTTCACGTCGCTGATGATCAGGTGCACCTTCTGGCCGGTCAGCTTGGCCAGGGCATCCTGGCCGTCGCGGCCTTCGAGGACGACGTAGCCGGCGCCCCTCAGGGCGATGCCGACAACCTCGCGCAGCGATGCCGAGTCGTCGACGATCATGATGGTCTTGGCCATGATGGTCCCGTCAGAAGAAGGTGATGTCGGTCTCGCTCGCCTGCGTGACGGCCTGGCCGTCATGGATCGCATGCTGATCCTGCATCGAGTAGCTGGACTTGAGTTCGGTCAAGAGGGCCTCGGCATCCACCGCGGCCAGCTCGCCGTGTTCGTCGTACTGGCGACCCAGCTCATGGAAGTAGGCCGGCAGCCGCTCGATGTTGCCCTTGACGTGGTTCATCATCTGGCTCACGCGGTCCTGGAACTGCAGCTGCACCAGGGCCTCGCCGATCTCCGACTTGATGCCCAGGCTCTCGCTGCGCAGCACGCTGCTGGAGTCCTGCAGCGCGCCGGTGACCTGGCGGAACTCGCCCAGCACGCGGTCGATGCGCGCACGGGTCTCGTCCATCGAGCCGTCCTCCTGGCGCACCAGCTCGCTCACGCCGGTGCAGGCCTCGACGATGGCGGCCTTGACCACGCCGATCTTGTCGTCGATGCGCTTGCCGGTGTCGCCCGACAGCGTGGCCAGGCTGCGGAATTCCTTGGCCACCACGGCAAAGCCGCGGCCCTGCTCGCCGAAGCGCGCCGCCTCGATCGCGGCATTGAGCGCCAGCAGGTTGGAATGCTGGGCGATGCGCGCCACGTCGGTGGCCATGTCCTGCAGGTCGGCGACGAAGCGGTCCAGGCCCTGCACCTTGGCGAGCATGGCGTTCATGCTGGTGTGGGCCGACTGCTGCGCGACGATGACGGCGCCCAGCTCGCGCTCGCTGTGCGCGAACACGGCCATCAGGCCCTGCTCGCTGTCCTCCAGACTTGCGGTACTCGCGCTGGCGGTCTGCACGGCGGCGTCGAGCTGCCGCACGATGCCGGAGAAGCGCCGCGTCAGCGCCTCGATCGCGCCCTCCATCTGCGCCCGCGACGATTCGATGTGACCGCTCCAGATCGGTGCAACCTGTTCGCCGAACTGCTGCTCGCCGGCCAGGAAGCCGGCGATCGAGTCCTCGAGACGCTGGCGGTGGCGCCGCAGCGCCAGGCTCAGCGCCACGCCGCCCGCCAGCTGGGCGGCAGCCAGCAGCAGCGGCCACAGCGCCAGTCCACCCACCAGCAGCACGGCCAGCGCACCGCCGGCGGCCAGCATCATGGGGGCGAGTAGGTGCGCGTCCAGGCGCGCCATGCGGTTCACGGCAAGCTCTCCAAGCAGCAGATCACGACCGGCATCATGAGCACCGCCCCCCGGGCTGATCCGCGAATAAGCCCGCGCTTTCCGGCCGAGTCCGGGTCGTGACGGATGTCACGCCGCCCCGGCGGGATAGCTCACCCCTGATCCGCCTGAACTGGGGCCGGCCCACCCCGCTAGTTCCGCGATCGGCCCGCAACGATAGGAGCGACAGTCGCCGCGCAACGCGGGGCGGCCGTCGCACCCCGTCGAGGACGACATGCCGGGGCGCCCGATCCCGGCGTCACGATCGTGGAGCGGATGATGATGAGTGGATGGAAAGTGGCCAGCCGCATGTACCTGCTGGTGGCGCTCGCCGTGGCCCTGCTGCTGGGCCTGGCCAGTTACAACTGGGTCGGCATGAACCACCTGCAGCAGCTGCAGGACCAGTCGCACCAGCGCCTGGCCGGCCTGGGCGCCCAGGCCTACCGCGTCGTGGCCGACACCGTGATCAACCAGGATCTGGGCAGCGCTGCCACACGCTGGCAGGCGCTCGACGCGCAGCTGCGCAGCGAGCTCGAGCACGCCGCACGCCTGGCCGACACGCCGGCCGAGCAGGCGCTGGTGACCCAGGCACGCGCCAGCATGGTCGAGATCCAGCACCTGTACCACGACGAGCTGCTGGGCCTGGTGCAGCACCAGGCCACGCCGGCCCGGATCGCGGCCGTGGACGAACGCATCGACCGCACCATCGACATCTATGCACGGCAGATGCAGCAGCTGGCCGAAGCCCTGGCGGCCCAGGCACGCGTGGCCGACCGCGCCTACGACACCGAGCACCGCCGCGCCATGGTGGCCGACGTCGCCACCGTGCTGGCCGGTGCAGTACTGCTGGCCGTGCTGGGCCTGGGGATCGCGCGCAGCATCACGCACCAGCTCGGCATGGAGCCGGCCGAGGCCATGCACGTGGCGCAGCGCATCTCGCACGGCGACCTGACCCATGCCGTGCCGGTGCGCGAGCCGCAGCACGAGAGCGTGGCCGTCGCCCTGGCCAGCATGCGCGACACGCTGCTGGCCGTGGTCGGGCGCGTGCGCGGCAGCGCCGAGAGCGTGGCCAGCGCCAGCGCCCAGATCGCCCACGGCAACCAGGACCTGTCGGCGCGCACCGACACCCAGGCCAGCGCGGTGCAGCAGACCACCGCGACCATGGACGAGCTGGGCAAGGCCGTGCAGCACACCACCGACCACGCCGCGCGCGCCCGCGCCCTGGCCGCCAGCGCTGCCCAGGTGGCGCAGCAGGGCGGCACGGTGGTGCGCCAGGTGGTGGACACCATGGCCGGCATCAGCGCCAGCTCGCGCCAGATCGGCGAGATCATCGGCGTGATCGACGGCATCGCCTTCCAGACCAATCTGCTGGCGCTCAATGCCGCGGTCGAGGCAGCCCGGGCCGGCGAGCTCGGGCGCGGCTTTGCCATCGTGGCCGGCGAGGTGCGCACGCTGGCACAGCGCAGCGCGACCGCGGCGCGCGAGATCCGCCAGCTCATCACCCACAGCACCGGCCAGGTGGACAGCGGCAGCGCCGTGGCAGGCCGCGCCGGCGAAACCATGGACGAGGTGGTGCGCTCGATCCAGCAGGTGAGCGACATCGTCAGCGAGATCAGCGCCGCCACGCACGAGCAGTCGCAGGGCGTGGCCCAGATCGGCGTGGCCATGAGCCACATCGACGGCAGCACGCAGCAGAACTCGGCCCTGGTCGAGCAAGGCGCGGCGGCGGCCGAGAGCCTGCGTCAGCAGGCGCGCGAGCTGGTCGAGCTGGTGGCGATGTTCAGGCTGGAGCGGCAGGCGGCCTGATCGGACACCGGCCACGCCGGCGGCGCCCAGGCCGCACCGGTCTCCAGCTTGACACGCTGCGCGGCCTGCCAGGCCTCGACGCCGGCCAGGCGCGCGGCGAGCTGCTGTTCCAGCGCCAGCCGGCGCGCCGCCAGCACCTCGCCCAGACTGCCTTCGCCCAGATCGTAGCCACGCGCCAGGGCCTGCGCCGCCTCGGCCAGCTCGATGGCGGCCTGCTGGGCGCCCTGCCAGGCGGCGCGGGTGGCCGCCGCCTCGCGCAGCGCCTGCCCGGCCTGCGCCTGCAGGCGGCGCTGCAACTGCTCGAGCTCCGCCTCGGCCACCGCCAGGCGGGCGGCGTGGGCACGCTGCGCAGCCTGCCGATGATCCTCGCCGCCGAAGCTCAGCACCAGCTGCAGCCCCAGCACACGTCCGCCGGCGCTGCCGGTGCCCACGCGCAGGCCCACGCTGGGGTCGGCGCGTTGCTCCGCCAGCTCCAGCGCCTGGCGTGCCGCCAGGCTGGCCAGCTCGTGCCGGGCGAGCGCCAGCTCCGGGCTGGCCGCCAGCCAGGCCAGCAGCCCGGCCTGGTGGTCGACCCAGGTCTGGGGTTCGACGCCGGTGACTTGCTCGACACGCGCCGGGGCGGTGCCCGCGGGCTCGGACAGCGGTGCGCCGCCATCACCCAGGCTCAGGCCGGCAAAACGTTCCTGCAGCAGCGCGGCAGCGCCCTGGCAACGCGCCGTGCCCAGTGCCGCCTGGGTGGCCGCCTGGGTGGCCGCTGCCCGGGCCTGCCGCGCCTCTATGACCGCGGCATCGCCCAGCGCCTGGCGGCGCAGCACGGCCTGGGCCTGGTTTTCGAGCAGGATCTGCTGCCCGTCCCAGGCCGAGGCGGCCTGGCAGTCGCGCAGCCAGGCGGACTGGTGGGCCAGCAGCTCGCGGGCCTGTTCGCGCCAGGCCAGCTGCCAGGCCAGCAGGGCGGCCTGCTCGCGCGCCCGGCCCAGCTGTTCGGCCGCGGCGCGGCGCTGCGGACGGCGCAGGCGGCGTTCGAGCAGCAGCTCGGTCTCGTTGCTGTGCTGGCCGGCGCTGCGGCGCTGCGTCAGCGTCGGCGTGGCCGTCCACGGCGAGGGTTCGGTCAGGTCCTGCACCAGTTCGCTGCGTGCCGCCGCCACACCCAGCCGAGCCGCCCGCACCGCCGGGCTGGCAGCCAGGGCCGCATCGACCTCGGCCGCGTCCGGGCCCGGCACGCCGGCCCGGTCCGCCAGGGCGGCCGGTGCGGCGGCCCGCGCCGCGCGGGCCGGCAGGGCCAGCAGACCGGCAGTGATCAGCCCGACGGCCAGCAGCAGGGCCGGCAACGCGGCACGGCGCAGCGGGTGGTTCGGGGCGTGAGCCGAGGGGTGGCGAGGCGGCGCGATCACGAGCGCCCTCCCGCCAGGGTCGCTGTCGGCAGCCGGCCCGGGCGGCCGACCGCCGCCGGCAGGCCATCGGGCGGTGCGGGCGACGGTGCGGCAGGCCGCGCCTCGTCGAAGTCCGACGGCACGGTCTCCCCGGGCTGCACCGCGCAACCGCCCACCGGCCCGGCGCGGCGCGGCGCGCTGGCGGCCGGCAGGCAGACACCGCGGCCGAACTGGCCGAACGCCCCCACACGCGTGATCCACCAGCCGCCGTCGCTGCCGGCGAGCAGGCGCTCCAGGCGCGGCATCAGGTGGGCGAGCAGCGGCTCGGGCAGGATGAGCTTGGCCTCGACCCGGGTGGCGTGGCCGCGCACCTGGTCCTCGCCGGGCTGCATGTGCACCAGCGGGCCGCGCGCGGCCACGCTGTGCATGCTGAACTCGATGGCGGCATCGGTCTGGGCGAGCAGGAAGTCGATCAGTCGTTCCTCGGCGTGCAGGGGCACGAGCAGGGTGAGGCAGACGGTGGAGGTCATGGCAGGGCCGGAGTAAGGCACAAGGGGGTTCGGAAGGACGGTGGGGCCGGGCACGGGCGGCCGCCTCACTCGGGCCGGGCCAGGGCCTGCGGGCCGGCCGGCACGGCGGCGGCATCGGCCGCGGCAAGCGCCGGCTCGGCCGCCACGCCAGCAACGCCAAAACGGCGGAACATGAGCGGCAGCAGCAGCAGGGTCAGGGTGGTGGAGGTGATGAGCCCGCCGATGACGACGATGGCCAGGGGCTTCTGGATCTCCGAGCCCGGCCCGCTGGCGAACAGCAAGGGCACCAGGCCGCCGCCGGTGATGGCCGCGGTCATCAGCACCGGGCGCAGGCGCCGGCGCGCACCTTCCACCACCGTCTCGGCCAGGCTCAGGCCCCGGGCCTGCAGCTGGTTGAAGTAGCTCACCATCACCACGCCGTTGAGCACGGCGATGCCCAGCAGGGCGATGAAGCCCACCGAGGCCGGCACCGAGAGGTATTCACCCGTCAGCGCCAGGGCGAAGATGCCGCCCACCAGGGCCAGCGGGATGTTGGCCAGCACCAGCAGGGCCTGGCGCAGCGAGCCGAAGGTGGAAAAGAGCAGGAAGAAGATCAGCGCCAGGGCCACCGGCACGACCATCGACAGCCGCCTGGCCGCCCGCTGCTGGTTCTCGAACTGGCCGCCCCACTCGACGCTGTAGCCGGCCGGCAGGGGGATGGCGGCGGCGACAGCACGCTTGGCTTCCTCGACAAAACCGACCAGGTCGCGGCCGCGCACATTGGTCTGCACGACGACGTAGCGCTGGGCCAGCTCGCGGTCCACCTTGACCGGGCCGTCGACGCGTTTCAGGTGTGCGACCTGGGCCAGCGGCACGGCCGCGCCGCTCTCGGTGGTCAGGCGCAGGGCCTCGAAGTCGGCCGGCGTGGCGCGCAGGGCCTCGCTGCCGCGCACCACCAGGGGCACGCGCCGGCCGTCCTCGAACACGGTGCCGACCGGCTGGCCTTCCACCCAGCGGCGCAGGTCGGCCTGGATGGCCTCGGCCGACAGGCCCAGGCGGCCGGCCGCCAGACGGTCGATCTCGACCTGCAGGTACTGCACGCCGTCGTTGCGCACCGTGAGGGTGTCGGTGGCGCCGTTGATCTTCGCCACCGCGGCCTCGGTGGCGGCGGCGATCTCGCCCAGCCTGGCCAGGTCGCTGCCGTAGATCTTGATGGCCACGTCGCCGCGCACGCCGGTGAGCATTTCCGACACGCGCATGTCGATGGGCTGCGTGAAGGCCGGCTCGACGCCGGGGAAGTCGGCCATGACCTTGCGCAGTTCGTCGATCAGCTGCTCCTTGTCCGGCGAGCGCCATTCGCTGCGCGGCTTGAGCACCAGGAAGCTGTCAGTCTGGTTCAGGCCCATGGGATCCAGGCCCAGCTCGTCGGCGCCGGAGCGGGCGACGACAGCGGCCACCTCGGGCACGCGCTTGAGCACAGCCTGCTGCACCTTGAGGTCGAGCGCCACGGTCTGGTCCAGGCCGATGGAGGGCAGCTTCTCCAGCTGCATGATGAGGTCGCCCTCGTCGAGCGTGGGCATGAAGCTCTTGCCCACCGTCATGAACACGCCGGCGGCGGCGATGAGGGCGGCGAAGGCGCCGGCCAGCATGGTCTTCTCGTGCGTGAGGGCCCACCCGAGCACACGTTCGTACAGGCGACTGAGCTGGCGCACCAGCCAGGGCTCGTGCGCCGGGCCGAGCTTGAGCAGCCACGAGGCCAGCACCGGCACCACGGTGAACGACAGCAGCAGCGACACCGCCAGCGCGAACACGATGGTGAGCGCCACCGGGGCGAAGAGCTTGCCCTCCAGCCCTTCCAGGCTGAGCAGGGGCAGGAAGACGATGATGATGATGGCAATGCCCGACACCACCGGCACAGCCACCTCGGCCGTGGCGCGGTAGAGCAGGTGCAGCAGCGGCAGGCGCTGGCTGCGTTCACCGCCGGTGAGGGCGGTCTCGATGTTTTCCACCACCACCACGGCGCCGTCCACCAGCATGCCGATGGCGATGGCCAGGCCGCCCAGGCTCATCAGGTTGGCCGACAGGCCGAAGCAACGCATGAGCACGAAGGTGCCCAGCGCCGACAGCGGCAGCATCACCGCCACCACCAGCGCGGCGCGCAGATTGCCTAGAAAGGCCAGCAGCAGCACGACCACCAGGCCCACGGCCTCGGTGAGCGCCTTGCCCACCGTCTGCACCGCGCGGTCGACCAGGCTGGAGCGGTCGTAGAAGGCCTTCACGGTCAGGCCGGGCGGCAGGCTGGGCGCGATGGCGGCCAGCTTGTCCTTCACCGCCGACACCACCTGGCGCGCGTTGGCGCCGCGCAGGCCCAGCACCAGGCCTTCGACCGCCTCGCCCTGGCCGTCCTTGGTGACGGCGCCGTAGCGGGTGAGTTCACCGAAGCGCACCTCGGCGACGTCGCTTACGCGCACCACGCCACCGTCGGCGGCGCGGATCACGGTGTTGCGCACATCGTCCAGGTTCCTGATGGCGCCTTCGGCGCGCACGATCAGGGCCTCCTCGCCGGCGGCCAGGCGGCCGGCGCCGTCGTTGCGGTTGCCGGCGGCCAGCGCGGCCTCCAGCTGCATCAGGGTGAGGCCACGCGCCAGCAGCGCCGTGGGGCTGGGCACCACCTCGAAGGTGCGCACCCGGCCGCCCAGACTGTTCACGTCGGCCACGCCGGGCAGGGTGCGCAGGGCCGGGCGGATCACCCAGTCGAGCACACGGCGGCGCTCTTCCAGCGTCTGCGGGCCTTCCAGCGTGAACATGAACATCTCGCCCAGCGGCGTGGTGATGGGGGCGAGGCCACCGCCGGTGCCGGGCGGCAGGTCCTTCAGCACGCCGGCCAGGCGTTCGCTGACCTGCTGGCGGGCCCAGTAGACGTCCACGCCGTCCTCGAAATCGAGCGTGATGTCGGCCAGCGCATATTTGCTGGTGGAGCGCAGCATCTTCTGGCGCGGGATGCCCAGCACCTCCTGCTCGATGGGCACGGTGATGCGCGACTCGACCTCCTCGGGCGTCATGCCAGGGGCCTTCAGGATGAGCTTGACCTGGGTGGTGGAGACGTCCGGAAAGGCGTCGATGGCCAGGCCCTGCCAGGCCAGGATGCCGGCGGCGACGAGGCCGCCGGTGAGCAGCAGCACCAGCAGGCGCTGGCGCAGGGAGAAGGCGATGAGGGCGGTCAGCATGCGAGCACGGGCAGCGGGTGTGGGGGCGGTGAGTGCCAGGCGCGGTCAGGGCTTGGCCAGCGCCAGCAGTGCGGCCGTGCCCTGCACCACCACCCTGGCACCGGGCGCCAGGCCGCTGACCGACGCAAGGCCGCCGCTGCTGGACCTGACCGACACGGGTGCCAGGCGGAACTGACCAGGCGCCTGCTCGACAAACACCGCCGCACCGCCAGCCCCGTGCACCACGGCGGCCGCAGCCACCTGGGCCACGCCGGTGGCGCGCCGGGTGATGCGGGCCTCCACCACCTGGCCGGGGCGCAGGCGCTGGGCTGCGGCACCGCCGGCCTTGATCTCGGCGCGTACCGTCACCGTCTGGGTGGCCGGGTCGACCGCCTGCCCCAGGCTGAGCACACGCCCGGCGCCTGGCGCCTCGCCAGCGACCGGACCGAGGTGCACCACGTCACCCGGCTGCACACCGGCCAGTCCGGCCACCGGCACCTGCACCTCGGCCCACAGCGTGCCGATCCGGGCGACGCGGAACAGCGCGGTGGCGGCGTCCACACGCTGCCCCACCGCGACGGGGGCCTCCAGCACCACACCGGCGATCGGGCTGGCCAGCGCGATCTCGTTGCTCCCTGCGAAGTCGGTGCGGGCACCGGTGTGCAGCACCAGGCGCTGGCGCTCGGCGGCCAGCAGCTCGGCCTGGCGCTGGGCGGCCCGGCTGGCCTCCAGGCGCGCGGTGGGGATCAGGCCCTCGGCGTGCAGCTGCTCGTCGCGCTGCAGGGCGCGGCGCGCCAGGTCGGCCTGGCTGGCGGCCTGCTGCGCATCACGGCCGAGTTCCTGCGCCTGGGCACTGCGCAGGCTTGCCAGCGGCTGGCCGGCACGCACCACGTCACCCACCGAGACCATCACGCTGTCGACCAGGCCGGCCAGCGGCGCGGCCACGACACGCTGCATGCCGGCCGGCACGACCAGACGGGCCGGGTAGGTCTGCGCAACGCCGGCACCGTGCGGGTCGACCGCGGTGGTCGTCACGCCCAGCGCCTGCACCTGCTCGGGCCGCAGCTGCAACTCGGTGCCGGCAGCCTGTGCCGCAGCAGCAAGGCCGCCGGTCAGCAGCAGACCCAGCGCGCATGCCAGGACATGACGGTGGACGGACGGGCGTGGGGCGATGTGCAGCATGATGAAGAGCCGATTCCGGGAGGTCGAAGGCAAGCGCGGGGCTTGGAACGGGGCGAAGCATCCAGGCCATTCCTGAAGCGCAGGTGAAGCACGGGCCGGCACGGCGCTGCTAACTTTCGGGCCTCGAAAGGACGACACCGATGCGCTTGCTTCTGCTGGAAGACGACACCATCCTGGGCGAGGGCCTGCGCGACTTCCTGCGCGCCGACGGCCATGTGGTGGACTGGTTCGTGCGCCTGCTCGACATCCCCTCGCTGGCTGGCGAGCCCTATGACGCCTTCCTGGTCGACTGGCAGCTACCGGACGGTTCGGGGCTGGACTGGATCCGCACCCGGCGCAACCAGGGTGTGGACACGCCCATGCTCATGCTCACCGCACGCGACCTGCTGAACGACCGCATCCGCGGCCTGGACGGCGGCGCGGACGACTACCTGGTCAAGCCCTTCGAACCCGAGGAGCTGTCGGCACGGCTGCGCGCCATCCGTCGGCGCAGCAGCGGCACGGCCAATCCGAAGCTTCAGTTCGGCGAGGTCACCATCGACCTGGCGGCGCGCTCGGCCAGCCGCGCCGGCGTGCGCGCCGACCTGACCGGCCGTGAATGGGCCGTGCTCGAGGCCCTGGTGCACCGCGCCGGCCGGCTGGTCTCCAAGAGCGACCTGGAGGCGCTGATGCTGGGCTTCGACGGCGAGATCGCCAGCAATGCGCTCGAGGTGCACGTGTCGGGCATCCGCAGGAAGCTCGGCCACGGCCTGATCGAGACGGTGCGCGGCATGGGCTACCGCCTGGCCGCGCCATGACGTACCGGCCCCAAGGGGCAGCACCCGTGCCTGTCTCCATCCGTCGGCGCCTGGCGCGCGCGCTGCTGCAGGTCTCGCTGCTGTGGGCCGTGGCCGTGGCCGGCGCGGTGGCGCTGGTGGCGCACCGCGCGGTCGACCACCTGCTGGACGGTGCGCTGCAGGAGTCGGCCGAGATCCTGCTCGGCCTGCTGACCCTCAATGCCAGCCAGCTGCCGGCGGATGCGGCGGGTCAGGCGCTGCCCGCGCCGCTGCACAACGAACGCCTGGTGTGGCAGCTGGTGGACACGAACAACCGCGTGCTGCTGCGTTCGCACCGCGCGCCGGTCGAGCCGCTGCTGCCGCTGCTCGCGCACGGCCTGGCCGACGCACCCGACGGCGCGCGCGTCTTCGGCATGGCCTTCATGCCGGCCCGTGCCACGCTGTACGTGGCGCAGACCGCGTCCGAGCGCGCCGAGGCCAGCGGCAGCGCATCGATCGCCGTGGCCGGCGCTGCGCTGACCATCGCGCTGCTGTGCTCGCTGCTGATGGGCCGGCGCGTGCGTGCCGAACTGCTGCCGCTGCGCGAGCTGTCCGACGCGGTGCAGGCCTACCACCCGCTGGATCGGGACGCGACCCTGGCGCCAGCCACGCGTTCCGAGCTGGTGCCCATGCGTGATGCCATCGTCGAGCTGGGCCGGCGCCTGGCGCTGCGGGTCGAGAACGAACGTGCCATCACCGCCCACGCCGCCCACGCCCTGCGCACGCCGCTGGCGGGCATGACCGCCCAGCTGGCGGTGGCCATGCGCGAGTGCCCGCCCGAGCTGCAACCACGCCTGCTGCGCGTGCGCCAGGCAGCCGAGCGGCTGGGGCGTGTCGTCAAGGCGCTGCTCACGCTGTTCCGCAGCGGCGTGGAGCCGCAGCCCCAGGCGGTCGACCTGGCCGCACTGGTCCGCACCATCCCGGTCGAGGGGCTGCATGTGGAGGTACCGGCCTCGGCCTGCACCGCCTGGGTCGACCCCGACCTGCTCACTGCGGCCTTGTTCAATGTGCTCGACAACTCGCTGCGCTATGGCGCACGCACGGTGCGGGTGAGTTTTGCACGGCACGGCGGTGACCTGCTGATGCAGGTGCATGACGACGGCCCCGGCGTGAGCCCCGAACAGCACGCGCGCATGCAGCAGGCCCTGGCCAGCCAGGCCTACGAACAGGCGGTCGGGCTCGGCCTGATGCTGACCGACCTGGTGCTGCGGGCCCATCGCGGCAGCCTGGCCCTGATGGCCACGCACAGCGGCTTCAGCCTGATGCTGCGCTGGCCGGACCCACCGGCGGATGCCGGCTCAGACGCGGCGCTGGTACCACCACCGGCCGCCTAGAACGCGGCCGGACCTGCCCCACCAGGCGGTCCGCCCGCACAAGACCCCCGATACGAGATTCCCAATTCCATGCGCCAGGCGCGCTGCAGCGCGCCATCACATCATGATCAAACGCTACCAGCCGCTCATGCGTCTGCTGATCCTGGGCACCGCTTTGCTGATGTCGCCCGGCATCCAGGCGCAAGTCACCAGCACCGCGGGCATCGACGGCACCAGCCCGGTGCATTGCTACCACGCCCCACGCAGCCGCAGCACGACCTGCACCCCCTGCCCGATCAGCACGCTGCACGCCGACGCCGAGGCCAAGCGCCTGACACCCCAGGCCGGCCTGCTGACCGTCTACGTGGTGCGCCAGCGCTGGTCGGACGTGCGTCACGTGATCGACCTGCTGGCCGGCGAACACCGCGTCGGCACGGTCCCTGACAGCTTCGTGCGTCTGCGCCTGGCGCCCGGCGAGCACCGGATCGCCTTCGACTGGCAGGGCCGGCGCATGCACCTGGCGGTCAGCGGCCAGGCCGGCGAGGTCAGGGTGGTCGAACTGGCCGGCTCGATCTGGGCCTGGGGTGCGCGCTACGAATGGGTCACCGACGACGAAGCGGGCGCGCGCGTGCGGCTGCAGCGCTGCCGCCTGGTTGCCGACCTGGGCTGACACGGCCTTGCGGCCGGTGCCCGGCCGGTCAGGCCGCGCCGTCGGTCGACAGCGCGTCGCCGACGTGGTGCGGCCGGACCAGCTCGCCGCGCTCGTTGGCCACGGCAGCGATGCGGATCACTGGCGGCGCCGAACGCACGCTGCCGAAGATGGTGGCAAAGGCGGCGTCGGCGGCATCGCGGCTGGTCGCCAGGCGCACGAAACCCATGGGAATGGCCGTGCCCGAGGGGTCGAACAGGTACCAGCGCCGGCCCAGCCAGACCTCGACGTAGGCGTGGAAGTCCGGCGGACCGAGGATGGGATCGGCGCCGAAATCGAAGCCGGTCGCGAAACGCGCCGGGATGTTGACCGCCCGGCACAGCGCGATCATGAGGTGGGCGAAGTCGCGGCACACGCCCTGCCCGCTGGCCAGGGTGTCGCAGGCCGAGGTGGTGCTGCTCGACGAGTTGGACGTGAACTTCACGTGCCGGTGCACCCAGTCCCGGATGGCCTGCACCCGGCTGCAGCCCTGCCAGAGCGAGCCGAACTGCTGCACAGCGAAGTGGTGCAGGCGGTCGGATTCGCAGTAGCGGCTGGGGTAGAGGTAGCCCAGCACCGATGGCGGCAGCTCGGCCACCGGCACCTCGCGCAGCAGCTGGGGCGCGTTGTGGTGGTGGGTGATCTCCACCGTGGCCTGGTGTGCGACGCGCAGCGTGCCGGGCGCGGCCTTCAGGCGCAGGAAGCGCGCCTGGGTCTGCGCGTCCACGAAGACCTGGTGTGTGAGCGGCTGACTGATGGACAGCCGCTCCTCGACCACGCGCTGCTGGCGCGTCGACGCAGCCTGGATGTTGAGGATGAAATCGGCGCCAGGCGCATAGACCTCGTAGTCCAGCTCGACGGAGAACTGCAGCCGGACCGGTTTCATGCCGGGCACCGGGTGGATGGCAGCAGTGCTGCGGTCAGTGCAGGAGCGGATCTGGGCAAGGAAGGCATTCGATGGGGGTGTAGCGGCGGCGCATGCGGGTGCACATGGCCTGACGCAGGATCCGGGCCCGGGCGAGCCCGTCAGGTGCGGGGTAGACACCAGTGGGTAGGCAGGCCAATGTATCAGCCACGGCGAACCCGCTCGGCAGGTGGACTTGTTGCACATCCGCCGCCGTCGTGGGCCGGTAAATTACGTCGCAATCTGTTTCGTGACGGATATCGCGCACATCGGGAAGCGCGCGCTGCAAGTGGCGCCCGGGCGTGGAAGTCGGGTGCCCGGCATGCGTAACGGGACGCAAAATCGACGGCTCCCGGCTCCGCTCAGGGCAGGTCCGCTGGACTGCTGCTCACCCCTTGTTGTGCGACCCGACTGTCCGACCCGAACGGCTGTTGCTCAGAACCCATGAAACCTAGCGATCACGCGGTCACACCGCCCCCGACCACGGCCAACCCGGCCAGCTCGGTGCGCGCCGGGCTGGAAGCCGCTGCCGAGTTGCGCGAAGCGCGCAGCGACATGGTGCGGGCTCCGAATGTGCGGCTGGCACAGCTGCGCCGGCTCGACGAACAGCTCATCGTGCAGCTGGAGACTCTCGTGGCCGCCGGTCCGCAGGTGCTCAAGCGCCGGGCCTCCGAGCTCACCCGCCCGGGCGACCTGTTCACCCAGGCCGTGCTGTCGCTGGAACTGCGCGAGCCACGCCCCTTCGACGAACTGCTCTACCTGGCCGAGACCGAACTGCATGTCGAGCAGGCACTTGCCTCCGCGCTGGGCTGGGGCGCCGGCCCGGCGCTGCAGGTACGCCTGCGCGACCTGCTGGCCAGCAACAGCCCGGTTGCGCGGCGCATCGCGCTGTCGGCCTGCGCCATGCATCGCGTCGACCCGGGTGCCGTGCTGGTGCCCAGCCTGCAGTCGGGCGACCCCGCGCTGCGCACCGCCGCCGCGCGCAGTGCCGCCTGCGCCGGCCGGGTGGACATGATGGACATCCTGCTCGAGGGCCTGGAAGAGCCGCCCCAACTCCCAATGACCAGCCAGGCACCGGCAGTGACGGAAATGCCCGGCGACGACGAGGACGATCACCTGTCCGAATTCCCGATCACCGAGGTGATCGGCCTGTCGGACGACGATGACGACTACGCCTCGGGGGCGCGAGGCCGTGCGGGCCGGCCGCGAGCCAGCAGCTGGCCGACCCTGCCCGACCCAGGCCAGCCGCCCAATCCGGCCGAGCTGCTGCGCACCGACACGCGCGGCTGGTCGGCCTGGGCCGCCGTCATGCTGGGCGACCGCCACGCGGCGCTCGACGCCCTGCAGGATCTGGCCCTGAGCGAGACGCCCTTCGCCGCCCACGCCCTGCCGCTGTACCTGCGCGCCTGCGAGCTGATCGACGCACACGACGTGCTGCGCACGCTCACGCGCCGCAGCGGAGCGACCTCGCGCCGACGGCTCATCCAGGGCTGTGGCGCGGTCGGCGACCCGCTGTACCTGCCCTGGCTGATGGACATGATGACCGAGGACGCCTGGGCACGCCTGGCGGGCGAGGCGTTCTCGATGATCACCGGCGCCGACCTGGTCGCGCTCGACCTGGTGCGCCGCCGCCGCGAAGGCATCACGACCCGGCCGGGTGAATACCTGGCCGAGGCCGACCCCGGCCGCATCGACGACCTGCACCTGCCCTGGCCCGACCGCCACAGCGTTTCGGCCTGGTGGACAGCACAGCAGGCGCATTTCCGCGTCGGCCGGCGCCACTTCATGGGCGGCATGCCGACCTATGAACGCACGCTCGATGTGCTGAACAACGGCTTCCAGCGCCAGCGTGGTGCAGCCGCCCAATGGCTGGGCCTGCTGCGCCCGGGCCACAAGCTGTTTGCGGTGCGTGCACCGGTGCGGCGGCAGAAGCGCTGGCTGACCGACATCGGCACCTGAAGCCCCCCGGCCGGCCGCGTCCGGCCACATGCGCCGGCGGCGTGAACGCCGCCGGCACGTCCGGCAGCGTCACGGTGCCTTGGGAGCGTCCTTGCGGCGCTGCAGCTTGCGCAGTTCGGCGGTGGCTGCGGCGTCGTCCGGATCGAGTTCAAGCACGAAGCGCCAGGCCTTGATGGCGCGGTCCAGGTCCTGACGTTCCAACGCCACACGGGCGTCGCGCCGGTAACGTGCGATCAGCTCCTGGCGCATCACGCCCGCACGCTCGGCTGCACCGGCATGGCCGAGCGCCAGGGCGCGCATGTAGTACGCATAGGCCTGCTCGACCCGCCCCGCCTTCTCGGCCACCTGGCCACGGCGCATCGCCGACTCGGCGTCGCCACCGGCCGGGCCGGCGCCGGTGGGCGGCATGGCCTCGAGATTGGACGGCACCTGCGGCACGGTGACGACCGGCGCGGGTGGCTGCAACGACGGTGGCGGCACGGCCTGGGGCGCCGGCTCGGTCCGGGCGGCCTGCACACGCAGGGCCTTGCCTCCACCGCTTCTCGGCACCTTCAGGCTGCGCGACGGGCTCAGGTCGCGCGGCACGCTGATCTGGTTGTAGCGCGCCAGGGCATAGAACCAGCGCGCGTCGCCCAGCCGGGCCGCGGCGATCTGGCGCAGGGTCTCGCCCGGCTGGGGCGTGTAGGTCTCGCCCGGTTCGCCCAGCAGCTTGTGCGGGTCGTCGGTGATCTGGCTCATCAGCATCAGCGCCGGGTGGTGCCTGGGATCGATCTTGAGCGCCTGGTTGAGCTGTGCCCAGGCCGCCTGCTCGTCGCCGCTGAACAGCAGGTCGTCAGCCGCCTGCACCAGGCGCGCCAGGTCGGCCACGTCGGCCGCCGCGGCCGTCAGCGGCGGACGCTCGCAGTTCTTCATCAAGACCGGGCAATCGGGAGCCACCGGTCGGGTCGGCGGCGCCACCAGCGGGCCAATGGCCTGCGGCGGCGTCGCCGCGCAGGCACCCAGTGCCAGCAGCATGGCCAGCAGGCCGACGCCCGTGGCGCACGGCCCGGACCGCCCAGGCACATCGCCCCCCGGACCGGCCGTCACGTCGACCCTGGTCACATCACTTGCGGGAAACACCTTCATGACGATCGTCGAAATACCCGACTCCTTGTTCTTGACTCCCCACCGCCTTTCCCCAGGGGGAATGAACAGCTTGAGCTTACAGTCTGACACGTCCTCCATGGAAGTGCCGACCGGCCACACGTTTTGTGCATTTTGGGCGCTCATCCCCCCGATACGCGGGTATCTGGCACGAACGGATACGAATGACTTTCGTACCTTGCCGCCATCGCGAGCGCCGCCGAGCATGGCTGCCACCAGTTCCTGCTCGCCCGAGGACGGCCCGACATGACCTTGACCATCGGTGCGCTGTCGTTGAACGACCAGCCGCTCAGCCAGCCTTGCGTGGCGCATTTCGATGCGGCCGGCGGCACGATCGGGCGTGGCGAACACAACACGCTGATGCTGCCCGACCCGCAGCGCCACATCTCGCGCCAGCACGCCCGCATCAGCGCCGACGGTCCGGGCTACCGCATCACCAACCTGAGCAGCGCCAACATCGTCACCGTGGCCGGACGCGGCCTGGCGGGCGGCGAATCGGCACCCATCCACCACCGCGACCGCCTGCGCATCGGTGGCTTCCTGCTGGAGGTGATCGAGAACTCCCATGCCCTGGCCGCCGAAGAACCTGCCGCGATCGCCCGCACCATCACCGCCAGACGTGCCGCGCTGAGCGCATGCATGGCCGGCGACACGGCGATCTGGCAGGTGCCGGCGCCCGCACCAGCCATGCGTCCAGCGTCACGTCCGCCGCCGCGGCCGGAACCGAGCCTTGCGCCCGATCCTGCACTCTGGCAGGCCTTCTGCGACGCTGCGGGCGTGCAGGTCGACCTGCCGCAGGGCCTGGGACCGGCCGAGATGCGCACACTCGGCCAGCTGCTGCGTGCCGCGGTCGACGGCACGATGCTGCTGCTGGCCGGACGCACCCTTCAGCAGCCGGCGCCAGGCTCAGACCTGACGTCCACGCAGGCCGCCGACAACAACCCGCTCGACTTCGCCGCCAGCGGCCAGGACGCCCTCGAGCTGCTGCTGCAGCCCCCCCTGCGCGGCTTCATGGCCGCACCTGACGCCATGACCCGCACCATGCAGCAGCTCGTCAGCCACCAGACCGGCCAGAGCGCAGCCTGGCATGCGGCGGTGGACGGGGCCTTCGACCCATTCGCACCGGCCGAGCTGCAGGCACGTCACCGGCCCGCCATGGTCATCCACACGCTGCTGCCCATGACACACCGCTCCCGGCTGTGGTCACACTACCTGGCGGACTTCGACACCCTGTGCCATCAGGCCCGTGACCGGCTGCAGGCCCGTTATGAACAGGCCTATGTCGCAGCCTGCTACCCCGGGGCTGAGCGCAGGCCAGCCACCGACCGCCCAACCAACCAAGGGTCCGTGCCACCACCACACCATGATGTCAGCCATCCACCCCCGCCATCCGGCCGCTCAGCCCCGGCCGGCGACAGAACTCCCTGACCATCCGGATCGCCACGACAGGCCTGGCCACGGCACACCGGGCATGGCCGCGCTGCTGGCCCGTGCCATGGTCTGCCTGGCCGCCCTGGGTCTGCTGCTGTTCATCGCCCGCGGCGCCCAGGCCCAGGGCGCCAGCGCCACACCGGCCCGGACCGAGGTGCTCAAGGGCGCCGACGTGACGCCGGACAACCTCGTCGACGCACTTGCACCGTCCGAAGCCAAGCCGCTGACCCGTGGCCTGCGCATCGAGCGTGACCGTCCGGCCGGTGCCGCCGCCACCGGCAAGCGCCACGCGGTGTCGCTGCTCATCACCTTCCTGACCAACTCGGCGCAGCTCACCGCCACCTCGCGCCAGCAGCTCGACGCCGTGGCCACCGCGCTCAAGGACGACCGGCTGATCGAGCGGCGCTTCACCATCGAGGGCCATGCCGACCCGCGCGGCAACGAGCGTGCCAACCTGCAGCTGTCGCAGCAGCGCGCCGAAAGCGTGCGCAGCTACCTGGCCAGCCTGGGCGTGGCAGTCGACCGGCTCATGCCGGTGGGCAAGGGCTCGGCCGAACTTTTGAACACCGACGACGTCGCGGCGCCCGAGAACCGCCGCGTCACCATCGTCACACGGCCGGACTGACGGCTGCGCGCACGCCGGCGGATGGTGTGGCGTCGACCACGTCCAGCACGTCCTCGGGCGCTTCGGCCTCGGCCACCGTGAGCGAACCACGCCCCCTGAGCGCCTGGGTGTAGACCTTCCAGTTCGTCGTCTGGTACTTCTGGGTGGGTGGCTTGCTCATCCACTCAGTGTGGCCTCGCTTGGCTGCGCGGGGCTGACGGGATGGGTTGTGCAACAAAGCCATTCATTCATTCGGGTGGACAGGCAGAAAACCGGCGGCGGCAGATATCGGTCGCGCCGATCTGCCACCTGCACGCCCGCCTGCCCCACCGCGGATCACTTCGAATACTGCTTGATCAACGCCCGCGCGTCCTCGATCAGCTTCTTGCCGTCGGCGCCCTTGGCGGTGACGTCCTTGACCCATTCATCGTCGATCTGCTCGGTCACCTTGACCCAGCGGGCGTATTCGCCAGCGTCCATGAAGGTGATCTTCTCGCCGGCGTCGCGAGCCTGCTTCTGGTGCGGGGCGACCACGTCGTCGAATGCAGTCTCGCCGGCCCAGGCACTGGCGGCCAGCCCGGAGTTGGCGTCGATCACGGCCTTCAGGTCGGCCGACAGGCTGTCGTACTTGGCCTTGTTCATGGCGAAGGCGAAGATGGTGTTGGCCATGCGCGGCTGGCCGGCCGAGGTGTCCAGCGCGTAGCGGGCGATTTCCTGCAGCTTGATCGAGGGCACGCCCTCCCACGGCACGCTGGCGCCGTCGATCACGCCCTTGCTCATTGCTTCTGGCACGGCGGGCAGGGGCATCTGCACCGGCGTGGCGCCCAGGGCGGCCAGCATCTTGGAGTTGATGCGGGTGGCGGCACGGATCTTCAGGCCCTTCAGGTCCTCGAGCTTGGTGGGCGTCTTGTCCTTGAAGTGCAGCAGCGCGCCGTCGTGCACGTGGTTGAACAGGATGTGCACGCCCTTGTACTCGTCCAGCGCGTTCTTCTGGATGTAGCTGTACAGCGCCTGGCTGCCGGACTTGGCGGTGGCGGCCATGAAGGGCAGTTCGAAGACCTCGCTCTTGCTGAAGCGGCCGGCCGCATAGGTGGGCACGCTCCAGACGATGTCGGCCACGCCGTCACGCACCTGGTCCATCAGCTGGGGTGGGGTGCCGCCGAGCTGCATCGAGGGGTAGATCTGGCACTTGATGCGGTCCTTGGATTCCTTGTTGACCTTGTCGCACCAGGGCTGGATGAGCTTGACCTGCGAGCTCGAGGTGCTGGGCAGGAAGTGGTGCACCTTGAGCACCACCTGCTGGGCGCTGGCGCCCAGGCTGGCCACGGCCAGCGCGGCGCCGGCAACAAGCTTGATCGTGAAACGAGGGGTCTTCATGGTGGACGGTCTCCGGGGGTGGAACGAACGGGGTCGGGTCGGGAAGAAAAAGAATGGTCCCGTGTGGGCGACAACGCTTAGCGGCGCCGCGCGGTTGTCAGTGGAAACGGCAGGCGCTCAACCGAAGCTGCGCACCAGCACCAGCGACACGCTGGGGAAGGCCACGAGCAGGATGATGCGCAGGAAGTCGCTGGCCAGGAAGGGCATCACGCCCTTGAAGGTCTCGACCAGCGGCACGTCCTTGGCCAGGCGGTTGATGATGTAGACGTTCATGCCCACCGGCGGGTGGACCAAGCCGATCTCCACCACCATCAGCGCCAGGATGCCGAACCAGATCGACTTGTCGGTCTGGCCCAGGCCGAAGTAATCGAGGCCCATCACCATGGGGTAGAAGATCGGGATGGTCAGCAGGATCATGGCCAGGCTGTCCATCACGCAGCCGAGAAAGATGTAGATCAGCAGGATCATGGCCAGCACCAGCAGCGGTGGCAGGCCGCTGCCCTTGACCCAGGTGGCCAGTTCGGCCGGCATCTGCGACAGGGCCAGCGCGGTGTTGAGCATGTCCGCCCCCATCAGCACCAGGAAGATCATGGCCGTGGCGGTGGCCGTGCCCAGCGCGGAATCGAGCAGGCCCTTGGTGCGCATGCCGCCGCTCACCACGGCCAGGATGCCGCAGGCCGCCGCGCCGATGGCCGCCGCCTCGGTCGGGTTGGCCCAGCCGCCGTAGATGCCGACGATCACGACGACAAACACCAGCAGCACCGGCAGCACCTCGACCAGCGCCTTGATGCGCTCGGGCCAGGCCACGCGGGCGCCGGCTGGGCCCATGTGCGGCTTCATGCCCACGATGATCTGGAT
This sequence comes from Pseudomonadota bacterium, assembly GCA_046045865.1. GTDB lineage: Bacteria > Pseudomonadota > Gammaproteobacteria > Burkholderiales > Burkholderiaceae_C > Sphaerotilus. Next base: position 686 of record JBJOKY010000007.1, on the reverse strand, counting down.
GACGATCATGTAGCCCACCATGGCGATCAGGCCGGGCAGCACCGCGGCCATGAAGAGCTTGCCGATCGATTCCTGCGTCAGGATGGCGTAGATCACCAGCGGCACTGACGGTGGAATCATGATGCCCAGCGTGCCCCCCGCCGCCAGCGCGCCGGTGGCCAGGCTGCCGGCATAACCGTGGCGGCGCAGCTCGGGCAGCGCCACCTGGCCCATGGTGGCCGCCGTGGCCAGCGAGCTGCCGCAGATGGCGCCAAAGCCGGCGCACGCACCCACCGCCGCCATGGCCACACCCCCGCGCCGGTGGCCCAGGAAGGCGCTGACGAACCTGAACAGGCTGCGGCTCAAGCCCCCATGCGTGGCGAACTGGCCCATCAGCATGAACAGCGGCAGCACGGCCAGGTCGTAGTTGGACAGGCGCGCATACGCCGTGCTCTTGAGCGTGTTGAGCAAGGGCATGAGGTTGCCGTCGGTCAGGAAAAGATAGCCCCCCGCGCCGCTGATGAACATGGCGATGCCGATGGGCACACGCACCACCAGCATGAGCAGGAGCACGGCGAAGATGACGCCGCCGACGGTGATGCCGCTCGTCATGCCAGGCTCCCGTTGCGGGCCTTGCCCAGGAAGAACCAGCTCATGTACAGGCCCGCCGCAGCCAGCAGCACGAAGCCGGGCAGCATGAGCGCCTG
>JBJOKY010000079.1:0-14278 GCA_046045865.1 Pseudomonadota bacterium | reverse complement strand
CCAAGACCCTCGATGCGGCTCTTGAGCAGTTCGGAAATTTCAGCAGGATTGAGTTGCATTGCTTGCTCCCAGTCTGGTCAAGCGACCTCGGCAAAGAGGACGGAGGGATGACGCAGGGATGAATCGGTGCTTGAAGCGGTCAGGCTGCAGGCGGACGGACGTTCGACAGCGGTCGACAGACAAAGGGTCGGCGCGACGCGAACGTGCCGTCGCTCAGGCGCTCAGCGCAAGCTTCATGCGGTCGAGGCGGGCGCGCACCGAGGTGTCGAGCACCTCGTCGCCAACCACCACACGCACGCCGCCGATGAGCTCGGGTTCGAGCTGCACGGAGGCACTGAGCTTGCGTCCGAAGCGCTGTTCGAGCGCGCTCACCACATCGCCCAGCTGTTGCTGGTCGATGGGATAGGCGCTGTAGATCACGGCATCGGCCACGCCACCGGCGGCGTTGACCAGGGCGCGGAACTGCTCGGCCACGGCGGACAGGGCAGCCAGACGGCCGTTCTCGATCACGGTACGCAGGAAGTTCTGCATCCCGGGTTCGAGCGACTCGCGCGCCGCTTCCACGATCACCGAATACACCTGGTCGGCGGGGACCTTGGGGTTGTCGGCGAACTGGCGCACGGCCTCGTCCGCGACGACCGCGGACACGGCCTGCAGCTGACGCGACCAGGCGCCCAGGTCACCCTGACGGGCCACCTGGAAGAGCGCTTCGGCGTAGGGACGAGCGATCGTCGCAAGTTCAGCCATGGTCAGAGCTCCGTGCGCAGGCGCGAGAGCAGGTCGGCATGGGCGGCAGCATCCACCTCGCGGCGCAGGATCTGCTCGGCACCCTTGACGGCCAGTGCGGCGACCTGCTCGCGCAGGACTTCGCGGGCCTTGATGCTCTGCTGCTCGGCCTCGGCCTTGGCAGCAGCGACGATCTTGGCACCCTCGTCTTCGGCGCGCTTCTTTGCCTCTTCGACGATGGCCAGGCCACGCTTCTCGGCGTCGGCCAGCAGCTTCGTCGTTTCGTTGCGAGACGCGGCCAGCTGCTCTTCCACACGCTTGTTGGCGTTGGACAGCTCGCTCTTGGCCTTGTCAGCGGCCGACAGGCCGTCCGCAATTTTTTTGGCACGCTCGTCGAGCGCCTTCACGATGGGGGGCCACACGAATGACATCGTGACCCACGCCAGGATGAAGAACACCACGAGCTGCGCAAGCAGCGTTGCGTTCAGGCTCACGGCTGCACCTTTCTATGCGGGTTGATCTGCAATCGGCTCAGATTTACTTGAGCACGAAGGGGTTGGCGAACGCGAACATCATCGCGATACCGACGCCGATCAGGAAGGCCGCATCGATCAGGCCAGCCAGCAGGAACATCTTGGTCTGCAGTTCGTTCATCAGTTCAGGCTGGCGGGCGGCCGACTCGAGGTACTTGCTGCCCATGATGCCGATACCGATACAGGCACCGATAGCGCCCAGGCCGATGATGAGGCCAGCGGCCAGAGCGACAAAACCCAACACGTGTTCCATGGTTGTTCCTTTAGGGATTGAGTGAAGTTGAGGGTGGGGAAGCGAGAAAGATCGATGCGTGAACTGCCGTATCCGGTCAATGCGCGTCGTGAGCCTGGCCGACATACACCAAGGTCAGCATCATGAAGATGAAGGCCTGCAGCGCGACGATCAGGATGTGGAAGATCGCCCAGGCGGACCCGGCCAGCACGTGGCCGATCCACAGCACGATGCCGGTGGTCGAGCCGAAGCCAGCGGCGCCCATCAGCGCGATCAGCATGAAGACCAGTTCGCCGGCATACATGTTGCCGAACAGCCGCATGCCGTGAGACACGGTCTTGGCCAGGAACTCGATCATCTGCATCAGGAAATTGAACGGCCACAGGATGGGGTGCGCACCGAACGGGGCCGAGAACAGCTCGTGGATCCAGCCACCCAGGCCCTTGATCTTGATGTTGTAGTACAGGCAGACCAGCAACACACCGATGGACATGCCCAGCGTGGCCGACAGGTCGGCGGTGGGCACGCTGCGCTGATAGGCGTGGTGCGGGTCGTGTCCGGCTGCACCGTAGATGGCCTCCCAGATGCGCGGAATCAGGTCGACCGGCAGGAAGTCCATCGAGTTCATCAGGAAGATCCAGACAAACACCGTCAGCGCCAGGGGACCCACGAACTTGCGTGACTCGGCGTTGTGGATGATGGACTTGGCCTGGTTGTCGACCATCTCGAGCACCAGCTCGACCGCCGCCTGCATGCGCCCGGGCACACCGGATGTCGCGCTGCGCGCCACGCGCCACAACACGAACAGGCCGACCGCACCCAGCAGCACCGACCAGAAGATCGAGTCCAGGTTGATGACGGAGAAATCGATGATGCCCAGCTGCTCCTTCGAGCGCAGGTGCGTCAGGTGGTGACCGATGTACTCACCGGCGCTGGGGCCATGCTCTGCGGCTGCCATGTCGAATCAGACTCTCTTTGCTGGACCTAACCTTGAACCCGCTTGCGCCGCCACAGCAGCGCGAGCCAGTTCACCTTCATGCACACGATCATGGTGATCAGCAGCAGCAGCCAGTGCAGACCAGGAACGCTGCGCGCAGCCAGCACAAGCATGACCACCGTCACCGCGATCTTGACCAGCTCCCAGAAGAGGAAGCCGAACACCAGAGCGCCAGGGTTGGCCACCGCCCGCCGCGACATGCCGCGCGCCATCAGGGCGCCAGGCAAAACCACGGCTGCCGTACCCCACAGCGACGACCACACCTGCGTCGCGCCCCGGGTCACCAACCAGACCACCGCAGCCACTGCCAAACCAGCCAGCAGCTGCACCATCACCACTCGCCAGGGCGAGATGGATGGCGGAATCAGGGCCTGAACCTCCTCACGAGTCCAGCGCTTGTAGGCCGCCTCGTTGTCGTCGTCCGGACCAAGGTCACCAGGTAGGGGCTTGGGCAGGGCGGACATCTTGCTCAGTAGGTTCAGGCTTGAATGCCGTCTCCGGCAAAACCCCAGGAGTATACGGCTTGTTTCCGTGTGAAAGAAGGGGGTTGGCAGCACATCGGTGCTGTCGCAGCTTGCGCACACGCAGGCTTTTGCGTCAGGCACATGACAGCAGGATGTGTTGTCGCGACTCGTGTCGCCTGTGCGCCCGGCATGGTTCGCCAGACTCGGACACCCGAGGCCCCGGCCCACCCGCCGAGGCATGACCGGCTCACGCCATGTCAGAAGGCCGCGAAGTTGGCCGGCAGCCCGGGCACATCGACGCGCAGTGCCAGCACGCAGCCGGCCAGCGGCTGGCTGGCGAGTTCCGCGGCCGGGCGGCCCTGCCGGGCCGTCGTGATGTAGAGCGTGCGCAGGTCACCGCCACCGAAACAGGGCATGGTCGGACAGCGCACGGGCAGGCGCAGTTCGGCCAGCGTGCGCCCCTGTGGATCCAGGCGCAGCACGCGGGATCCCTCGAACATGGCGACCCAGTAGCACCCCTGGGCATCGACGGCAGCGCCATCCGGCCGGCCGGCGTAGTCGTCGAGCGGCTCATCCGGCACCCGGGCCGGGAACTGCCGCCACACGCGCTGGCGCGACAGGCTGCCGTCGGCCATGTCGACATCCAGCGCATGGATGGCATGGGCCTTGGTGTCGGCCCAGTACATCGTGGCGCCGTCCAGGCTCCAGGCCAGGCCGTTGGAGGTGGTGATCCCGCCGGCCATGCGCTGCAGGCCCCGCCGGTCGCAGCGGTACAGCGCCGCGGCGGCACGGTCGCGCGGCTCGTAGATCGTGCCGGCCCACATGCGCCCCTGGGCGTCGCACTTGCCGTCGTTGTAGCGCTCGCGGGCGGGGTCGTAGGGGGCGGGCTCGATGAGTGTGCGCTCACCTGTGTGCGGGTCGAAGCGCCACAGGCCGTCGCGCATGCCCAGCACCAGCCCGCCCGACAGTGCCGGCGCGCAGCAGGCCGCTTCGGTCGACAGCTCCCAGTGGCGCTGGGTGCCATCGACCGGATCGAGCCGGTACAGCCGCCGGGCCGGGATGTCGCACCAGTACAGGCACTGCTCGGCGGGATGCCACAGCGGCGATTCGCCCAGTTCGCCTGGCGGACTGACGGCAGCGATGGCGGCGTGGATCTGGACGGGGAGTGGGAGAGGGCTCATGGACGGGGCGGGCGGGGCTGGCCGCCCGGGCACGGGCGACGTGAGGAGGCAGGCGGACCTCAGTACCGCGGGCCCGCGCCGTCCAGGTCGACGCGCAGGTAATGCGCGCCGGGGATGGGGTTGTAATAGTAGGGCGGTACCTCGATGAAACCCAGCGCCGCGTACAGCTCGCGGGCCGCCTCCATCTCGTCCAGGGTGTCGAGCAGCATGGACGAGTAGCCTGCCGCACGGCCGTGGTCGATCAGCGCCTGGGCGATCAGCCGTCCCAGCCCGAAGCGGCGGAAGGCGCGACGCACGAACAGGCGCTTCATCTCGCAGGCGTTGGGATAGTCGACCTCGGGCAGCGGGCGCACCGCGCCGCAGCCCGCCACCTCGCCATCGATCAGCGCCAGCAGGATCACGCCGGCCGGCTCGGCATAGACGCCGGGCAGGGCGGCAAGCTCGGCCTCGAAACCCTGGAAACACAGGTCGATGCCCAGGCTGGCGGCGTACTCACGAAAGATCGAGCGCGTGGCATCGATGGCAGCCGCATCACGCGGCACGACGAGCGTGGCAAGTTCGTGCATGCGCCCGGAGTCTAACGACGCCCCGGCCTGATTCACTCGCCGAGCTTGATGATCCAGCCCACCACGCCCATGAACACCATGAGGATCAGCAGGGCCGCCAGGCGCCGCCCCCAGTTGTCGGTCGACGGCGGCACATCGGCAGGCAGCAGCTTGTCACCCTTGATCATGGGCGTGACCAGATCGAGCTTCTTGCGGTGGCGGTAGTAGGCGATGGCGGCGATGTGCAGCCCGACCAGCACGTAGATGATCACCGCGCCGAAGTCGGCGTGCCAGTGCGTGGCCAGGCTGCTGAGCTGGCCGCTGACGAACTTGACCAGCGGGCCGGTGTTGGCGATCTCGTCGTCCGACACCAGACCGGTGCCCACCTGCACCAGCAGGATGCCGAGCAGCCCGAACACCGAGAAGCTGCCCAGCGGGTTGTGCCCGACCTCGAAGTGGTCACCCGGCCGATGCTCGCCGCGCAGATAGCGCAGCACCGTGCCCGGCGCGTAGACGAAGCTGGCGAAGCGCGACCAGCGCCCGCCCACCAGCCCCCAGGTCAGCCGGAAGGCGAGCAGCGCCAGGATCATGTAGCCGCAGCGGAAATGCCAGGTGATGGCGTTGCCGCCCACGTTGGCAGTGATCACCGCAGAGATGACCAGCAGGGCCAGCGCCCAGTGGAACAGCCGGGTCGGCAGGTCCCACACGCGCACTGGTAGCAGCTCGGCAGAGGATGCAGGGGGGGAGATCTTGGCCATCGTCAGGGGGTCGCTTGTCGTCAGGAAGGTGGAAACAGGCCGCTCGTCCAGGGCTGCGGCGTGGCCTGCGGCAATCGGTGGCGACACGGATCTGGCGCCATTTGTTGCGCGGTGGCCATGCATGAAACGCACCGGATGCAGCAAAGGAAGTTAACCGGCATTAAGTGGATACTAGCGCCGCCGCGAGAGCGGCGCCTCAGCCCAACTTTCCCGGAGAGACCTACATGAAACGACTCGTACTTGCCCTGACCGCCGTCGCCACCCTGGGCCTGGCCCTGCCTGCCGCGGCGCAATTCGCCAAGCCCGAAGACGCCATCAAGTACCGCAAGGCCGCCTTCACCGTCATGGCCAAGCACTTCGGCACCATCGGCGGCATGGTCAACGACAAGATCCCGTTCGATGCCAAGGCCGCTTCGGTCAACGCCGACCTGGTCGCCACCGTGTCGCACCTGCCCTTCGACGGTTTCGTCGCCGGCACCGACAGCGGCGATACCAAGGCCAAGCCCGAGATCTGGAAGGAAGCCGACAAGTTCAAGGCCGCCGCCACCAAGATGCAGGACGCCGTGGCCAAGCTGGCCAGCGTTGCCAAGGGCGGCGACAAGGCCGCCATCAAGGCCGCCTTCGGCGATGCCGGCGGCACCTGCAAGGGCTGCCACGACGACTACCGCAACAAGTGATGCGGCGCAGGGCCGAGGCCGCCCTGCGCGATCAGGCCGGATAACGGCTGTATGGGCGGCCGGCCGGCCACGGTCACTTCACCGCATCACCACACAGGGCAGGCGAGCGATCGCTTGCCCTGTGGCGTTTTCAGGACGACGTTCAGCGCCGCGCCCGCATCGGCGGGACGCTGCACGCCGCGCAGGCGCATCACCTCCACCGCCCGCGGCGGCAGGCCGCGCACGCTGAACTGCTCGATTGCCACGCCACTGGGCGGCAGGTGCTCGCACGGGTGCTCGCCCTGCCACTGGATCAGCACCGGCACCGCGCCGTCGAGCAGCCGCTTGCCATCCTCGCGCACCACGATCTGCCAGCGCAGCACGCTGCCGTCGGCGCGCGTGCGACTGCACGGCACGATGGGTCCGGTCTGCAGGCCCACGGTGATCAGGCCCCAGCGATGCATGTCGACCTGGGGCGACCGCCCGACCCAGGCGACCAGCTGCGGCTCGCGCGCCACCAGGGCCTGCAGGCCGGGCTCGTCCATGCCGAACCAGCGCTTGCGCGCGGGCGCCGGCGCCTCGGGGTCGATCGCGATCAGCTCCAGGTAGACGCGCTCGTGCTGCGCCGACGACAGGTCGAGCAGCAGGTTGTGCGTGCCCATCCACTCGTGCCTGCCGCCCGGCTGGGGCGCCACGCCCAGGGTGTCGACGCACCAGGCGCGCCCCTGGTCGAGCGTGGCGCAGACGATCACCAGGTGGTCGGGCTGGACGTGCATGGGTGTGGACATGGGCGCGCGCTCGCAAGGCCGCCGCGGGCGGCCGGGTGGGTTGGTCAGAGCGTCACTGTACCGGCGATGCAGGGCTGCACCTCGCCGCCCACCCAGACGGTGCCGGCCGCGTCGCGGTCCAGGTGCACCCGCCCGGCGCGGCCCAGCGCCGAGCCCTGCGCAGCCACGTAGGACGCCGGCGCGATGCCCTCGTCCATCAGCCACTGCGCCACGCTGGCGTTCAGGCTGCCCGTGACCGGGTCCTCGTTGACGCCCAGCGGGGCGGCAAAGCCGCGCAGCTCGAACCGCGTCGCCTCGCCCGGTGCGCAGGGCCCGACCACGCCGACCTTGGCCAGGTGGCGCAGCGCGGCATGGTCGGGCTGCAGTGCGCGCACCCGCGCCGCGTCGGCCAGCAGCAGGCCCAGCCACTGCGGGCCGTTGTCCAGCCAGGTCGCGACCTGCACCTCGGCCGCCTCCAGGCCCAGCGCGGTGCAGACGCTGGCAAGCAGATCGGCATCCACCTCGCCGCGGCGCAGCGGCGGCGCGGCAAAGGCCAGCCGGCCACCGGGCTGCAGCTGCACCTCGACCAGGCCGACGCCGCACTGCTGCACCACCCGCCCGGGCTGTCGCGGCACGCCCCCGTGCATCAGCCAGGCGCGCGCGCTGCCCAGCGTGGGGTGACCGGCAAAAGGCAGCTCGCCGCCCGGCGTGTAGATGCGCACCTGATAGTCGGCCGCCGCATCGGTGGGCGGCAGCAGGAAGGTGGTCTCGCTCAGGCCGGTCCAGCGCGCGAAGTCCTGCATGCGCGCGTCGCTCAGCCCGGCGCCGTCGACCACCACGGCCAGCGGGTTGCCACGCAGCACCTCGCTGCAGAAGACGTCGAGCTGGGCGAAGCGGCGCGTGGCAGGGGCGGCGGGTGTGGGGGTGTCGAGCGTTGCGGTGGTCATGTTGGCTCCGGTGGGTGAGGTGTCAGCTTATGCGGCCAGCGCCGCAGCCGGCGCGCCCGCCAGGGCGGTGCGCAGCACGCGGCCGAGCCGGGCGACGGCCTCGTCGATCTGCGCCGGGCTGAGCGTGACGAAGGACAGGCGCAGGCTGCGGCGCAACTCGGCGTGCTCGGCCGCGTTGCGCGCACCGGCCGGCGCGTCGTCGGCGGCATGAAATTCCACGCCGGGCACGTAGGCGATGCCCGCGTCGAGCGCGGCGGGCAGCAGGGCCGGCGCGTCCAGGCCCTCGGGCAGGGTGAGCCAGAAGAACATGCCGCCGGCCGGCGGTGTCCAGCGGCAGCCGGGCGGCAGTTCGCGCGTCAGCGCGGCCTGCATGGCGTCGCGCTGCCTGCGGTAGCGGGTGCGCAGCCCGGCCAGCTGGGCCGGCAGCAGGCCCTGCGCCAGCAGCGCCAGCACCAGATGCTGGGCCAGGCTGGAGCTGTGCAGGTCGCAGGCCTGCTTGGCGTGCAGCAGGCGCGGGTAGAGCGCGGGCGGCGCCACCAGATAGCCCAGCCGCAGCCCGGGCGCCAGCACCTTGGAGAACGAGCCCAGGTAGACCGTGCCCTCGGGCCAGCGCGCGGCCAGCGGCGCGGGCGGGGCGGCGTCGTACCAGAGCTCGCCGTAGGGGTTGTCCTCCACCAGTGGCAGGCCGGCGCGCTGCGCTGCAGCGACGATCTGGTCGCGCCGCGCCTCGGGCATCAGGCGTCCGGTCGGGTTCTGGAAGTTCGGCAGCAGGTAGGCCAAGCGCGTGCCGGGCGCGTGCTGCGGCAGCGCCAGCACCGCCTCGGGCAACGGGCCGTGCGCGTCGCCAGCCAGGGTCGTGAAGCGCGGGCCGTAGGGCGAGAAGGCCTGCAGCGCGCCGAGGTAGGTGGGCGCCTCGACCGCCAGCGGCGCGCCTTCCTCGGCCAGCACCTTGCCCAGCAGGTCCAGGCCTTGCTGCGAGCCGCTGGTGATCAGCACCTGGGCCGCGTCGACCTGCAGGCCCTGGCCGCGCAGGTGCTCGGCCACCCAGGCGCGCAGCCCGGCCAGGCCCTCGCTCGGGCCGTACTGCAGCGCGCTGGCGGGCTGCTCGCGCAGCACGCGGTCGGCCACGCCGCGCAAGGCCTCGGCCGGAAAACTCTCGGGCGCCGGCAGCCCGCCGGCCATCGACAACATGCCGGGGCGCTCGCACAGCTTGAGCAGTTCGCGGATCGCCGACGACTGCGTGCGCAGGCTGCGGCGGGCGGGGGTCCAGAGGGTGCGCGTCGTCATGGGGTGGGGTCCGGTTCGGGTGGGGCGATGGTGGTCAGGCCGATCAGGCGCGCGCCGGCCGCGGTGCTGGTGCTGGTGCTGGTGCTGGTTTCGGCGCAGTCACGGTCGCCGGTGCGGGCCGGACATGGCGATGCATGCGCTGGCCCGCAGCCACGCAGGCCACCACGGCCAGGGCGCAGCCGACGGTCAGGGCGTCGAGCGGCTCGCCCAGCAGCGGCACCGCGGCCAGCATGGCGGCAAAGGGCTGGACCAGCTGCAGCTGGCTGGCGCGCAGCGTGCCGGCCATGGCCAGGCCGCGGTACCAGGCGAAGAAACCCAGCCACATGGAGACGATCGCCACGTAGGCGAAGCCCAGCCAGGCCGCCAGGCTGACGCTGCCGGCGCGCCAGGCGCCGCCCAGCTCGACCACGTGGCGACCCGCCAGCAGCGCGGTGACCGGCAGGTTGGCCACCAGCATCCAGCAGATCACCTGCTCGGGCGGCATGCCCAGGCCGGCCAGGCGCGCCCCGGCCACATAGCCGCAGGCCGCGCTGGCCACGGCCGCCAGCAGCAGCAGGTCACCGCGTGCCAGCGCCCCGCCGCCGCGTTGCCAGGCGTAGCACAGCACCAGCGCACAGCCCAGGCCGGCGCAGGCCCAGAAGGCGGCGCCGGCACGCTCGCGCAACCACAGCGTGGCGACCAGGGCGGTGGCCAGCGGCAGCACGCCGGTGACGACCGCAGCGTGTGCGGCCGGCACCTCGCGCACGGCGAAACCCAGGCCGAGCGGAAAACCCAGCACCACGCCCGCGCCACCCAGCAGCAGCACGGGCCACTGTGCCCGCGTCGGCCAGGCGGCGCGGTGCAGCAGCAGCCACACGACGCTGAGCAGCCCGGCCACCGCCGCGCGCCCGAAGGCGACGAATTCCGGCGGCAATTGCGGCGCGGCTGGCGTGCCGCCGGCCAGGCGCGTCATCGGCAGCGTCAGGGCGAACAGCAGCACGCCGGTGCCGGCCAGCAGCAGGCCGTCGCGCACGCGGCGGGCCGCCAGGGCATCGTCCAGGGTCGGGGTGATGGTGCTCGTGCTGCGGCTGTTCATGCATGCAGTCTAGGCAGCGTATCGATACAGTTTCAGTACAGTTGTGGTGTACATCAGTTTCACTGTACTGATCATGCCGACCACACAGTCCACCGACCTCACCCTGCGTCCGGCCGGCACCGCCGGTTCGGCTCCGCTGAGCGAGATGCTGGCCGCGCGCTTTGCCGAGCACATCGGCCAGGGCCTGCTGAGCCAGGGCGCGCGCCTGCCCTCGGTGCGCGACTGCGCACGCCGCCACGGCGTCAGCCCCAGCACCGTGGTGTCCGCCTACGACCTGCTGCAGGCGCGCGGCCTGGTGGAGGCACGCCGGCAGCGCGGCTTCTTCGTGCGCGAGCGGCGTGCCGCGGGCGAGGGCGGCGGCGCGGCCGGCGTCGTGGCGGCGACGGGCGGCCGCGCCGGCAAGTCCGCGGGTGGCACGGCCGACCAGCCGGGCGTCGCCGCGCGGCCGCGCCCGGTCGACGCCACGGCGCTGATCCGCGGCATGTTCGCCGGCACCAGCAGGCAGGCCGGCCCCGGCAGCGGCACCCTGCCCGAACCCTGGCTGGACGGCGACCTGCTGCAGCGCGCGCTGCGCAAGGCTGCCACGCACTACGACGGCGGCCTGCGCTACGGCGAGCCGGCGGGCGACACCCGGCTGCGCCACGCCCTGGCGCAGCGCCTGGCGGACATCAGCATCACCGCCCACGCCGGCCAGATCGGCACCACGCTGGGCGCCACCCATGCGCTGGACATCGTGGCCCGCACCCTGCTCAGCCCCGGTGACGCCGTGCTGGTCGACGAGCCGGGCTGGGCGGTCGAGTTCGCCCGCCTCAGCCGCATGGGCATGCGCCTGCTGCCGGTGCCACGCGGGCCGCAGGGGCCCGACCTGGCTGCCATGGCCAACCTGGCGCGCCAGCACCGGCCCAAGCTCTATGTCACCGTGTCGGTGCTGCACAACCCGACTGGCTGCAGCCTGCCGCTGGCCGGCGCACACCAGGTGCTCAAGCTGGCCGAGGCGGAAGACTTCACCATCGTCGAGGACGACACCTACAGCTGGTTCGCGCCCAGCCACGCGCCGCGCCTGGCCGCGCTGGACGGCCTGGCGCGCACCATCTACATCTCGGGGTTTTCCAAGATCCTGGCGCCCAACTGGCGCGTGGGCTTCATGGCCGCGGCGCCGGCGCTGACCGAGCGCCTGGTCGACACCAAGATGATCTCCACCCTGACCACGCCGGCGCTGCTGGAGCAGGCCGTGGCCTGGTGCCTGGAGCAGGGCCTGCTGCGCCGCCACGCCGAACGCGTGGGCGATCAGCTCGACGCCGCGCGCCAGCGCACCCGCCGCCTGGCCGAGGCGGCTGGCTGCAGCTTCGTCACCCCGCCGCAAGGCCTGTTCGGCTGGGTCGAGACCGGCGCAGACACCGACGCCCTGGCCCAGGACCTGCTGGACGCCGGCTGGCTGCTGGCACCGGGCTCGCTCTTCCACGCCGAGCGCCGGCCGCGCACCACCATGCGCGTCAACTTCGCCAGCACGCAGGACGCACGTTTCTGGACCGACTTCCAGGCCGCGCGCGACCGGCTGATGGCGCTGCGGGCGTAAGAAAGCGGCCCGCAGGCCGCTTGTTCGTCCGTCGCAGCGTCAGCGCCGACGGGTCATTCGACCGTCATGGCCTTGCGCATCTTCTTCATGGCCGCGACCTCGATCTGGCGGATGCGCTCGGCGCTCACGCCGTATTCGGCCGCCAGATCGTGCAGGGTCATGCCGCCCGAGCCGTCGTCGTTGACCTTGAGCCAGCGCTCCTCGACGATGCGGCGACTGCGTGCATCAAGCACGTCCAGCGCCTGCTGCAGGCCCGCGCCGGCCAGATGGTCGCGCTGCGCGGCGGCCAGCATGCGGGTGGGCTCCTGCGTCTCGTCGGCCAGGTAGGCGATGGGCGCGTAGCTTTCCTCGTCGTCGTCCGAGCCGGGTTCGAGTGCCACGTCGCCGCCGGCGAAACGTGTCTCCATCTCGATGACCTCCTCGCGCTTGACATTGAGCTCGCGTGCCACGGTCTCGATCTCGGCCTCGGACAACGAGGCGCGGTGCGTGTCACCGTCCACGGCGTCACTCTTCATCTGCCGCTTCATCGAACGCAGGTTGAAGAACAGCTTGCGCTGCGCCTTGGTCGTGGCGACCTTGACCATGCGCCAGTTCTTCAGGATGTATTCGTGGATCTCGGCCTTGATCCAGTGCAGCGCGTAGCTCACCAGGCGCACGCCCTGTTCGGGGTCGAAGCGCTTGACGGCCTTCATCAGGCCGACGTTGCCTTCCTGGATCAGGTCACCGTGCGGCAGGCCGTAGCCCAGGTACTGGCGCGCCACCGACACCACCAGGCGCAGGTGAGACAGCACCAGCCGGCCGGCGGCGTCCAGATCCTGCCGGGCGCGCAGGCGCTGGGCCAGGCTGCGCTCTTCCTCGGCCTCCAGCAGCGGCATGCGGTTGACGGCCGAGATGTAGGCGTCCAGATTGCCCAGCGAGGGCACCATGGCCCATGGATCGCGTACCGCCAGGGCGGTGGAACCGGGAACAGTCAAGGCGTAGACGGACATGCGTAACCTCCAGGATCGGACTTTAGCACTCGTACCCGGAGAGTGCTAACGACCAGGTCGATCATAGAGGACAGGAGCGCGCAATTGCCCACGCTGCCAGCCCGGACTCGATGGCACCGCCAGCACCGCGCCACCCGGCTCAGGCGGCCGAGGTGGTGTGACCGGCTAGCGCCAGGGCGGGCGCGGGCGCGTAGCGCTGGCCATCCAGGCCGCGCAGCCAGTCCAGTGCCACGGCCGCCGGCATGGGCCGGGCGATCAGGTAGCCCTGGGCGGCGGTATAGCCGGCCTCGGTCACGGCCTGCAGCTGCGCGGCGGTCTCCACGCCTTCGGCGACCACGCCCAGGCCCAGTGCGCGCCCGAGGTGGGCGCAGGTGCCGACGATGGCGCGCGTGGTGGTGCTCAGGTGCAGATCCTTGATGAAGGCGCGTTCGACCTTGAGCTCGGAAAACGGGATCTGCGAGAGCTGGAAGAAGCTCGAATACGCGGTGCCGAAGTCGTCGATCGAGAGGTTGAAGCCGTACATGCGTACGCGGGCCGTGTGCTCGATCACCGTGGCCAGGTCGGCCATGGCCTCGGTCTCGGTGATCTCGATCGTGACCCAGCTCGGGTCGACGCCGGCAGCCTCGACCATGGCCACCAGCTCGGCGCAGAAGCCCGGGTCGGACATGAGGGAGAGCGACACGTTGATCGACGCGCCGATGGCCAGGCCGTCCATCAGGCAGCTGACGACGAAGTCGATCGTGGCCCGGGCCACCTGCAGCGTGGCCACGCCCAGCAGGCCGTGCTCGACCAGCGGGCCGATCAGCCGGTCCGGCGTGATCAGGCCGCCGGCGGCGTCGTGGGCGCGCATGAGCGCCTCGAAACCGGTGATCTCCAGGCTGTCCAGGCGCATCTTGGGCTGGAAGTAGGGCACGACCGCGGTGCGGTCGAGCAGGGCCTGCAGTTCCTTGTGCGTCAGCGGCGGGGCGCTTGCACGCGCACGCGCGCCGCGCCGGGCACAGAGCGCCACGCCGGCCAGCGCGGCGTCGACGATGTGCTCGACCTTGGCAGGCAGTTCGCACGTGCAGGCCAGCGGCACGCCGTAGGTATCGGCCAGCGCCTGCGCGGCACGAATGACGGCGCGTTGCTGCCAGCTCACCAGCGCCAGTGCGGGCGCCTGGGCATGGGCAGCCAGGTAGCGCATGAGCTTGAAGGCATCGCCGTCAGGCAAGCGCAGACCGCTGATCAGCAGCTGGGCCGGGCCGGCTCCACCCGGGGTCGGGACCGGGGCCGCTGTCGGCGCAGCCCGCAGCCGGTCGACCACGTCGCCCAGGCGTGCGGAGATCAGCCCGATCTGCCAGCCGCGCTCCTGCAGATCGGTCGCCAGCGCGCGGGCCAGTGCCAGATCGCCCATCACGATCCAGGCGACACGCCCGGCACCGGGCCGCTCCACCAGGGCCGGACGAGCGACGGCAGACGAGCCCTGGTCGGGATTCATGCTGGTGGTGCCGGGGCGAACTCGTCGCACACGCGGCGCATGTCGTCGAAGGAGATGGGCTTGATCAG
>JBJOKY010000371.1:0-4618 GCA_046045865.1 Pseudomonadota bacterium | reverse complement strand
GTCATCGGCGGTGGCAGCGGCAGTGCGGCGGTGCGTCCGCTGAGCGTCGCCGGGGGCCAGGCGCCGGGCAGTTTCGCGCCGGCGGCGCGGCGCGCTGCGCCGTCGGTCGTGAGCGTGATCGCCAGCAAGTCGGCCCAGCGTGGCCCGCACCGCGGCGAGCCCTGGTTCAAGCGCTACTTCGGCGACGGCGACGAGCCGGTCAGCGGCATGGGCTCGGCCGTGATCGTGTCGACCGACGGCTACCTGCTCACCAACAACCACGTGGTCGAGAACGCCGACGCCATCGAGGTGATGCTGGGCGACGGCGTACGCAGCAAGGCGCGCATCATCGGCACCGACCCGGACAGCGATCTGGCCGTGCTCAAGGTCGAGGCGTTGCCGGGCGGGCGAGCGCTGCCGGCCGTCACGTTCGGCGACGCCGAGGCGCTGCAGGTGGGCGACGTGGTGCTGGCCATCGGCAACCCCTTCAACGTGGGGCAGACGGTGACCTCGGGCATCGTCAGCGCGATCGGCCGCAACGGCCTGGGCCTGAACACCTTCGAGAACTTCATCCAGACCGACGCGGCCATCAACCCCGGCAACTCGGGGGGGGCGCTGGTCGACGTGAGCGGCCAGCTGCTGGGCATCAACACGGCGATCTACTCGCGTTCAGGCGGGAGCATGGGCATCGGTTTTGCAATACCGGTGAGCACGGCGCGCCAGGTGCTGGACGGCCTGATCCGCGACGGCGTGGTCACGCGCGGCTGGATCGGCGTGCAGCCCAGCGATGTCACGCCCGAGCTGGCCGAGTCGCTCAGGCTCAAGGTCGACCATGGCGTGCTCATCACCGGCGTGCTGGAGGACGGCCCAGCCAGCCTGGCAGGCATCAAGGCGGGCGACGTGGTGCTCGACGTCGGCGGGCGTACGGTGGCCAACACCTCGCAACTGCTCAACGCGGTGGCGGCGCTCAAGCCGCAGGCCCAGGCGGTGATCGCCGTGCAGCGCGGCGACAAGCAGCTCACGATCAAGGTCAAGGTCGCGCAGCGACCCAGGGCCAAGGCCAGCGAGTGAGCCTCAGGGCGGGCAGGTTGGTCGTGCCGGCCATCCCGCCCATGACCGACGCGCGCTCAGGGTTTGGCGGTGCCGGTCTCGTCGTCCGGCTTGCTGCTGTAGCGGATGAAGAAGCCCGCGGCCAGGATGCCGACCTCGTACAGCAGGCCCATGGGGATGAGCAGCGCGATCATGGACACCGCGTCCGGCGGCGTCACCAGCCCGGCCAGGGCGGCTGCGGCGACCCAGAAGTAGCGCCGGAAGCTGCGCAGCTGGTCGAGCGTGACGATGCCCAGACGCGCCAGGATGATCACGGCGATCGGCACCTCGAAGGCCACGCCGAAGGCCAGGAACATGGTGATGACGAAGTCGAGGTAGGCCTCGATGTCGGGGCTCACCGAGACCGACTGCGGCGCCATCGCCTGGATGGCCGGGAAGGCCTGGCCGAACACGAAGAAGTAGCAGAAGGCCACACCGGTGTAGAACAGCAGCGTGCTGGTGACCACCAGCGGCAGCACCAGGCGCTTCTCGTGCCTGTACAGCCCTGGGGCGACGAAGGCCCAGACCTGATGCAGCACCCAGGGCAGCGCCACGCCGAAGGCGGCCAGCGCGGTCACCTTGATCGGGATGAGGAAGGGCGAGACCACGCCCACCGCGATCATCTTGCTGCCCTGCGGCAGGGCCTTGACCAGCGGCATGGCCAGCAGGTCGTACAGGTGCGACGGGCCAGGGTACAGGCACAGCAGGGCAAAGATCGCGCCCACGCCGTAGACCGCCCAGAGCAGGCGGTCGCGCAGTTCGATCAGGTGGCTGACGAAGGGCTGCTCGGTGCCGGCCAGTTCGTCTTGGGGAGAGGTGGAACTCACGCTGGATTGCGCTGCGCGGGGCGCTGCGTCACGGTTGGGTGGCAGGGAGGATGCAGGCGTGGCGCGCGGGCGCACGCACGGCCTCAGGCCGGCACGGACGGCTTGGGCCGGTGCCGCGCCACGCGCGCGGCGCCCGACTGCACGTGGCCGCGCACCTGGGTGCGCTGGCGGTACCAGCGCGGCAGTGCGCCGCGCTTGACGCGCCATTTCTTGTCCGGCCGCACATAGCTCGGGGGCGGTTCGGCCAACGGCGTCCAGGCCGAGCTCTCCCAGGCGTCCGGCGGCGCGGCGGCGGCATCGCTGCCTGTGCCGGTGTCGTACAACGCGTGGTTGACGTCGCTGGTGGCGGCGTCGAGATCACGCTGGATCGAGTTCTCGACGTCGCGTGCACCGGTCTCGAACTCGCGCTTCATGCGGTTGAGTTCCTCGACCTCGATCGAGCGGTTCACCTCGGCCTTCACGTCGGCCACGTAGCGCTGGGCGCGCCCGAGCATGGTGCCCGCCATGCGGGCCAGGCGAGGCAGCCGCTCCGGGCCGATCACCACCAGGGCAATGCCGCCCACGATGAGCAGCTTGGAAAAACCGATGTCGAGCATCAGCTCTTGGTCTTGGCCTGCACGTCGACCGTGTCGGCCGGGGTGCGGCGTTCGGTGGCGACCTGGGCCGTGGCCACCGGAGCGGCCGCTGCGGCGGCATCGGCCGGCTTGTCGGCGCTGTTGGTGCCGTCCTTCATGCCATCCTTGAAGCCCTTGACCGCACCGCCCAGGTCGGAGCCGATGTTCTTGAGCTTCTTGGTGCCGAAGATCAGCACGATGATGACGAGGAAGATGATCAGGTGTGTGGTCGACAAGCCCATGGTGGCTCTCCAGCGTTGGGTCTTGTGCAGCGCCCGGCGGGCCTGCAACAAGGTGTTGAAATTCTAGGCGAGCGGGGGGGTCAGCCCTGTTTCCAGGGTCTCGGGCCGCCCATCACGTGCATGTGCAGGTGGTAGACCTCCTGCCCGCCGTCCGGCCCGGTGTTGATCACGGTGCGAAAGCCGTTGGTCGCGCCCTGTTCAAGCGCCAGGCGCGGCGCCAGCGTCAGCATGCGGCCCAGCAGCGCGGAGTGTCCGGGGCCGGTGTCGGCCAGGCTGGCCAGATGCTGCCTGGGGATGATGAGGAAATGTACCGGTGCGGCCGGGCGGATGTCGTGGAAGGCGATCAGCTCGTCGTCCTCGTGGAACTTCTTCGCCGGGATCTGGCCGGCGGCGATCTTGCAGAAGATGCAGTTGGGGTCGGTCGACATGGCGGTGTGCGGCGGGTCGGTATCGGGATTGGGGGCGCGCGGCGTGGTGGCTCACTGGCCTTGCTGTTCGCGCTCGCGCGCCTTGCGGGTGGCGAACTCTTCCAGGCCGGACAGGCCTTCGCGGCGCTCCAGCTCGGCCAGCACGTCGGCCGGCGTGAGGCCGAACTGCGCCAGCGCGATCATGCTGTGGAACCACAGGTCGGCCACCTCGTAGACGATCTTGGCGGGCTCGCCGTCCTTGGCAGCCATGACCACCTCGGTGGCTTCCTCGCCCACCTTCTTCAGGATGGCGTCGGTGCCCTTGTGGAACAGGCGCGCCACGTAGCTGCGCTCGGGGTCGCCGCCGCGGCGCTGGGCGATCACGTCGGCCAGGCGGGCCAGGGTGTCGTTCGAGATGGGGGTCGTGGTCATGGAAGCTGACGGGTCATCAGGTGCAGGGCGGCGTGCTGTTGCTTGGTGGCGCCGCGCTCAGGCCTGGTGCGGGTGGCTGTAGATGGCGTGCGGGTCTTTCAGCACGGGGTCGACGGCCTGCCAGCGACCATCCTTGAGCACCTGGAAGAAGCAGCTGTGCCGCCCGGTGTGGCAGGCGATGCCGGGCTCGTGGCCGAGCTGCGTGACCTTGAGCAGCACCACGTCGCGGTCGCAGTCGAGCCGGATCGCGTGCACCTTCTGCACGTGGCCCGACTCCTCGCCCTTGTGCCAGAGGCGCCCGCGCGAGCGGCTCCAGTAGACGGCCTCGCCCAGCTCGGCGGTGCGCGCCAGGGCCTCGCGGTTCATCCACGCGAACATCAGCACGTCGTTGCTGTGCGCCTCCTGCGCGATCACCGGCACGAGTCCGTCGGCCGTCCATGCGATAGTGCTCAACCAGTCCATGCGGGGGAGTGTATCAACGGCGCGTGACCGGCATGCGCGACCGGGGCGCCGCCGCCACGCGCTCGCCGCACAATCCGGCCCTGCCACCCCGTCCACCCGGCCCTTCCACGATCGCGAGGACCGCCATGACCGCCCCCGAATCCGCCGCCCCGAACCCCGCCGCCGCCACCCGCCCGCGCCCGCTGGCGGTCACGATGGGCGATGCGCTGGGCATCGGGCCGGAGATCGTCGTGCAGGCCTGGCGGGCGGGGGCGATGGGCCGCGACGCCTTCGTGATCGGCGAGCCGCGGGTGCTGCAGCGCGCGGCGCGGGGGCTGCGGGCGCGCGACGACGTGCCGGAGATGCCGATCGCGGTGATCGACGCGGTGGAGGATCTGGCGGCGGTGCCGCCGGGGGCGCTGCCGGTGCTGCCGGCGTCGTTCGGGGCGCCGGAGCTGGCCGACGCGCCCTGGGGCACGGTGGACGCGCGCTGCGGCCGGCTGGCGGCGGCCTGCGTGCGCGACGCGGTGGCGCTGGCGCTGCGCGGGGCGATCGGCGCGGTGGTGACCGCGCCGCTGCACAAGGAG
>JBJOKY010000370.1:0-4635 GCA_046045865.1 Pseudomonadota bacterium | reverse complement strand
CCGGCCTACCACCAGGAGTGGTTCGGCATGAAGCCGACCACGCCCATCATCAGCGGCGGCATGAACGCGCTGCGCCTGCCGGGCTTCTTCAAGAACCTGGGCCACGGCAATGTGATCAACACCGCCGGTGGCGGCAGCTACGGCCACATCGATTCACCGGCCGACGGCGCCCGTTCGCTGCGCCAGGCCTACGACTGCTGGAAGGCCAAGGCTGACCCGATCGAATGGGCCAAGGAACACCGCGAGTTCGCCCGTGCCTTCGACAGCTTCCCCAAGGACGCCGACGCGCTGTATCCGGGCTGGCGCGACAAGCTGTCGGGCATGCACCGCTGAGCCGACACCCTCGTCCGGGCAGCACGGGAGGACAGACATGACCGCAGCACTGGCTGATTGGCGCATCACCGAAGCGCCGTACTACGCGCCGCAGGGCGACGAGGTGGCGCTGTTCGAGGCGGCTTGGGCGGCGCGACTGCCGGTGATGGTGAAGGGGCCGACAGGTTGCGGCAAGTCGCGCTTCGTCGAATACATGGCCTGGAAGCTCGACCGCCCGCTCGTCACGGTGGCCTGCAACGAGGACATGACGGCGGCCGACCTGGTCGGGCGCTTCCTGCTCGAACCCGGCGGCACGCGCTGGCAGGACGGCCCGCTCACCGTCGCCGCGCGCCACGGCGCCATCTGCTACCTGGACGAGGTGGTCGAGGCGCGCCAGGACACCACCGTCGTCATCCACCCGCTCACGGACTACCGCCGCACCCTGCCGCTGGACAAGAAGGGCGAACTGGTCAAGGCGCATGCCGATTTCCAGCTCGTCATCTCCTACAACCCGGGCTACCAGAGCCTGATGAAGGACCTGAAGACCTCGACGCGCCAGCGTTTTGCGGCGCTCGACTTCGACTACCCGGCGCCCGAGTTGGAGGCCGCCATCGTGGTGCGCGAGACCGGCCTGCGTGCCGAGCTGGCCGCCGCGCTGGTGCAGGTGGCCGCCTCGGCGCGCCGCCTCAAGGGTCACGGGCTGGACGAAGGCATCTCGACGCGCCTGCTGGTCTATGCCGGCCAGCTGATCGGCCGCGGCGTGACGCCGCGCGACGCCTGCCGCATGGCCATGGTGCGGCCCCTCACCGACGACGCCGACATCCGGGCCACGCTGGACCACGCCATCGACGCGTTGCTGGCCTGAGCGCCAACCGCGCCATGACGCCTCCGCCAGCCTGGCCCGCGCCTCCGGTGAGCGCCTTCCCTGCCTACGGCCGACGCGCCGACCTGCCCCCGGCCGATCGCCCGGCGCTGCGCCACGCCGCGCTGCGCGAGCGGCTGGACTGCCGCTTCGAGGCGGTGGACGGTGTGTTCGATGACTGCCTGGACGAGGCGCTGCGCATGCTCAGCTCCGCCGGCCTTGACGCCTACCTGGAGCATGCGCGCTGGCTGGGCAAGCTGGGCCGTGGGCCCGAGCCGCTGCTGGCGTTTCTGGAGGCCTGGCCCAGCGTGGCCGCACTCGCCGGCGAAGCCACGCTGCCGGCGCTGGCCAAGGCAACCCAGGCCTTCCAGAAGTCGCCCAACGGCCGCGCCATCGCGCCGCTGCTGCACAGCCTGGTGGCGGTGGCGCGGCGGCTGCGGTCACCCGAATCGATGGCGCAGTACCTCGACCTGGTCGTCGATCTGATGCGCCGCACCAGCATCTCGATCCACGGCCACCATGCCACCGAGCCCAGTCCCGGTCTGCCGACCTTCCTGGCGCGCGCGCCCGAGCTGGTCGCCCTGGTGCCGCTGGACGGGCTGCGGCGCTGGTTGAACGAAGGTCTGCGCCTGCACGGCAGCCATCCGCAGCGGCAGATCGAGTTCCTGGATCTGGCCACGCCCGACAGCCGCGCCCTGCTGCAGCGCGAGCGCCAGGGCACGCTGCTGGTCGATGTGGAACGGCGCCTGGACCTCACGCTGCGCAGCCTGTGGGGCGAGCCGGTGCCGCTGGTGCCCTACCCGGTGCGCGACGAGGTGTCGGAGTCCGGGCCACTCGACGCCGGTGCCGCAGCGGGCGACCGCAGCAGCACCACCGTCACGCAACCCTATGCCAGTGACGATGGCTGGCGCCTGCCCGAGGTCGTGCGCGATCACCGCGGCGTGAGCGGTCTGGATCGTTACCGCGCCATGCTGGCCCACCTGGCCGGCCACAGGCGCTGGAGCGTGCCGCAGGTGGCCGACAACCTCAGCCCGCTGCAGCGTCTGGCGGTGGAGTGTGTCGAAGACTGCCGTGTCGACCATCTGGTGCTGCGCCAGTACCCTGGCCTGCGCCGCGTGCTGCTGGCGCTGCATCCCGCGCCGCGCGAAGACGCCTGCGATCCCGAAACCGAATCGTGCCTGCGTCACCGCCTGGTCTGCCTGTCACGCGCCCTGCTCGACGACGGGCACGGCTACCGTGACCCGGCGCTGCTCGATTGCCGCGCGCGTTTCCTTTCGGCGTTGCAGGCGGGCGAGTCGTCCACCCGCGAGATGGCCACGCTGGCGCTCGACTGGGCGACACGCACGCGCCGTCAGAGCGACCAGCGTGCCCAGGTGCGTTTTGCCGACACACAGGTCGACTATCGGGACGACAACCGTCAGCTCTGGACCTTCATCGAGCAGGGCGACGAAGAAGACAGCACGCCGCGCCAGACGACCCGCACCGCTCCCGACGACGGTGGCCTGCCGCCGCGCCATTACCCCGAGTGGGACGCCGCCTCCCACAGCCTGCGGCCCGACTGGGTGAGTGTGTACGACACCCTGCAGCCCGCCGGACAGGCGGCCGACATCGACCAGCTGCTGGCCCGCCACGCCGCCGCCGCGCGTCACCTGCGGCGCCTGCTCGACCTCCTCAAGCCGCAGGACCGCACCCGCCTGCGTTACCAGGAGCAGGGCAGCGAGCTCGACCTGGACGTGGCCATCCGCTCGATCAGCGCCTGGCGCGCCGGTGCCCAGCCCGACCCGCGCATCCACATGAGCAGTCGCACCGACGGCCGGGACATCGCCGTGCTGCTGCTCATCGATCTATCCGCCTCGGTGAACGACGTCGTGCCGGGCAGTGACGAGACCGTGCTCAGCCTCAGCCGTGCCGCGGTGGCCCTGCTGGCCTGGGCCATTGCGCAACTGGGCGATCAGCTGGCCATCGCGGGCTTCCACTCCAACACCCGCCACGAGGTGCGCTACCTGCACATCAAGGGCTTTTCCGAGGCCTGGGACGATCTGCCCAAGGCCCGCCTGGCGGGCACCGTCGGTGCGTACTCCACCCGCATGGGTGCGGCACTGCGCCATGCTGGCCATTTGCTGAGCGGCCGTCAGGCCGACAAGAAGCTGCTGCTCGTGCTCACCGACGGCCAACCGGCCGACGTCGACGTCAGCGACCCTGACCACCTGCCTGGCGACGCCGCCCAGGCCGTGCGGGAGCTCGACCGTCTGGGTCTCTACACGCACTGCATCAGCCTGGATCCGAAGGCTGACGACTACGTCAGCCGCATCTTCGGCCAGCGCTGGACCGTCATCGACCGCATCGCCCACTTGCCGCAACGCCTGCCCGAGGTGTTCCTGGCCTTGACGAAGTGACAGGCATGGCCTGCCTGCGCATCAGCGGGACGCCGGACGCCCCCTGCGAACGCTACGGTCCGTCAACCCAGCGGCGGCTCGGTACGGTTCTTGACCCAAGGACGGTCGTGCTCGGCCAGATAGGGCTCGCCCACTTCCAGCAGGAAATAGCGAAAGGCCTCGGCGGCGGGCGAGAGCAGGCGCGATTGCAGGTGCACCACGTTCCAGGCGCGCACGATGGGGCAGTCCTGCACCGGCACGATCTCGAGCAGTCCGGCCTCCAGTTCGAGGCCCAGGGTGTGCAGCGAGAGGAAGCCCAGGCCCATGCCGGCCATCACCGCCTGCTTGATGGTCTCGTTGCTGGGCATGACCATGTCGATGCGCGGTTCGACCCGGTGTTCGGCAAAGAACCTGTCCATCAGCGCACGGGTGCCGGAGGCGGGCTCGCGCGCGATCAGCGGATGGTGCTCCAGCGCCCCCACCGGCACCTGGCCATGACCCTGGCCCTGCGCCAGCAGGGCGTGGCCGCGGGGCGCCACGAACACATGCGGGTGGGCCGCGAAGGGTTCGGCACGGCAGACCAGTTCCTTGGGAGGGCGCCCCATGATGACCAGATCCACGTCAGCGGCCTGCATCAGGGCGACCAGTTCTTCGCGGTTGGCGCTCACGCTCAGGCGCACCTCGACGCCGGGGTGCTCCGCGCGGAATCTGCCCAGCAGGCGGGGCACGAAGTATTTGGCGGTGCTGACCATGCCCACGCTGAGCACGCCGGTCTCGAGCTTGCGGAATCGCGCCATGGCGTCGTCGGCTTCCTTGAGCGTGGCGAGCATGCGCTTGGCGTAGACCAGGAAATATTCGCCCGCCGTGGTGAGCGACACCTTGCGTCCGGTGCGGTCGAACAGGGGCAGGTCGATCGCCCCTTCCAGTTCCTTGACCTGCATGGTCACCGCCGGTGGCGTGAGGTGCAGCACTTCGGCCGCACGCACGAAGCTCAGGTGCCGGGCCACTTCGGAGAACACGCGCAGCTGGCGGAAGGTGATGGTCTTCATTCAGGGAATCTGAATCACAAGCCAAAGATTGGTGAAT
>JBJOKY010000369.1:0-4637 GCA_046045865.1 Pseudomonadota bacterium | reverse complement strand
ACCACCGAGCTGGATTCACCCGGCACGTTGATGAGGATGGCGGTGGTCGAGCCACCGTACTGCGCGCCGTAGTAGATGCCGGCCAGCATGATCAGCGCCGGCGTGGCGTCCAGGGCGTAGATGCTGGGCAGCAGCATCGCGATCGTCGCCACCGGGCCCAGGCCCGGCAGCACGCCGATCAGCGTGCCCAGGATGCAGCCGAAGAAGGCATACAGCAGATTCTGGAAGGTGAATGCGACACCGAAGCCGAGGACGAGGTTGTTGAGCAGTTCCATGGATCCTCCGGGCTCAGGCGCCGAATATGGTCGGCCAGACCGGGATGGTGAGCTTGAGCCCGAATATGAAGACCACCCACGAGCCTACCGTCAGCACGATGCTGTTGATCAGAACGTCCTTCCAGTGGAACTCGTCGCCGGCCAGGCTGGTGGTCAGGATCAGGATGGGCAGGGTCAGCAACATGCCCAGGCGCGGCAGGATGAAGCCGAACAGGCACAGCGAGGCCACGATGATGATGAGGGGCTTCCAGGCGAAATGCCCGACCGGTTCGCCATCTTCGGTCTCGATGGTGAGCGACTCGAACAGGGTGAAGGCGCCCAGCAGGCAGAGCAGGATGCCCAGGCCGAACGGGAAATACGCCGGACCCGGCCGGGCCGAGCTGCCGAAGCTGTAGTTCAGCGCGCCCCAGGCGAAGCCGAAGCCCACCAGCACGAACATGAGGCCGGACCAGAAGTCCCGCCGGCTTTTGATTTTCACGCCGTCTCCTCGGTAGATAGTCAGAGCAAGCCCGGGGCGTGGCAACCTGCCCGTGCCCTGGAGTCGAATTCATTCTAGGAATCGATCTCCGGGCCTTCGGCTGTGGATTCCACTTAGCTTACAAAGCCCCGCGGAGTTGCTGGAGTGACACAACGGCCCGTCAGGACGCCGTGATCCTGAAGTCGACCTGCGCTGGCCGCGGCCCGTGGCAGCATCGGTGTTTGTCCGCTTGACGGCTGGCTGCTGGTTCAGGCGTGCCAGCCCGGCGTGGAGCGCAGCACTTCGTCCAGCGTGGTGTGGCCGGCGGCCACCTGATGCAGCCCGCCCAGGCGCAGCGGTGTCATGCCGCCGCCCAGGGCCTGGGCGCGGATGGCGGCCAGGTCGGGCGTGCTCTGGCTGCCTTCGCGGTTGGCCTGGCGCATCGCCTCGTCGAACATGAGCAGCTCGAACAGGCCGATGCGGCCGCGGTAGCCGGTGCCGCGGCAGCTCTCGCAGCCCACTGCGCGGTGCGGCGTGAACGGCGCGTCGGTGGCGAACGCGTCGTCGAAGGCCGCCAGGCGGGGCAGGGCGGCGGCCAGCGTGGTGGCGTCGGTGGCCGGGTCGGGCGCGCGGCAGGCCGGACACAGGCTGCGCACCAGGCGCTGCGCCAGCACGCCGATGACGGTGGCGTTGATCAGGTAGGCCGGCACGCCCAGGTCGATGAGGCGCGTGATGGCCGAGGCCGCGTCGTTCGTGTGCAGGGTGCTGAAGACCAGGTGGCCGGTGAGGGCGGCCTGCACCGCCATCTCGGCGGTCTCCAGGTCGCGGATCTCGCCCACCATGATGATGTCCGGGTCCTGGCGCATCAAGGCGCGCAGGCCGTCGGCAAAGCCGAGGTCGAGGCTGGCCTGCACCTGGGTCTGGTTGAAGGCGGGCTCGATCATCTCGATCGGATCCTCGATGGTGCAGACGTTGACCTCGTCGGTCGCCAGGCGCTTGAGCGTGGCGTACAGCGTGGTCGTCTTGCCGCTGCCGGTCGGGCCGGTGACGAGGATGATGCCGTGCGTCTGCGCCACCAGGTGTTCCCAGCGCGCCGCGTCGGCCGGTGCGAAACCCAGCTCGGCCACCGGCTTGACGGTGGTCTCGGGGTCGAAGATGCGCATCACCAGCTTCTCGCCGAAGGCGGTGGGCAGGGTGGAGATGCGCATCTCGACCTCGCCGCCCTTGGGCGAGCGGGTCTTGATGCGCCCATCGAGCGGGCGGCGGCGCTCCACCACGTCCATGCGCGCCAGCAGCTTGACGCGTGCAGTGACGGCGGCCATCACGGTCTGCGGCATGTTGTAGACGGTGTGCAGCACGCCGTCGATGCGCAGGCGCACGGCGCACTGCTCGCGCCGCGGCTCGAGGTGGATGTCGCTGGCGCGCTGCTCGAAGGCGTAGTTCCACAGCCAGTCGACCAGCTGCACGACGCCCTGGTCGTTGGCATCCAGCTGCTTGTGCTTGCCCATCTCGACCAGCTGCTCGAAGTTCATCGAGGTGGTCACCTCGCCGCTCTTCTGTGCATTGCGCACCGAACGCGCGAGCGCATAGAACTCGGCCGTGTAGCGCGCGATGTCGGCCGGGCTGGCCAGCACGCGCCTGACCGTCTTCCTGGTGTGCGTGGCGATCTCGGCCACCCAGTCGGTCACATAGGGTTCGCAGGTCGCCACTGTCACCTCGGCCAGGCCCACCAGCACGGGCAGCACCTTGCGCCGTTCGGCGTAGCTGGCGCTCATGACCTCGGTGACACGCGCCACGTCGACCTTGAGCGGGTCGATCTTGACCAGTGCCAGGCCGCTGCGCCGCGCCAGCCAGACCATCAGCCATTCCAGCTCGATGGGCGCGCCGCTCTTCACGTCCATCAGCTTGGCGCTGGCCACGCGCACCAGCGCGGGCATGCTGGAGTCGCCGGCTGACAGGCGCTGTGCCAGCTGCTGGCGCGCCGCGGGCGAGATGTGGCCGTCGTCCTGCAGCCATTCGAGCAGCGTGCGCCAGTGCAGCGGGCCGGTGGCTTCGGCCGGCGCGGCGTGGCGCATGCTCGACCGGTGGGCGGCGGGTTCGACCGGGATGCTGGGTGTCATGGATTCGCCTTCCTGGCGGGTGCGGTCTTGCTGGTGGACCTGGCGCCCGTGCTGCCGGTGGCCCTGCCGGTGCTCTGCCTGCCGGTGCTTTTCTTCGCCGCGGCCGGCCTGAGCGGGCCGGCCTTGCCGCCGGGGCCGATCAGGGGGCGCAGCAGCTTGAGCCAGCGCGGCGCCGGCAGGGCGTGCGCCTGCACGATGGCCGCGGCGCGTTCGGCCAGGGCGGCGCGGCCGGCGTCGTCGTCCGGCGCCACGCCGGCCAGGGGCGCGCTGCCAGCTTCGGCCTGGCGGGCGATGACGATGGTGTTGCCCTCGGGCGTCGGGTCGAGCATGGCGCAGTGCGGCGCGCCGAAGGCAGCGGCGATGCGTTCGGCGCTGCGCGCGAAGCTGGCCTTGCGGCCGAACAGGTTGACCGTCATCAGGCCGCCGGGCGCCAGCGCGCGCTGGCAGGCGGCGTAGAAGTCGGCGTCGTCCAGCACCGGCGCGGCGGCCTGGTGGTCGTACAGGTCGACGTTGAGCACATCGATGCTGCCGGCGCGTCCGGGCTCGGCGATCCAGGCCCCCGCGTCGCCGGTGACGACCTGCAGCCGCTCGTCGTCGGCCGGCAGCCTGAACCAGTGACGGCAGGCCGCCACCACCTGGGCGTTGATCTCGACCGCCGTGGTGCGCAGGCCCAGCGGGCCGTGGCAGTGGCGCGTCAGCGCAGCCGCGCCCAGGCCCAGCTGCACGGCGTGCAGCCCGGGCGCCGCAGGCAGCCACAGCAGCCAGGCGCACATGCGCTGCACATAGTCCAGCTCCAGCGCGTCGGGTTTGCGCAGGCGCATGGCGCCCTGCACCCAGGGCGTGTCGCCCAGGTGCAGGTAGCGCACGCCGTCGAATTCGCTCAGCGTGGCGCCGGGCAGGGCGTCGTGCGGCGTGTCGTCGTCGGCGTCGTCGACATGGTCGTCCCAGGCGCTGGCGTCGGCGATCCATTGCACGGCGGGGCGCTCGTCATCGCTGGCGTGCGTCGGCGGGGTGGACGGCGTGGATGCTTGCCGCGCCGTGCCGGTCTTAGGCGCGCCGGGCGGGCGTCGGGAGCTGGTGGTCATCCGTGGGTGCTTTCTGAGTATGGCCAGGCCAGGGCAGCGCCCGGCCCGTTTATGGCCAGGCCAGGGCAGCGCCCGGCCCGTTGCCTGCGGGCGACAGGCCGGACGGCGGGGGGGGCGTGGGCCCTGGCACTGGCGGCCCGGCCAGGAGCTGTGCCAGGCGGGGCAGGGCGGCCAGGGTGTTGCGGCTGGTGATGCAGGCCAGCTCGTCCAGGCCCAGGCCGCGCAGCCCGGCCAGCGCGGCGGCGATGGCGGGCAGCTCGGCCGGTTCGTTGCGGCCCTGCGGCTCGCCGCCGGCACGGCGTTCGGCGCTGCGGTAGAGCCAGTGGGGCGGGATGTCGGGCGCGTCGGTCTCCAGCACCAGGGCGTCGGCGGGCAGGGTGGCAGCAAGGCGGCGGATCTGCAGCGCACGCTCGAAGGTGAGCGCGCCGCCGAAGCCCAGCCTGAAGCCCAGCTCGACGAAGGCTGCGGCCTGCTGGTCGCTGCCGTTGAAGGCATGGGCGATGCCGCCGGCCACACGCGTGCGGCGCAGCTGCTTGAGCAGCAGGTCGGCGCTGCGCCGCACGTGCAGGATGACCGGCAGGGCGTGGTTGCGCGCCAGCGCGAGCTGGTCGGCATAGGCGCGCTGCTGCAGCACCGGGTCCAGGCCGGGCACGAAGCCGTCGATGCCGATCTCGCCCACCGCCACCAGGCGCGGGTCGGC
>JBJOKY010000368.1:0-4639 GCA_046045865.1 Pseudomonadota bacterium | reverse complement strand
CGGTGCGCAAGATGCTGGGCATGGTCACCGGCGAGGGCGGCACGGCGCCCAAGGCGCAGGCGCCCGGCTTTTCCACCGGCGGCAAGACCGGCACGGCGCACAAGCAGGAAGGCGGCGGCTACGCCGGCCACAAGTACCGCTCTTGGTTCGTCGGCCTGGCGCCGCTCAAGAACCCGCGCATCGTCGTGGCCGTGATGGTGGACGAGCCCAGCGCCGGCAAGTATTTCGGCGGCGACGTGGCCGCGCCGGTGTTCAGCGAAGTCGTGACCAACAGCCTGCGCCTGCTGGGCCAGGCGCCCGATCTGGAAGTGAAGACGCAGTTCGTGACCCGCAACATGCCCGCGGTGGAGGAATCATTCTGATGAGCAGCGCAGCCGCACCCGCCCCGCTGCACCTGGCCCGCCCGGCCGGCCCGGTCGAGCTGGCCGATCAAGCCGCGGCCCTGGCCTGGCTGGCCGGCCGCGCCACGCCTGGCGCCGCCCTGCGTACCGACAGCCGCCAGGTGCGTCCCGGCGACGTGTTCATCGCCTGGCCTGGCCTGGCCAGCGACGCGCGCGCCTTTGTCGTCGCCGCGCTGCAGGCCGGCGCGGCCGCCTGCCTGGTTGACGCCGCCGGACTGGCGCCCCACGCGCAGGCCTGGGCCGCGCTGGCGCCCGATGCCGCCGCCCGCATCGCCGTGCTGCCCGGTCTCAAGGCCGCCGCCGGCCACCTGGCCGACCAGTGGCTGGGCCGCCCCGGCGCGCACCTGGCGCTGATCGCCAGCACCGGCACCAACGGCAAGACATCCACCGCCTGGTGGACCGCCCAGGCGCTGACCCTGGCCGGACGGCGCTGCGGCGTGATCGGCACCCTGGGCGCGGGCGACCCACCCACCCGTCTGGTGCCCGACGCCCGCGTCGTCGCCACCGGCTACACCACGCCCGACCCGGTGCTGCTGCACGACCGCTTCGCTGCCTTCGCCGCCCAGGGCCACGTGGCCGTGGCGCTGGAGGCCTCGTCCATCGGCCTGGCCGAGCAGCGCCTGAACGGCGCGGCGCTGCAGGTGGCGCTCTACACCAACTTCACGCCCGACCACCTGGACTACCACGGCGACATGGCCAGCTACTGGGCGGCCAAGCGCGTGCTGTTCGACTGGCCGGGCCTGCGCGCCGCGGTGATCAACCTCGACGACGCGCAGGGCGCCGCCCTGGCCGAGGAGCTTGCCGACAGCCGGCGCGCCGGCCAGCCCGGCCCCGAGGTCTGGACCTACAGCCGCGAGATCCCCGCCCGTCTGGTGGCGCGCGACCTGCACTACACCGCCCGCGGCCTGGCCTTCACCCTGGTCGAGACTGCCGCGGACGGCGTCGAGCAGCAGGCCGAGGTAGGCACCGGCCTGATCGGCGACTACAACGCCTCCAACGTGCTGGCCGTGCTGGGCGGGCTGCGTGCCCTGGGCCTGCCGCTGGCCGAGGTGGCTGCGCTGGCGGCCGAGTTCACGCCCGTGCCCGGACGCATGCAGCGCGTGCCGGCGCTGGCTGACAAGCAG
Organism: Pseudomonadota bacterium; assembly: GCA_046045865.1. Taxonomy (GTDB): domain Bacteria; phylum Pseudomonadota; class Gammaproteobacteria; order Burkholderiales; family Burkholderiaceae_C; genus Sphaerotilus. Next base: position 3,114 of record JBJOKY010000368.1, on the reverse strand, counting down.
CCCGAGGTGGTGGTCGACTACGCCCACACGCCCGACGCGCTGGAGCAGGCCCTGCGCGCGCTGCGCCCGCTGGCCAACGCCCGCGGCGGCTCGCTGCGGTGCGTGTTCGGTTGCGGCGGCAACCGCGACGCCACCAAGCGCCCGCTCATGGGCGAGATCGCCGCCCGCCTGGCCGACCAGGTGCTGGTCACCAGCGACAACCCGCGCTTCGAGGAGCCGCTGGCCATCGTGGCCCAGATCGTCGCCGGCACCACAGGCGGGCTGGGACCGGCGCCGCACGTGCATGCCGAGGTCGACCGCGCCCTGGCCATCCGCCGCGCCATCAGCCAGGCGGCGCCGGCCGATGTCGTGCTGCTGGCCGGCAAGGGCCACGAGACCGAGCAGGAGACCGCCGGCGTGAAGTGCCATTTCTCCGACATCGAACAGGCCCGGGCCGCCCTCGCCGCGCGCCTGGCCCTGTTCACCCTGGGCCAGGCGCAGGCGCTGCTGCAGGCGCGCGGCGTGCCGGCGCGGCTGGTCGGCAGCGCCGACACGGCCGTGCGCCGCGTGCACAGCGACACGCGCAGCCTGCGTGCGGGCGACCTGTTCGTCGCGCTCAAGGGCGAGGTGCACGACGCGCATGCCTACCTCGGCCAGGCCGCGGCGGCCGGTGCGTCGGCGGCGCTGGCCGAGCGGGGTCTGGCCGGCACCGATGCTGCGGGTGCTGCTGGTGCCGCGACTGCGCCGGCCGGTCCTGCCGCGCCCGTCGACCTGCCCGGCCTGGTCGTGCCCGACAGCCTGGCCGCCCTGCAGCAGCTTGCCGCCGCCTGGCGCGCCACCCGCGTGATGCCCGTCATCGCCGTGACCGGCAGCAACGGCAAGACCACGGTCACGCAGATGATCGCGGCCATCCTGCGCGCCTGGCTGGGCCCGGCGGCGCACGCCACCGCCGGCAACCTGAACAACCACATCGGCGTGCCGCTCACGCTGCTGGGCCTGACCCCGGCGCACCGCGGCGCGGTGGTCGAGCTGGGCATGAACCACCCGGGCGAGATCGCCGAGCTGGCCGCGCTGGCGCAGCCCACCGTCGCCCTGGTGAACAACGCCCAGCGCGAGCACCAGGAATTCATGGGCACGATAGACGCCGTGGCGGCCGAGAACGGCAGCGTCATCGCCGCCCTGGCGGACGACGGCGTGGCCGTGTTCCCGGCCGGCGACACCTACACGGCGCTGTGGAGCGGCCTGGCCGGCACGCGCCGCGTGCTGCGTTTCTGGCTGCACGACGACGCCGTTGCCGCGCCCGGGGCGGAGGTGCTTGGCCGCGCGACCTGGCAGCTCGACCACTGGCGGCTGCTGCTCGACACGCCCGCTGGCGCGGCCGAGCTGGCCCTGCACATCGCCGGGCGCCACAACGCGCGCAACGCGCTGGCGGCCGCGGCCTGTGCGCTGGCGGCGGGCTGCCCGCTGGCGGCGGTGGTCGCCGGCCTGCAGGGCTTCCGCCCGGTGAACGGGCGCTCGCAGGTCGAGCGCCTGGACCTCGCCACCGGCGCCGGCGTGTGCGCCGTCACCCTGGTCAACGACAGCTACAACGCCAACCCCGATTCGGTGCGCGCGGCCATCGACATGCTGGCCGAACTGCCCGCGCCGCGCTGGCTGCTGCTGGGCGACATGGGCGAGGTCGGCGAGCAGGGCCCGGAGTTCCATCAGGAAGTCGGCGCCTACGCCCGCGAGCGCGGCATCGAGGCGGTCTGGACCGCCGGCACCCTGGCCGTGCACGCCGCTCAGGCCTGCGGCGCCGCAGTGCACCACCATGCCGACACCGCCACCCTGGTTGCCGCCTTGCGTGCGCAGGCCTGGCCGGCGGCGGCCAGCGTGCTGGTCAAGGGCTCGCGTTTCATGAAGATGGAGCAGGCCCTGGCCGTGCTGCGCGCTGCGGCCGTCACCGGCGCTGTGCCGGCCCGCGCTCCATCCAACAACAACAACACCACCACAGGAGGGCCGGCGCATGCTGCTTAGCCTGGCCCAATGGCTGCAGAGCCACTATCCCGACACGCTGGGTTTCCTGCGCGTCTTCCAGTACCTCACCTTCCGTGCGGTGATGGCTGCCATGACGGCGCTGCTCATCGGTCTGCTGCTGGGGCCCTGGGTCATCCGCAAGCTGGCCGAACTCAAGATCGGCCAGCCGGTGCGCGAATACGGCGTGCAGACCCATCTGGTCAAGCACGGCACGCCCACCATGGGCGGCGTGCTCATCCTGCTGGGCATCGCGGTGTCGACCCTGCTGTGGTTCGACTGGAAGAACCGTTTTGTCTGGGTGGTGATGCTGGTCACCTTCGGCTTCGGCCTGGTCGGCTGGGTCGACGACTGGCGCAAGGTGGTGCAGAAGAACCCCGAAGGCATGCCTTCGGGCGAGAAATACCTGTGGCAGTCGCTCATCGGCCTGGTGGCGGCGCTCTACCTGGCCTTCAGCGTGTCGGAGGTGAGCAATCTGCGCGTGCTGGAGCTGTTCCTGCGCTGGGTGGCCTCGGGCTTTTCCAACGACCTGCCGCCCAAGGCCGACCTCATCGTGCCCTTCTTCAAGACGGTGAGCTACCCGCTGGGCGTGTTCGGCTTCATCGGCATGACCTACTTTGTCATCGTCGGCGCCAGCAACGCGGTCAACCTGACCGACGGGCTGGACGGCCTGGCCATCATGCCGGTGGTGCTGGTGGGCGCTGCGCTGGGCCTGTTCGCCTACCTCACCGGCAACTCGGTGTACGCCAGATACCTCTTCCTGCCGCACATCCCTGGCGCGGGCGAGCTGATGATCTTCTGCGCCGCCATGGCCGGCGCCGGTCTGGCCTTCCTGTGGTTCAACGCCTACCCGGCCCAGGTCTTCATGGGCGACGTCGGCGCGCTCGCGCTGGGCGGTGCGCTGGGCACCATCGCCGTCATCGTGCGCCAGGAGATCGTGCTGGGCATCATGGGCGGCATCTTCGTGGTCGAGGCCCTGTCCGTCATGGTGCAGGTGAGCTGGTTCAAGTACACCAAGAGGACGACCGGCACCGGCCAGCGCATCTTCCTGATGGCGCCGCTGCATCACCACTACGAGAAGAAGGGCTGGGTCGAGACCCAGGTGGTGGTGCGCTTCTGGAT
>JBJOKY010000078.1:0-14452 GCA_046045865.1 Pseudomonadota bacterium | reverse complement strand
AGAGAGAGAATCCAAAGACACAAACAGCCAACTTGACCGTCAGGCCACACCGGTCTGACTCAAGCCAACAGGCCTCCGCGAAACCCGGTGTGGCTCACTGCGGGAAGTTGCCCCACAGCTCACCGGTGGCCGGGGCGAGGTCCTCGCTGAGCAGGCCTACCGCGTTGCGGCGTGCCAGCAAGGCCTCGAAGGCCGCGCGTGCGTCCTGTGTGCGACCGATGCGGGCCAGTGCATCGACGCGCCAGAACGAGCACACGTTGAATGTGGTCTGCGGGCGACCGAAGTCGTCCTCGGCCTCATAGCGGCGCATGAAGGGGCCGTCGCAAAGGCTGCGTTCGAGCGCCTGCACGGTGCTGACGAAACGTGGGTCGTTGGGCGACAGGAAGCCCACCTCGGCCATCAGCAGCACGCTGGCGTCGAGATCCTGGCCACCCAGGCTCTCGACGAATGCCTGGCGCCCGGCGTTCCAGGCCCGGTCGAGGATGATGTCCCGGATGATTGCCGCGCGGTCCTGCCACACCCGGGCACGATCGACGGCACCCACCACCTGCGCGATCCGGCCCAGCCGGTCACACGCGGCCCAGCACATCAGCGTCGACGAGGTGTGGACACGCGCCCGGGTGCGCAACTCCCAGATGCCGGCATCAGGCTGGTCATGCAGCCGCCAGGCCTGCTCGCCCATCACCTCGAGCGCCAGGAAGTCCGCCATGTCACCGCGCCTGAACAGGCGATGGTCGAGAAATGCCTGCGCCGCACCGAGCACGATGCTGCCGTAGACGTCATGCTGGAAATGTTCATGCGCCTGGTTGCCTACCCGCACCGGGCCCATGCCACGATAGCCTGCGGCCTGCGTGACGATGGACTCGGGCAGATGGCGCTCCAGGCCGATGCCGTACAGCGGTTGCACATGGCCCCCGTCGGCGCCGCGCACGACGTTGTAGAGCCAGTTGAGGTAGCTCTCCATGGTGCCCACTTCCGCCAGGCTGTTGAGCGCACGCACCACGAAGAAGGCGTCGCGCAGCCAGCAGTAGCGGTAGTCCCAGTTGCGCCCGCTCGCCGGCGCCTCGGGAATGCTGGTCGTCATGGCGGCGACGATGGCGCCGGTCTCCTCGAACTGGCACAGCTTGAGCGTGATCGCGGCGCGGATCACTGCCTCCTGCCATTCGAGTGGAACGGCCAGCCGGCGGGTCCAGTGGCGCCAGTAGAGCGCGGTCAGTTCCTCGAACTCGCGTGCCGTGTCGTCGATGCTGCCGCCGAGTGTCTCGTCGGGCCCCAGCAGCAGGCTCATCGGGCCGTGCATCGAGAACCAGGTGCAGTCGATCAGGTAGGTCAGCGGCACGCTGGTGTTGAGCCTGAGCGTGTGACCCGGCATCTCGAATCGCAGGTGGTGACTGCCGCGGGTCACCGTGGGTGCCGTCGCGCCCCAGTCGCCGTGTGGTCGCACGGTGATACGCACGCGCGGATGCCCGGACAGTGGCCGCAGGCGGCGCACCAGTTGCGCTGGTCGAAAGACCCTGTCGCGTGTGATGAAACGTGGCGCGAAGTCGACCAGTTCGACGCCCTGACCGCGCCCGTCCCACAAGCGGGTGCGAACTATTGCCGTGCCAGGGTCATAGGACTGGTCCGTGCGCACCAGCCCTTCCAGTTCTACCGTCATCGCTCCTTCGAGCGGCAGGCCAGCGGCGCTGTTGAGCAGCGCATCGAACACGGGCGTGCTGTCGAAGCGCGGCATGCAGCACCAGACCACGGCGCCAGCATGGTTGACGAGCGCGCTGACGGAGCAGTTGCCGACGAGGGCCAGGTCTAGGGCGGCTGCCGTCGATGCCGCGGTGGACGATGTCGTAGCCGTCATGGTCAGGATTCCGGACACGTTATATTTGTACAAAGATAACAGGAGCCGCCTTGTGCCCCCAACATTTCCGTCAGCACATGCAGGGCATTGACCGATCATGGAACTGAAGACAGTCAGACTGCAGCTGCGCTTCCTGCTCCCCCTGGTGGCGACGCTGGTGGCGGCGTCCTATCTCGCTGTTCCGCTGATGGATCAGGTCACACTGCGCTGGTTCAGCCGCGACCTGAACAGCCGCGGTGTGCTGGTGGCCAACGCGCTTTCGGATTCGATCAGCGACGCCATCGTGAGCGAGCGCATCAAGCGGCTCAAGCTGCTGTTCGAACGTGCTGCCACCGACGAGCGGCTGTACGCCATCGGCCTGTGCAGCCCGGACGGGCGACTTCTGCAGAACACCGAGCGCTTTCCGACCTCACTGACGTGCGCAGCCGCCGTCGATGTCGCAAGCAAGGCAGAACCCCGGTTGGCGCTCGAAGGTGGCGCAGTCCAGGTCGGGGTGCACGACGTGATGGGGCGACGCCCCGCGGTTGAACCGGTCCTGCTCAATTCGGTCCCTGGCTCGGTGGTCGATCCGCCCGGGAGCGTGCTGGCTGCAGCATCCCAGCCTGGCGAGGCCGAGCCATCCAGCAGCCTGCTGGGCCGGCTCGTGCTTGTGCATGACCTGAGTTTCATTGATCGCCGCAGCCAGGATACGAGGCGCTACCTCATCGGGTTCATCACGGCGCTGGGACTGGTCATCGCCTTGATCACCATGGCGGTCGCGCAATTGAGTTGGCGCGGCTGGGTCAATGGTGCGCGGGCACTCATGCGCGGCGAAGGCCTGCTCAGTCCCTTGCTGCCGGCGCCGGAACTGGCGCCATTTGCCGCCGACCTGCGAGCACGCATGCGCGATCTGGAGGACGAGTACCGGCGGGCCCAGAGCCCGGACGGCGAGTGGACCGCCGAACGCCTGCGCAACTTGCTGCGCACCCAGCTCAGTGGTGACCAGGTCATCGTGGTCTCCAATCGCGAGCCCTACATCCACGAACGCTCGGCGGATGGCCGCCTGGCCGTCAAGCGACCCGCCAGCGGTCTGGTCACGGCGGTAGAGCCCGTCATGCGCGCATGCTCGGGGACCTGGGTCGCCCACGGCAGTGGCGGTGCCGACCGCGAGGTGGTGGACAGTAGCGATCGAGTTCAGGTTCCACCTGGTGAGGACGACTACCGGCTGCGTCGCGTCTGGCTCACGCCCGAGGAAGAACAAGGCTACTACTACGGCTTTGCCAATGAAGGCATGTGGCCGCTGTGCCATGTCGCTCACGTGCGGCCGGTATTCCGGGAATCCGACTGGGAGGCCTATCAGGCGGTGAACCAGCGTTTTGCCGACGCGGTGATCGCGGAAGCCCGTGGGTCCGATCCCATCGTGCTGGTGCAGGACTACCACTTCGCCTTGCTTCCGGCCATGGTCCGACGCAAGCTGCCCCAGGCGACGATCCTGACCTTCTGGCACATCCCCTGGCCGAATCCGGAATCGTTCGGCATCTGCCCCTGGCGCCGCGAGCTCCTGCAGGGCATGCTCGGCAGCACCATCCTGGGGTTCCATACCCGCTTTCACTGCAAGAACTTCATCGAGACGGTCGACCGCTACCTGGAGGCCCGCATCGAACACGAGCATTCGACCATCGCGTTCCAGGAGAAGGAAACCCTGGTCGAGAGTTATCCCATCTCGATCGACTGGCCGGGTGAGAAGGAGGTCGCGGCCTGGCCTGCAGTGGACCAATGTCGCCGCCGTGTCGTCGACCGGCTCGACTTGCCCGAAGATGTCTGCCTTGCAGTGGGTGTGGACCGCTTCGACTACACGAAAGGCATCCTCGAACGGCTCAATGCGGTCGAGCGCCTGCTGGAAAAGTGGCCGTCCTGGATTGGACGGTTCGTCTTCGTCCAGGTGGCGGCGCCGACACGTGGCGCGCTCGACGAGTACCGCAGCTTTCAGGACCGGGTCCATCAGCAGGCCATGCGCATCAACGAGCGGTTTGGCCGCGGCGGCTACACGCCCGTCCACCTGCTTGCTCAGCACCATGAACACGATGCGGTGAACGAACTGCTGCGGGCGGCCGACATCTGCGTCGTCACCAGCCTGCACGACGGCATGAATCTGGTCTGCAAGGAGTTCGTCGCCGCCCGCGACGACCTGCAAGGCGTGCTGGTGTTGAGCCGTTTCGCCGGTGCCGCACGGGAACTTGCCGAGGCCCTGATCGTGAATCCTTATCACGTCGAGGAAACGGCCGATGCCCTGCACCGCGCAGCGACCATGCCTGCAGGTGAACAGCGCGAACGCATGGCCAGCCTGCGCAGCACCGTGCGCGAGTTCAACGTGTTCCGCTGGGCAGGCCGGATGCTGGCGGACGCCGGCCGCTGGCGGCTGCGGGAACGCATCGAAGCCCGGGTGAAACGCTTCGGTTCGACTTGATCTGGCCGACACTGGGACCGCCATGCCGATGCATTACCTCTTCACGACCGAGGGCGACGCCGCTCTCGTGGCGATCCTGCAAGGGCGACCGCTGGTCGCTCTGGATTTCGACGGCACCCTCGCCGACATCGTGGATCGACCTGCCGACGCCCGCATAGCGCCCGAGCTGGCCAGACGCCTGGCCGCACTGGCCAGGCTGCTGCCGGTGGCGATCGTGACAGGCCGATCGGTCGACGACGTACGGGGGCGCCTCGGATTCGAGCCGGTGTCGATCATCGGCAACCACGGCGCCGAGGACGGTGTCGACCTGCAGGGAGCGGCCTCGCGCCGCAGCGAACTGGCTCCCCTGCGACAACTGCTCGGCCTGCACGCGTCCTATCTTGTCGACGCCGGTGTGTCCGTCGAGGACAAGGGCCAGTCCATTGCGCTGCACTACCGGCTTGCGGCCGATGCCGAACGGGCACAGGCGGCGATCGCAACGACCCTGGGACGGCTCGATCAGGCGGTCAGGACATTCAAGGGAAAGAGCGTGGTGAACGTCGTCCCGCTGTTCGCGCCGGACAAGGCGGCAGCGGTTCACGATCTGGTCGCGGCCTGCGCAGCCAGTGCCGCGCTGTTCGCCGGCGACGATGTCAATGACGAGCCCGTCTTCATCGCCGCGCCGATCCATTGGGTGACGATCAGGGTCGGAAGCGACTGCCCGCAGTCACGTGCTCGCTACTTCATCAACCACCCGCAGGAGATGGCGACCCTGATCGACCGCATGTTGTCCATCCTGAACGTTCCGCGGGAAGCCTGACCGGCACCGATCACCAGAACCGCAGACCAAGATACATTTTCACAAATACAATGCAGTGCAGCGGATGCTGCCAACCAGCATCGCTCGGTCCCGGAATCGTCATCCATGCGAGAGATGTACCCAGCCACGCCCGACACGGTGAGCTCCTCGAAACCCGGTGCGGTTCAGGTCTACATCTGAGCCAGCGGAATTCCCGCTGCCCGCTCGTCCGCCTGCAAGGCGGTGATCAACTTGGCAAGGTCCTGATCAAGGCGTTCTAGTGTGGCAGCGTCCAGGCCTGCCAAGGCATCGGGAAGCACGCCTGCAAACGGTCCAGGTGCCTTGCGCATCACCTTCGCACCAGCGGGCAGTAGCTTCAGTTGCACTGCACGTCTATCCGGTGCGCTCTTCTCTGCGGCAATCAGCCCGGCTGTCACCAGGCTCTTGACCAGATTGCTTGCTGTCGTCTGATGCACGTCCATGGCCTGCGCCAGGGCGTTCACGCCGATGCCAGGGCTGGTAGCGACGACGCTCAACGCCCACAGCTGGGCACCACCAATGCCGGCCTGCTTCTCCACTTGCTGGAAATGCGTCTTCACCGCGTTGAACACCAGCCTGAACCGACGCAGGACTCTCGCGGCAGCCTGGGCCTGGGCATCGATGTCCTCGACGTCGACTGGCTTGGGCGTTAGGCGTCGGGGCGGCATGTTGCTTCTTGAGTGGTAGCTGGGTCGCTATGCTAAGTGCGATCAGGCTCACGCCAGAGCGGGGACCATGGCGCGCCCGGCTCCCACGTGGAAAACCCCGGGCACAAATATATTTAAACAAATATAATTTGTGTCGTCTTCAGACAATGCCTGTGTCGTCCGAAGCGGCAAGTCGATCATTCGCCCCGACTTCGATTGATGAAACGACCGTCACTGCCGATCTGTGTGGCGATCCTTCTCGCCTGTGGGGACGTGCTCGGGGTCTTGTACCTGCGCCACCTCTGGCTCGATTGCCCAGTACTGGCACTGCGGCAGGCAGGCACGTCGGCAAGCTCGCGTCCATCAAGGCACCCGACCCATGACTGCCCGTCGCCACACCCACCTGCTGCCCCGTCGTTCCATCCTGAGCGTTGCCTTTGCGGCGGGCATGTTCAGTGCCTTGCCTGCCGCTCATGCCGATGGCGCCGGACGTCTTGTCGACAGCGCCACGCTCAACGCCGCAGGCAGCGTGATCCTGCCCCCGCATGAGGGCACGAGCCAGGGCCGCGCGGTCTGGTACGTGCTGCTCGACGTGTCGGACAGCAAGGACGCTGCCAGCCTGGGCATCAACCAGGCGTCCAAGCTCGCCAACACGCGTGGCACCCGCGCAACCCAGAAGGTGCGTGTCATCAATGGCCTGGTGGACTTCCCGGTGGCGGTGGACTTCACCCCCGAGCACCTGGTGGTGGCGGGCCCTTCCGCGCCTTTCCCCTTGTGCCAGTAGGTGCCATCGTGAACTGTCCTATCGTCAGTGCCCCCTGAGTGATCAGACCCTGCCACATTGCTTTCACCAAGGAGTCCACCATGGTCCAGCTCGCCTTGTTCGCCCGCCTCGAAGCCAAGCCCGGCAAGGAAGGCGCGGTCGCAGACTTCCTGGCCAGCGCCTTGCCGCTGGCCAATGCCGAGACCGGCACGACCGCCTGGTTTGCCCTCAAGTTCGGCCCGGGCACCTTCGGCATCTTCGACGCCTTTGCCGACGAGGCCGGTCGTCAGGCGCACTTGACCGGCCCCATCGCCGCAGCCTTGATGGCCAACGCCGCTGCGCTGCTGAGCGCGCCGCCCACGATCGAACGGATCGACCTGTTGGCGGCCAAGCTGCCGGGCGGCTAGGCCGGGCGCAACCCCGGTTCAGCGCGCAGGGCCTCGATCATCCGGTCCGGAAAAGCGCGCACCGTGGCCGTGGCATGACGGCCCTCGCGGAGCAGTACATGCGCAGGCCGCCTCGTTCGTGCTGGAATCGCGGTGGTGTATCGCGGCGCCCCGGCGGGTAACGGGCGTCTCCTTGCACATCGACCAGGAGATCGGCATGCCCTACGACCCGCACCTGGCCGATGCGATGCGCGCAGCCCTGCAGGCGCGCACACGCATCGTCGAGAAGAAGATGTTCGGTGGCTACTGCTGGATGCTGGACGGCAACATGCTGTGTGGTGTCGAGGTCGGACGGTTCATGTTCCGCGTCGGCAAGGACCTCGAAGGCGCCGCCTTGGCCAGACCAGGCGCGCGACCCATGGACATCACCGGACGGCCGATGAAGGGCTTCGTCTGGGTTGACGCCGAGGACGCCATGCGGGATGGACTTAGCGCATGGATCGATCTGGCCGCTGAATATGTCGGCAAACTGCCGGCCAAGTAGTGCGACACATGCACCGGCGTCAGCGCACTGATTGCCGTTTGCAGTTGCATGTGCTGCTGGTTGTGCGCCTGCCCGACCCAGGCATATGGCCGGTTGCGTGCCTACTCGACATCCAGCTCCGGATACCTCCTGAACAACCCTTGCTCATCAAACGCCGCCCGTCTCGGGCTTTGCAGATACGCTGCAATTCGCGGCAATTCGCCGATCCGCCGGTGCAACTGCACCACCAGCGGCGTGCCGGCCAGGGTGCGGGCGGTCGCGCTGGGGAAGGCGTAGTTCAGGCCTTCGACGAGCTGGAAGAGCGAGAGGTCGGCGTAGGTGAGCTTGCCGCCCACCAGGTGGCGGGTGCCGGCGGGGTTGCGGGCGAGGATGGCCTCGAACCACTGCAGGTACCTGGGCAGGCGGTGGCGGCAGAAATCGGTGGCGCGGCGCAGCGCCTCGGGTTGCTGGTCCTCGTAATGGAGGCTGGAGGCGATGGGGTGGTGGCTGTCGTGCGCCTCGCTCACCATGTCGGCGATGGTGAGCTGGATCTGCTGCGTCCAGGTCTGCGTCTGGGCGCTGCGGGGGGTGAGCCTGAGCGTGGGCGCCAGGTACTGCAGGATGAGCGAGGTCTGGGCGACGACGAAGTCGCCGTCCTTGAGGAAGGGCGGCGCGAAGGGCGGCTGCACGGCCTTGGGGTCGTTCAGCGCGCGCAGCAGCGCGGGCAGGCCGCGGCCCTTGTCCTCGGGCCCGCGGGCGATGTCCATGTAGGGCGTGCCGGTGGCTTCCAGGGCCAGGCGGACGAATTCGCCGCGGCCCTGGATGCCGGGCCAGTAGTGGAGTTCATAGGATGACATCGGCGCACTGTAGCGGGCGCCAGGCCACAGGTGCCGACCTGCCGTGCGGCAGGTGCCAGGGCCTGCGGACCATGGGCGCGGGCGGTGGCACGGCCGCCCGCCGCCGTCATCGAACGGCGGCGAGGCCGCCGCCATGGCCCGGAACATCGCCCTCGGTGCGGCCGGGCTGGGCGGTGGCGGTGGCAGCCGGGCCCGCCGGCCGGTACCAGCGCGGGAAGAACTCCGCCACCTGCGGCCCCGATGACCTGAGCGCATGGCAGCCGTCGATGCTGAAGGGCTGCACGTCGGGGTCGCCGGTCAGCTCGTGCCACAGCGCCTGCAGGGCGGCGCTGCCCATCACGCTGGCCAGCTCGTTGATGTGCGTGCACCCGGCGGTGCGGCCGAAGCGCTGGCGGATGGCGTCGCGGTAGCCGCGGGCGATCTTCACGCCCACGAAGCGGCTGTAGTCGGGTGTGATCGATGCGCAGGCCGTGCCGTAGGGGCCGGCGTCGGTGCTGGCCACGGCTGCCACGATGGTGGCCGTGCGGTCGACCGTCAGGCGCAGCCACATCTCGTGCATGGGCTGGCCGCCGGGCAGGGGGCCGGTGGCGATGCGTTGTTCGTCGGGCCAGACGTCGACCAGGTGGCCGTCGATGTCCCACAGGCCGTCGGCGCGCACGTGCGTGCTGACCGTGATGGTGCGCTGGTAGGAGGGCGCGCGGGCGCAGGTCGGTGCGGGCAGGGGCATGGTCGTGCGTGCGTCAGCTGTCCTGGTCCTCGCTCGTCATCACCACCACGTCGACGCTGCAGGCAGCCAGCTTGCGGCAGATGCCCAGGATGTGCTCGTTGATGGCAAAGGTGCGCAGGCCGGTGACGCGGGCGATCTCCTTGAGGGTGAAGCCCTTGGCCAGGTGGCCCAGCACGTCGGCCTCGCGCGTGCTGAGCGTGGGTGCCGGCCCGGCGACGGCGGTGTCGGCGCGGCTGCGCGGCGGCGGCGAGCGGAAGAACGCCGCCACGCGCCGGGCGATGGCCGGCGACATGCTGGGCTGGCCGCGCACGATGCGCTGCAGCTCCTCGACCAGCAGCTCGAAGCGGTCTTCCTTGAGCAGATAGCCGTCGGCGCCGAGCTGCAGCGCCGGAAACAGCTGCTCGTCGTCGGAATACAGCGTGGTCGCGATCCGGATGGCCGGGTAGTGACGCAGTTCCTCGAGCAGTTCCAGGCCGTGGCCGTCGACGAGCTCGAGCGCGCACAGCACGAGCTTGAACTGGCCGGCCGGCGCCTGCGGGGCCGGCGTGGCACTGTCGGCCTGGATCAGGGCCCGGCGGGCGCTGGCCAGGCTGGCGCATTCGACAAGGTCGATGTCGTTGCTGAAGCTCTCGCGCACGACCCTGACCAGGAAGCTGCGCGCCACCGGGTTGTCCTCGACGATGAGTATTCGTGTCGTCATCATGATGCGGGGCTCACGCGTTGAGGCCGGACTGTGACAAGTTCCATGCGGCGATTATCGGCATCGGTCGGCGGGGCCTGACGGCAGCGCCAGGGCCAGCCCCGCAAAACAAGGGTCGACGCACCGTGCACGCACGATCAGCCGGCCGGATTTCGCAGCACCAGCTTGCCGTGCACCTGGCGCTCGCTCATCCGGGCGTAGGCCTGCGGCAGCTCGGCCATGGGCAGTACCTGGTGGATGTGCGGCTTGACGCGGCCCTGGCCGTACCAGTCGGCCAGCTCGGCCAGGGTGCGGGCATTGGCGCGTGGTTCGCGCCGCGCGTAGTCGCCCCAGAACACGCCGACGATGGACGCGCCCTTGAGCAGCGCAAGGTTGAGCGGCAGGGCAGGTATCTCGCCGTGCGCGAAACCGATCACCAGGTAACGCCCGCGCCAGGCGATCGAGCGGAAGGCGGCCTCGGCGTTGGGCCCGCCCACGGGGTCGTAGACGACGTCGGGGCCCTTGCCGCCGGTCAGCGCCTTGAGCTGCTCGCGCAGCTGGCCGCCGGCGTAGTCGAACGCGGCGTCGGCGCCGAGCTGCAGGGCGAGCTCGCACTTGGCGGGGCTGGAGGTGCCGGCGATGACCCGCGCGCCGGCCGCCTTGGCCACCTGGATGGCCGCGCTGCCCACGCCGCCGGTGGCGCCCAGCACCAGCACGGTCTCGCCCGCCTGCAGGGCGGCGCGGTCGACCAGGGCGTGGTGGGTGGTGGCATAGGTGCAGATGAAGGCCGCCGCGTCCTCGAAGTTCATGGCCTCGGGCAGCGGCATGACCAAGGCGGCGGGCACGCAGACCTCGGTGCCGAAGCCGCCCTGACCGGAAAACGCGGCCACGCGCATGCCCACCTGCAGGTGGGTGACACCGTCGCCCACGGCCTGGACCACGCCGGAGAACTCGCAGCCGGGCACGAAAGGCAGCGGCGGCTTGACCTGGTACCTGCCCTGCACGATCAGCAGGTCGGGGAAGTTCAGGCTGGCGCAGCGGATCGCGATGCGTACCTCGCCGGCCTTGGGTGCGGGCGTGGGCAGCTCGCTCCAGCGCAGGCTGTCGGGGCCCAGGGTCTCGGTGCATAACCAGGCGTGCATGTCTCGCTCCGTGTTCGTTCCTGTCGTTCCTCGGCGCGCCCGCGCGGCGCGCCGGCGCGCCGCATCATAGGCAGGCGCGGCGCGGCGCGGGTGTCGCCGATGTGGCGTCGACGCCGGTGCCGTTGCGGTCGTGCCTGGTCGTGCGGGACGCGCAGGGCACGCTGCCTACAATGGCCCGATGCGCATACTTGTAGCCAATGACGACGGATATCTCGCCCCCGGCATCGCCGCCCTGGTGCGCGTGTGTGCCGGGTTCGGCACGGTCGACGTGGTCGCCCCCGAGCAGAACGCCAGTGGCACGAGCAACGCGCTCACGCTGAACCGGCCGCTGTCGGTCTACACCACGCCGCAGGGCTGGCGCTACATCAACGGCACGCCGTCGGACTGCGTGCACGTGGCGCTGACCGGGCTGCTCGAGCACCGGCCCGACCTGGTCGTGTCGGGCATCAACAACGGCGCCAACATGGGCGACGACACGCTCTACTCCGGCACCGTCGCGGCGGCGATGGAGGGTTACCTGTTCGGCATCCGCTCGATCGCCTTCTCGCTGGTCGAGAAGGGCTGGTCCGACCTGGACGCCGCGGCAGACGTCGCGCGCGCGGTCATTGCCAGGGCGCTGGCGGACGCGCCCGCGGGCGCACCGGGCGTGCCGCCCTGGCTGCTCAACGTCAACATCCCGAACCGGGCCGACGCGTCCAGCCTGCCCTGGCAGCTGACCCGGCTGGGACGGCGCCACGCCAGCGAACCTGTGATCCGCCAGGTCAACCCCCGCGGCGAGACCATGTACTGGATAGGCGCGGCCGGTGACGCCCGGGTGGCCGGCGAGGGCACCGACTTCCACGCCCTGGCCAACGGCCGCGTGTCGATCACGCCACTGCAGGTCGACCTGACCGATCACGCCGGCCTGCCCGCCTGGGCGGCCCGTCTGGACACGGCCCGGTCGTGAGCCAGCACGACGAGCCCCGACCCAAGCGGTTCCCGGCTCGTCTGCCGGTGGCGACAGCGGCAGCGGCGGCGAGGGCGGGCACACCGGCCGGGGGCCTGCTGCGCCCGCAGCAGGTCTGGTCCGCCAGCCTGCGCGACCAGCACCGCGCGCTCGGCCCGGCGCCCGGCCCGGGCATGGACGCACCGCGTTTCCGCCAGCAGCTGGTCGCGCTGCTGCAGGCCGACGGCTGCGGCGACGCCGAGGTGCTGGCGGCCATGTCGGCCGTGCCGCGCCATGCCTTCGTCGATGCCGGCCTGGCCGCCCAGGCCTACGAGGACACCGCCCTGCCCATCGGGCTGGGCCAGACCATCTCCAAGCCCAGCGTCGTGGCGCGCATGCTGGGCCTGCTGCGCATGCGTCCGGACGGCCCGCGCGCGCTGGGCCGGGTGCTGGAGATCGGCACCGGCTGCGGCTACCAGGCCGCGGTGCTGGAGCACCTGGCGCGCCAGGTCTATTCGGTCGAGCGGCTCAAGCCGCTGTTCGACAAGGCCCAGGCCAACCTGGCCGGCCTGCGCGGCGACCGCCTGCGCCTGATCTACGGCGACGGCCGCCTGGGCCATGCGCCCAACGCGCCCTACGACGGCATCATCGCCGCCGCCGGAGGCGACGACCTGCCGCCGGCCTGGATCGAGCAGCTGGCTCCAGGCGGGCGCCTGGTCGCACCCTGTGCACAGGCCCCCGGCGCGGTGCAGCGGCTGGTGGTCGTCGACCGCCTGGGGGATGGCTCGATACGGCGCCACGAGCTCGAGACCGTGCGTTTCGTCCCCCTACAATCCGGCGTCAACGATCCAGGGCGCTGCTGACGGCCTGCACAACGCCGCAGTGCGCTGCCCGAACACCCTCCATGACGCCCCCAGGCCACACCCTGACCGCCTCCATCCCGACGACCAATCCCCTGCGCCGCACCAGCCCTGTGCTGCTGGTCTGCCTGTTGAGCGCCGCGCTGGGTGGTTGTGCCCTGCCACGCAACAAGGCGCCGGTCGAAGACCGCAGCAGCACCTTGCGGCCGGTGACCCCGCCGCCCCTGGTCGAGCCGGCCCGCCCCGCGCCGCCCCCCCCGGCCGCCCCGTATGCCGAGTACGCCGGGCGCAGCGGCTACTACACCGTGCGACCGGGCGACACGCTGATCCGCATCGGCCTGGAAACCGGGCAGAACTGGCGCGACCTGCAGCGCTGGAACAACCTCGACAACCCCAACATGATCGAGGTCGGTCAGGTCCTGCGCGTGGTGCCGCCGGGTCAGGACCCAGGTGCCACCACGGTGCGCCCCGTGGTGGCCAGCCGGCTCGACAACCGCACGGCGGCCAGCGCACCAGCGCCGGCGCCTGCGCCATCGGCTGTTGTGGCCACCGCCGCATCGGCGCCGCCGGGCCCGGCATCCACGCAACCGGTCGCTGCGTCGGTCAGCGCGCCGTCGCCGGTCAGCGCGCCTCCCGCGGCAACCGTGGTTCCGCCGCGCGAGGCCGACGACGACGTCGCCTGGGCCTGGCCGGCACAGGGCCCGCTGGTGTCGAGCTTCGACGAGACGCGCAACAAGGGTGTGGCCATTGCCGGCAAGGCCGGCGATGCGGTGGTCGCGGCCGCCGACGGGCGCGTGGTGTACGCCGGCTCCGGCCTGCGTGGCTACGGCAACCTCATCATCATCAAGCACAACGACACCTACCTGACCGCCTACGCGCACAACCAGGCGCTGCTGGTCAAGGAGGACCAGCCGGTGCGGCGCGGCCAGAAGATCGCCGAGATGGGCGCCAGCGATGCGGAGCGGGTGCAGTTGCACTTCGAGATCCGCCGCAAGGGCAAGCCCATCGACCCGACCCGCATGTTGCCCGGTCGCTGAACCCGGCAGCCGGCTGCCCCGCGCCCGCACGCCCTGGTCCGGCCTTCACCGCCGGGCGGCCAGGGCGTTTTGCATGGTGGTGCAGCGTTGCCCCGGGCCATCTGGCCCGCCCGCATATCCATGGCCTCCCATCACCTAGCACCGATGAGTACCGACCTCCAGCTGCAGATCGTCTCCCTCGACATGGACGCCCAGGGCGTGGCCCGCAAGGACGACGGCAAGGTCGTGTTCGTCGAGGGCGCCCTGCCGGGCGAAAAGGTCACCGCCCGCACCCTGCGCGGCAAGAAGAGCTGGGAGCAGGCCGCCCTGGTGCAGATCCACCGCGAAAGCTCGCAGCGCGTGCGACCGGGCTGCCCCCACTTCGGCCTGCACCCGGGGGCCTGCGGCGGCTGCAAGATGCAGCACCTGCATGTGGCGGCCCAGGTGGCGGTCAAGCAGCGCACGCTGGAGGACAACCTCTGGCACCTGGGCAAGGTGAAGCCCGAACGGGTGATGCGGCCCATCGAGGGCCCGGCCTGGGGCTACCGCTACCGCGCGCGGCTGTCGGTGCGCTGGGTGGCCAGGAAGGGCGTGGTGCTGGTGGGCTTTCACGAGCGCAAGTCGCGCTACGTGGCCGACATGAGCGTGTGCGCCATCCTGCCGCCGCATGTGAGCGCCATGCTGCTGCCGCTGCGCGCGCTCATCGCCGCCATGGACGCGCGCGAGACCCTGCCGCAGATCGAGCTGGCGATTGGTGAGTCGCCCCAGGGCATCGTCACCGCCCTGGTGGCGCGGCATCTGGAGCCGTTGTC